>WFXO01000036.1 GCA_015490555.1 Caldifarciminota bacterium | reverse complement strand
CGTCATCCGCCCACAAAACCCCCAGGAACCCCTCCCGCAACCCGGCATCTATCTCTTCCAGAACAAAACCATCTCTCTGGGCATCTGGCCGGTCAGATCCCCCAACCCCCGCAACGCATCCTTCTCAGATCAACCGGTCTCCCTTCCCTATTCCCTATCCTCTCCTGCTCCGGATACCTCCTGGCAGTGGACCACACAACAACGTCTGACCGGCCCCGATACGCTTGTGGATATCATGGCGCACCCTTTCTATGACCCTGTGAGGAACTGGTTCTGGGTGCCGTGGCATCGGGGGCCAGCGGGGGGATGGTCCTATGTTGACGATGTTGCCATGTGGTATGATTTCAGCACGGGTGAGTGGTCCAGAATGTTTAGTGTGACAGGAAAGATTCTCCGAGCCTCATCGCATCGACCTTCGGAAGGGATGGGTGGCGGGGTTCATAAAGGGCTTGACAGATCCCAGGTGCAAGGCCTATCGTTAGGGCATGGATTGGCAGGGGGCTGATCAGATTCCCCGGATCCGAGACCTCCCGGTCGAGGAACGCCCGCGGGAAAAGATGGTCCGGCAAGGGCCTCAGGCGTTGACCAATGAAGAACTGATGGCCGTGATCCTCGGCTCCGGCACCCGCCGGGAAGGGGTCCTCTCTCTGGCACACCGCATCATCCAGCAATACGCGCCCCAGGCTGTCTACGCGGAAGCGGATGTCCAAAAGATCCAAGACCTCTTTGGCCTGAGTAAGGTCAAAGCCTGCCAGGTGGTCGCGGCGCTGGAATTGGGCCGGCGGCTCTTTGCCAGCCCGCCCCACACGGTCTCTTTACGTACGCCCGAAGAGGTCTACGCCTATGTCCGGCCTATGGAAACACTCGCTCAAGAACACCTGCGGGGCCTCTATCTCGATACCCGAAACCGCCTCATTCGCGACGAAACGCTGACCATCGGGACCTTAGACGCCAGTTTGGCGCATCCGCGGGAGATCCTGGCGCCCGCCTTAGAGTCCCGGTGTGCCGGCTTTATCCTGGTCCATAACCACCCCTCCGGCGACCCGCAGCCGAGCACGGAGGACCTGGAACTCACACGCCGGATTCTGGAGGCTTCCAAAATCCTGGGGTTGACCTTCCTGGACCATCTGATTGTCGGACGCGGCGCCTATGTGAGTCTCCGGAAGACCACTCGACTCTGGGAAACGGACCCGGTTTGAGGTTCCCGAGTCCGGGCTATATCTTATCGCCGATGGCTGACGCCCGGACTCAGACCTCCCAGACCGTTCTCCTGGTGGAGACTCTCCTCCGCTGGTTCCACCGGCATGCGCGGGATCTCCCCTGGCGTCGGACGAAGGACCCCTACCGGATCTGGGTCTCAGAGGTGATGCTCCAGCAGACGCGTGTAGACACCGTTTTGGGCTATTACCACCGCTTTCTGGAGCAGTTCCCCACCCTTGAAGATCTAGCGAACGCCCCGTTGGAGGCCGTTTTGAAGGCCTGGGAAGGGATGGGCTATTATGCCCGGGCCCGGCATCTCCACCGTGCGGCACAACAGGCGTGGCAGCAATACCGGGGCTTCCCCCCGTCTTACAAAGCGTTTCGAGCATTGCCGGGTGTCGGGGCCTACACGGCCGCAGCGGTCTGGGCCATCGCCTTTGGCGAACGTCATTTTCCCCTGGATGGCAACATCCGCCGGGTCCTGGCCCGCCTGTTCGACCTCGCAACCCTCAGAGATCTGGACTACCGTGAGGCAGGGGAGCCCTTGCTGAACGCAGTGCCCGATGGGGAAGTCTCGGCCTTTGTCCAATCGCTGATGGAATTGGGGGCCCTCATCTGTACCCCTCAAAACCCTCGATGTTCCGAGTGTCCAGTCCGGTCCTTCTGCCAGGCCTACGCCCACGGAACAATCCCAAACCGCCCCCTGAAAAAGCCCAAGAAACCCCGTCCCCATTACGAAGTAGTCCTTGCCTATCTCCTCAACGCCCAGGGCCGGGTGTTATTGACCCGTCGCAAACAGGAGGGCTTCTTGGGCGGACTCTGGGAATTGCCGGGAGGCAAGGTCGAACCCGGTGAAACCTTAGAACAGGCCGTTCGTCGCGAACTTTATGAGGAACTGGGGCTCCACATTCCCGACAAGCTGGAGTACCTGGGCCGTGTCCAGCACGGATATACTCATTTCTCCGTGACCCTCCACCTGTTTCGTGGCCGGGTCGAAGCCGAGCCCCGGTGGGTTCGGGGGCCGGAAACATACCGATGGGTTCCGCCGGACGAGATCGCGTCTTTGCCTTTGCCTCGGGGCACCCATAAGGCACTGGCGCTCTTGGAGCCTCCCCCTTCCTCCGACCTATTCCAGCCACACAACGCGCCATGAAACCGATCGTCGTCAGTGAACCTCAGCACGATGCCTGGCTGAAAGGGGTCATCGCAGGGATCGTCGTTCTGAATGTCCTGGACGGCATCCTGACCCTGATCTGGGTCTATTCCGGCAAAGCCATCGAAGGCAACCCTCTGCTCTCGGATCTGGTGAATGCCCATCCCCTCGCGTTCATGCTGTCCAAACTGGCGCTGGTGACCCTCGGCGTCATCCTCTTATGGCGGCTCCGTCGGCATCCCGCTGCAGTGATCACGATCTTTCTGGCGTTCCTGGCCTACTACCTCCTGCTCCTGTATCACTTGCGGGCCATGAATCTGGGGGTTCTGGAGCGGCTTTTCGAGCGGCTCTTTCAGCCGCGGGTGTGAAGGTCTACGACGCGAGGAGTGAACCCCATAAATCTTGAAGATCCCGAAACGGCCGGGCCCCTTGAGCCAATAGATGGAAGTTCCCTTCGTTCGAGGTTGTGGGATACGGAGGCTGATACACCCAGACCGTTTTGCCCTTTTGGAGGGCCTGTTGGAGGACCCTTTCCATCACCCCACCCGCCCGGATCTCTAACCCCACCACTTTGTCCGACAGCGCCACCAGCATCTGGTCCCGTTTGGGCCCGCTTCCGCCCGTCCCCACATCATCCGGTGCAAAAGGAGAAACGATCCAAGTCTGTTCATGTCTCATTTTCATCAGGGGTGAGTTTCGGACCTGCAGGAAGCCCCGATCCGGGACCAGCAGGGTGGGGCGATGAGCCGCCAGACTGGCCCGGGCGATCCGACGATAGACCGGCCGGTAAAAACTGGAAACCACCCCAATGGAGGTCGGTAGTTCCGGGATCCGATCCACGAGGTCCGACAGGATCCGCTGGCCTCGGGCCGTGAGGGTCCGCGAACTCACCCAGGAAACCCAACGGTGGGTCGTAAAGGCCTCACAATCCCCAACCCAATACAGGATCGGGGGCGGGGTCTCAAAAAAGGACCGAACCCGATCGGGATAGGCGGGATGTGATTCGCTCAAGACACGAGCCCGGAGCGGTGTGAGCCCCACCTGCCACTCAAAGGCAAGCCGGTCGATTTCCGGGGACCGATGGGCCAGGTGCTCTACCACCGGCCCGGGTAAACGAAAGACCTTTCGCCAGGTCTCTTGGGTCGCGTGGAAGAAGTCCTCGAGGGTCTCGCCCCGTTCTTCTAAGATCCGGAAAATCCGGTGGATGGTACGCCACCGCACCCCCGGGATCGCATGGAGACGCAACAGATTGAACTCCCTATGGTCCATGTCACTCACCAGAGGAGGACCAGGCCCCGGCGCGTCCCCACGAACAGGGTATCGCCGTGGACCACGAGGTCCCGGACCTCCTCATCGTTCAGGCCATCATAGCGGCCATATCGAATCCAATTCTTGGCTTCACGGTCAAAGACATAGAGCCCGGACTGGGTGCCGAGGTAGATCGCCCGTTCATCCACGGCCACGGCATACGTCATCTGGCCTTGAGGGTTATAGGGGGTCGCGAGATACCGGAAGGTCGTATCCTCGTCTCGCCAGATGACGAGCCCATCGGCCCCGATGACATAAAGGGAATCCTGCCAGCGGGTGCCGGCCAGGACGTTTGATCGGAGCCAGTTCCTTGGATCTTTCAGGAAATACACGACATCTGTGTCCGGCCTCACGACGTAGAGTCCCAGGTCGGTCAGAAGATAGGCGCTCCTACGCCCGCTCAAGATCTGGTACACCGTGGCCGGAGAAGGGAGCGTGTAGGTGATCAGGTTTCTGCCGTTTTTCAGGACGCCCCAGGCCCCTTCGCTTCCGAGCCAGAGGAGGTCATCGGTTGCCGCCAGGGCCGTGATCCCAGTTGGTAGTCGAGCGATCGTTGAGATTTTGGAAAAGAAGTCTTTGCGATAGCGGAACAGCCCACAGTCAGCGCCGATCCAGAGGCCCTCCGGCCGGTCAAGGAGGTCATAGATCCGGTCACAACCGAAGTCGGTTCGCCGGGTTGACGAAAGGGACCACAGCCGATCGGGGCCCCAATGGGTGAGCCCCCGTGGGCCACCGATCCAGACCCCGCCGTCCCGGGCGGGTGCCAGGGTCCAGATCTCCGGAGGCTCCACCGCAAAATAAATGGAGTCCTTTTTCTGCCAGGTCCGAAGGTCATAGACAAAGACCCCCAACCCCCAGGTGCCGACATAGAGGGTGGATTGATTCTGGACGGCAACGGTATAGTCGACGGTGCCCATCCGAGGATCGTACACAAAGAAAGGGCTAAGGAAGGCGAGTTTTCGATCCTCAAACGACAACTGATTCAGGGTCCCGGTCCATCGGGTGTTCTTCGGAGGGGTCGCAGGGCCCAGATCCCCACCGGATCGAAGGAACCGACGGTACTCGTGGTTTCGGTAAATCCAGAGATACTCCGCGGAGTACCCCAGGGCATCAATATCACCAACGTTGCCCAGATAGATGGGTTCCGAGACGCCCCGGAAGAGTTTGTAGAGGCCACCTTGCGTGACAAAATAGGTCTCGGCATCGCCGGGTGAGGTCAGGGCATGGGTGACCGGTGCATCGGTCACATATGTACGGATGGGCTGGTGCGTGCGGAGGTCATAGACCAGAACCCCCCCGACCGTGGCCAAGGTCAAGGTCTGATACGAGATGTCCAGGTTGTTGATGTACCCGAAACGGCCGATGGCAAGATGGTGCTGAAAACGGAAGACAGAAACCAATGCCAGGACGGTGCTGAATAGGCTGTTCACTCCTCTTCATCCCCCTCCTCTACGAACTCGTCTGCGTGCATCAAGATCTTGAAGGCCAGGGGGAGCGCTCGGAGGAGGTCGGTCGCTCTAAGGGTATACATGGAGTCCTGGGCGGTGACGATGTCGCCTGCCAGGCCGTGGAGATAGACGGCCAATTGGGCAGCGTCGGCGGGATCCAGGCCCTGGCCCAAGAAGCCCGCGATCATGCCGGTCAAGACATCCCCGGTCCCGGCCGTGGCCATGCCGGCATTGCCCGTGGCATTGATCCAGACCGGCCCCTCGGGCAGCGCAATGACCGTGGGACTGCCCTTCAAGACCGTGATGGTGCCCGTCTTCCTCGCAAAGTCCGGGGCAACATTCAGACGGTTCCGGTGAACGGTCTTCGGATTCGCACGAATCACCAGCCCGAGTTCCCCGGGATGGGGGGTCACAACGGGCGGAATTTGCCACTCCGGGAGAGATTTTTCCTGGAATAACAGGACAAAGGCGTCGGCATCAATGACGATCGGGCCCTGGAACCACTCGATCATCCTTCGGACGGTCTCCTTCATCGTGTCGGTCCGGCCTAGTCCCGGTCCGATGGCCAGGACATCAAACCGGATCCCGGTCTTCTCCAGATCCTCCACAGCACCGGGGGCAATCCGACCGTCCTCTTCCTGGACCGGAAGGGTAATCACTTCCGTAAGTTTCTGTTCGTAGATCGGGTTCAGGGAGTGGGGGGTGGCGAGGTAGACCAAGCCGGCCCCGGCCCGGAGGGCCGCTTCTGCCGTCATGGTTGCGGCCCCGGTGTAGCCCCGGGACCCGGCGACCACGAGGATCCTGCCGAAATTCCCTTTGTTCTCGTCCCCGAGCCGAAGGGGCAACAGGCTGCGGGCACGGTCCATGGTCAAGAGTTCCCGCTGGCTCCAGGGGCGAGCAATGGCGTCCGGAATCCCGATATCGGCCACTTGGAGTTCGCCGCGGAGAAGGCGGCCTGGATAGAGGTAGTGGCCGGTCTTGGGATACGCCATGGTCACCGTAAGATCGGCAAAGACGGCGACCCCCCTTATCTCCCCGGTTTCGCCGTTCACCCCGGACGGGATGTCCACCGAGACCCGGTAGGCAGACGAGGCGTTGATCTCTTCGATGACGTCTTGATAAAGACCGGTGACTTCCCCCCGGAATCCGGTGCCGAAGATCGCATCTACAATGAGGTCAGCAGAGCGGACATAGGGGATCAGGACATGGAGGTTCTCTTCGGAAATCTCTTCGACTTCCCCACCGGCTTTTTCAAAGAGTTCCATGTGGAATCGAGCGTCGCCCTTGACCTCTTTTTTGGAGCCCAGGAGGAAGACTTTGAGGTCGTAGACCCGGCCCAGTAGGTAGCGAGCGACCACGAAGCCGTCTCCCCCATTGTTCCCTTTGCCGCAGATGACGGTCACGGAGAGTGTTTCGAGGTCGAACCGTTCTTCAAGGGCATGATAGACCTCGCGGCCGGCGTTTTCCATAAGGACGATGCCAGGGATCCCGAGGTTTTCGATGGTGATGCGGTCGATCTCCCGCATCTCTTGAGGGGTTAAAACGAGCATAGGCAAGTTATACAGACCCCCTCTTTCGTTTTCAAGGGAAAAAGACCCAATCAGTGGATTATCTGGGCCCTACAAGCCACATCTTCTTCGTGTATGAAAAGCCATCCGCTGTCAAGAAGTTGACGAAATATACCCCTGGAGCAAAGACAGGCCCCATCATCTCCTGATAGGTGACATCCACATTCTGTCCTGCGGAAAGGTTTGAAAACGTTCTCTCACCACGCATGCGTCCGGTGGGATCAAAAATCCGCATCCACAAGCGAGGGATTTCCCGGTGGATTTGCACTCTCAGCGTCCTGGAAGAAATGTTCTGGAAGACAACGATGGGAGGTTGTTGGATAGCCGAAAAGTGATCATTTTCGAGCACATTCGTGAGCCCCAGGCCAAGAGAGGTCTCATAGATTTGTCGGATGACCAGGCCCTTCTCGACCAGGGGGTCGGGAACATTGCTGTCGGCCATCACAACTGCAAAAGCAAATTTGGTCCATTTTCCGGGCGGCAAAGAGAAGGGGCCACTGCCGATAAAGGTAACATAATCCCCAGGGGGTGTTGGGGGTGTTGAAATCTGGTGCAATAATAGAGGGGCAGCGAGACTGTCCATTGCTGGAAGTACAGGCATATCGTAACTTTCTATATGAACCGAGGTCATTCCGATCTGGTCAATTTCGTCGGGATCCCTCCATTCGAAGTGGGGTTCTCCGAGGTCAGGGACCCCGTTTCCTTCCCCCGGATCACCGGTATTGGGAAGGCCGTCTCGTCCGACATCGTCTGTAGCAGGACTCCAATCCCCATCGTCATCAATGCCGTTCCAGGGGCTCTCGTCAAGCATCCCGTCGGAGTCGTTGTCTACGCCATCGTTCGGATTTCCAGGCGTTTGGAGCACGAAGAACCCCATCTGACCGCATCGGTAGGGATTGCCTTCCATATCGATGCCCCACCCATCTTCATCATAAAAGCGTACATACTGCAAGTCAAAATCGTAATCGACAGGGTCATCTGCGAAGTCGGGACCAGGTCCTCCTATTCTCGTGTCTACAAACCAACCGATGGCGAGACTATCCAGGGGTTTCGGGCTCAGATTGTAGATGATGAAGGAAAAGATCATTCCGTCCGCCAATTCGGGCGAGTTGAAGACATAGGTGTGAACCTCTATCCACAACCCCAGGCCGCCGTACCCCGTCAGGGGGTCATAGTAAGTGGCTCTTGGTGATGAATCCGGGAAAAACTCAAAGTTCCAGAAATCCGCAGACACAAAGAAACTCTCTTCGTCACCCAGAATAACACCCGGGCCAAACTCCCCCGCCCACTCCCCTGAGAGTCCGGTAATGGTATCGCCCCAGAGGGTATGATAGGGAGCCCATTCCGCGGGCCACGAAGCGGGCCTCCTGGTCAGGGCAAGGGTATCGAGAAACGCCTCATTCACATAGCCTGCAACGGGCTTCAAATCTTCGTCTCCGCCATCTCTGATGGCATCGTCAACGATCCACAGCCACGTACTTTCGGCCGTTGTTGAGTTGTACCCCTTCACTTTTGCCGCAATCAAAAGGCCGATTTCGTAAAGATACTGGTGCCCAGAACCCGCGGGCCACTCTATCCTCGGCCATGGATACACCCGGTCAGGCCCTCCTACTCCTCCGTCATTAAAAAAGGTGGTCCGAATGTTTCCGTTGAGATGGAGCCCTCTCCGTAAATCTGTAGGTTGGACCTGACAAAGGATCAGCAAAGGGATCAAAGCAGAAAACATCATGGAGACCTCCCGCCCATTTCTCGCGGCATTTTATGGCCAATCCCCACAATGGAATAGAGGCTAAGGGGCGCGCCGACGGCGCGCCCCTTCAACCTCTCCCTATGGAATCCACCAAAAACGTTGTGAGAGAGCACGTTCCCCGGCTATCAGACGGCAGAAGTAGATTCCTGGACCCACGTGGGTGCCCTCTACATCGGTCCCATCCCAGATTATGGTGTACGTCCCGGGGAGTTTGACTCCTTGCGAGAGTACTCGAATCCGCTGTCCTAAAACGTTGTAAATTTCCAACCGCACCGGACTTCTATTTGGGATCACGTACTTCATGAAGATTACTCCATCGCTTTGTGTTCTGATTTGCAAGTCGAAAGGATAGAGTGGATGACTGTTCTGCTCTGCAACTGCCACGATGTGGATGATGTCTGAGGAGTCTCTGGGCTCGATCTTATACTCGCCATAGGAGTAAAACACGGGTCCCTGAACGGTGTACATCTCGCCGGAGTCGGGCAAGTAAGACACGCCCTTATCATCCACCCGGCACGGTCCGGACCCATCGTCAATCAACCACTCTCCATAGCCCAGGTCGGGCGCCACACAGATCGCACTGTCCACACGCACGAAGACCCCTTCATACATCTCCTGGGGCACCTCACCGGAATTTAACGCCGTCGGCCCCGGGAGAGGCAGTCCAGAGGCCAGTACCTGGAGGTCCACAATATTCAACAATTCCGTCATGTCGTAGTACTCATTGACTTCTGCCGTAATTACGATGCTATCCCCGACGCTGACGGTGGGGGCACTGCTGGTATAAACCCAGATGCCGTGCCAGGCCCCGCCCGGCCGCTCCTCCATGAAGAACCCGTTGGAATAGACCCCGGTCACAATCCCCGTGGTGGTCACGGTATCGCCGACATAGGGGGAGGCATCGGATTGTCCCTGGATCTCTGCAATGGTGAGGGTGGGATACGTCGGCGCGGCTTCATAGCGGAAGATCACACCGCCGTTCCCGACAAGGACACCCAGGTGCCGATCCACGAAGTCTACCCCCCAGATGGCCATAATGGTGGGAAGGTCTACGAGTTCCCAGGTTTGGCCGCCGTCTGTCGTGTGTGCCACGAGGGCCACGCCCAAGGCGCCTCCGGTCGCCCAGCCTTCCGCGGTGTCAATGAACTTCACTCGATAGAAGTCCACCGTGGTCCCAGAGGTCTGGAGAGACCAGGTCAGGCCCGCATCTTCCGAATAGAGGATCGTTCCATCTTTGCCCACGACCCAGACATGAGAGGAATCCCCGAAGGAGACATCGTAGAGATCGGATGCTGTCGGGACAGAAATTGCGGTCCAGGTCTGGCCGCCATCTTCGGTCCTCAAGAGGGTTCCGGACTGTCCAACGGCAATCCCCAGATTGGCGTTGTAAAAGGTCACACTCTTAAAATCCACCGCGGTTCCACTGGTTTGCTGGGTCCAGGTCTGCCCGCCGTCCGTCGTATGGAGGATGAGTCCATCCTTTCCGACGATCCACGCAGTGTTTTCGTCTACGGCGGAGACATCTACTAAATCGGTGGTGGTACCGGAGTTCTGCAGTTCCCAGGTTTGGCCGCCATCCGTGGTATGGACAATAGTTCCGTCGTAGCCGGCGGCCCACCCGGTGGATCCATTGATGAAATCGGCCCCAAAGAACCAGCCGTCATAGGGGACATTCTGCCGGACCCAGGTCAGGCCCGCATCTTCCGAGTACATGATGGTGCCATCGACCCCGGTGGCCCAGACATGGGTGGCATCCCCAAAGATCACACGACGGAACCCCATGCAGGTCTCCAGCACTTTGGGCTCCCAGGTGTTGCCACCGTCCGTGCTCCCGTAAATGGCGCCCCCACTCCCCACAATCCAGCCGATGCCGGTCTCTGAGAATGTGACATTGTAGAACCAGTTTACCGTGATATCCGTGGTGACGTTCCACGTGTTCCCGCCATCGGTGGTGTGGAGGATTGTCCCGTCTTTGCCTACAACCCAGGCGGTATCCGGGCCCGTGACCGCGATGGCATACAGGGAGTTCGTGGTCCCAGAGGTTTGCTGGACCCAGGTCTGGCCGCCATCTTCGGTTCGGAAAATCTTTCCGGAAGACCCTACGACCCAGCCTTTTAAGGTGTCTTCAAACCCGACCCCATAGAGGGTGCTGGATGTTGGACTGGGGAGGGAGACCCAGGTCTGGCCGCCGTCTGAGGTCTTTAAAACCGTCCCGGAGGACCCCACGATATACAGATGGGTGGCGTCTAACGCGGTAATATCCCGGAGAAACCTCGTGGTACCGCTGGTCTGTTGGGTCCAGGTCTGCCCACCGTCCGTCGTGTGAAGGATGGTCCCGCTCTGGCCGATCACCCAACCCTCCGTTGCCGAGACAAACACCACATCGTTAAACCATACGGCGACCGTCGGAAATTGCTGGGTCCAGGTCTGTCCCCCGTCCGTCGTGTGGAAGATAAACCCGTCTTGGCCGACAACCCATCCTTCATTGGAATCGACGAAGAAGACCCCATAGAGCCGTTCATAGGTAGGGGTTTGAAGGACTTCCCAGGTCTGGCCTGCATCGGTACTGTGTCGGACCCGTCCGTCACTTTCGGCGGTCCAGACCTCATTGCCGATCGCACAGACTCCAGAGATGAAGTCTCCTGCAATAAATTGCCACTCTCCGTAGAGCCTTTGCCCTCCGATCAGAAGGAACCAGAGGGCCACCCACCATAGCCTCAGATACCCAGAGCCCTTCATCATACACCTCCTTGTTTGGCCCAAGGCCGTAATTATAAATCGCAAACCAACCGTGTAAAGTTGGCAATGTTTTGTGTGATTTGGTGCGGATTCTGTGGGCCGCTTTCGGCCCAGACTGTATAATTACCCTGCCATGAACCTCCCGGTAAAGTACCGCCCCAAGCGCTTTTCCGAGGTGACCGGTCAGGAGCACGTAACCCGGACCTTATACAATGCTCTGAAGTCCCGTCGCATCGCTTCCGCCTACCTCTTCACAGGTCCTCGTGGGGTCGGGAAAACGACCACGGCCCGGATCCTGGCCAAAGGGCTCAATTGCGAAAAAGGCGTGACCCCGGAGCCTTGCAATGAATGCGTGGTCTGCCGGGAGATCAATGCCTCTCGGTCGATGGACGTGATCGAGATCGATGGCGCCTCGAACCGTGGGATCGACCAGGTACGAGACCTCCGAGAAAATATCCGCTTGATGCCCACCCGCGGTCGGTACCGCGTCTACATCATTGACGAGGTCCACATGTTGACCCCCGAAGCCTTCAATGCCCTCCTGAAGACCCTGGAAGAGCCCCCCGAACACGTGGTCTTCATCTTTGCCACGACAGAACCCAGGAAAGTTCCCGAGACTGTGATCTCCCGAACCCAGCGGTTCGACTTCCGGCCGCTCAGTCTCAAAGAGATCCAACGCCGTCTCCAGGATATCGCGGAGAAAGAGGGCATCCAGGCGAGTCCAGAGGCCCTCCAACGGATCGCGCGGTATGCCCACGGCAGTCTACGGGACGCGATTAGCCTCCTTGAACAACTCCATGTCTTCGCAGAAGGAGTGATCCAGCCCGAGGATGTCGTGCGCCTCTTGGGGATGGTCGAAGATGACCAGTACATCCAACTTCTGGACCGGATTCTGGCACAAGACGTATCGGGCGCGCTCCGGCTCGTCGACACCTGGTTTCTTCAGGGGATCAGCCCCCAGGAATTCGCACGGGGGTTGGAAGACGCCCTGGCACAGGTCCTCCGCGCAAAGGCGGGCATTGAACGGAACCTCTTTGAGGAGATCGCCCAGAAGATTGCGCAGGAGGACCTCTTGGCCCTGATGCGCTCGGCGCTCAGCCTTGAGGAGTCGGTCCGATATTCGACCTTTCCCCGGATTTGGGTGGATTATCACATCGCGCGGATGTGCCTTTTGCCCCGCGCAGTGGAGATTGCGGAGATCCTCCGCAAGTCGGGGGTCACGGTGCTCCGAACGCCCGCCTCTCCGACATC
>WFXO01000035.1 GCA_015490555.1 Caldifarciminota bacterium | reverse complement strand
TACATTCTTGAAAAACATTTTTAGTGATTTTGAATAATCCTTGTCGGGTATTAAATATCTATAAGTAAAATATACTTCTCTTATTTTTGGTGTTTCAGATATAAACTTAAATTTCATACCATATATAATGGTCGAGTCTTCTCTATAATCATATCCAGTTATAAATTCTCTTGTAATTTCTTTATGTTCTTCCGTATACCAATTGATAGAGTCTAAATGAAAACGTCTTATCAATCTTGTCACATCTTTTAGATCTCGAATATAGGGGGGTTCAAGTGTAAAGTGACCAATCTGACTCATTATATACTCGAGCACAGGGTCAAATTCGGAACCGCTTTTCTCTATTACATGAGGAATCTTCCATACAGGAATCCTCCAAGCAGAAGTGTCGGCCCCTACTTGTCTCAATAGATCTTCGAGTTCATTGTAATGATGATACACTGCATAGATAAAGGGTGTGGCTTCAAGAGAATCTCTACAATTGACATCTGCACCCTCCCGAATCAACATCTCCATAATCTCCCTATGCCCCTCCTCCACCGCTATATGCAACGGTGTCCGACCATTCACATCCCGTGCATTCACATCCGCTCCAAAATCAACCAGTGTCTGCACCAATCCCAAATCCCCCTTCCAGACAGCAATGTGCAACGGTGTCCTCCCCTCCTTATCCTCTCCATTGACATCCGCACCCTCCCGAATCAATATCTCCACAATCTCCCTGTGCCCCTCCTCCACCGCTATATACAACGGTGTCCGACCATTCACATCCCGTGCATTCACATCCGCTCCAAAATCAACCAGTGTCTGCACTAATCCCAAATCTCCCTTCCAGACAGCAATGTGCAACGGTGTCCGATCGGACTCATCTTTAGCATTTATATTCGCCCCCCGCTGCAACAAGTAATTTATGACCTCCTTTTTCCCGATCTCTACAGCCTTCAATAAAAATGCGTCTTTATCAAAATTTAAATTTTTTTCAAATAAGGATTTTAATTTAGGCACACTAAAATATCCTTCTTCAGAGAATCCCAAGTTCACAAGGTATTGATAGAGGGTCGGATCGTTTTTAACGTAGTCAAGAGGAGTGAAACCGCTTTTTGTCGGAAAATTCGGATCTGCTCCATTTCGTAAAAGATAAACAATTATTTTCAAATTTTTATTTTTGACAGCCAGATGCAGAGGAGTCACATTATAAGGATCCTTTGAATTCACATCTGCACCATATTGAACCAGCAAGCGGACCATATCGTAGAAACCGGAACTTGCGGCTATATGGAGGGGTGTCCAGCCGAATTCGTTTTTAATATTCGGATCCAGGTTGTGTTGAAGAAGAAACCTCATCATTTCCACGTCATTTTTATTCACAAGATCAAAAATAACTTCGCTATGTAACTCAATATCTTTATATTGTTAGAAAAATTTTCCTAAAATTATAAAGTTTTTATTGATTATCGTGAGATCTACCGGCGTGTATTGGTCTTTATTCTCTTTATTGATGTCTGCACCATAGTCTATTAGAAGGTGGATAATCTGTATATCCGGTTGAGAAGATGAAACTGCGATGTGGAGGGGTGTGTTTCCATCTTCACTTTGCAGATTGGGGTCCGCTCCCGCCTCCAAAAGATATCTCACAATTGTATCACTCGAAATACGAACGGCCAAATGTAAAGGTGTGTATTGGTACGGGATGTCCTTGTTGTAATTGGGATTCGCTCCGTGCTTCAGTAAATACTTAACTGCTAAAGGTCTTTTGTAATACACCGCCAAATGTAAAGGTGTTAACTCGATATATTGGTCTTTTAATTTGACTGAATACAGACCATTAATATTTAAGCCTAAACTTAGTGCTCTCTTAATCTCCGTTGTATCGTTTGATTGAATCCCATTCAAAAGGACGTGGAAAGGGTTTTCCTCCCGGTATTTTTTCGATAGATAGGCACTTCGGGTAGCCTGTGAGGAAGCACATCCAAAATGGATCATGAATCCTGACCCCATTATGAGGAACAAAAACCTCTTAATGGTTTTTATCATTTCCCGCACCTCCTCACTTGGCATAAAGATTATAAAATGAGTTTATTCTCATGGTCTACCTCAAAGCACCGCATTGTCGTAGCCATATAACTTGAGGTACATTGAAGGGCTGAGGGGTGCCGATTATACTTTGCGTATCCGGTTTTGAGTGATTTCAAGCATAGAAAGGAGGTTTATCCCATGGCCATTCGGAAAGTGGGCGTTGTGGGCGCTGGGACAATGGGCAATGGCATTGCTCACGTCTTTGCATTGGCCGGCTATGATGTGGTCCTGCGGGACCTGACACCGGAGATCCTGGATCGCGCCCTCCAGACCATCTCCAAGAACATGGACCGGCAAATCAAAAAGGGTGTGATCCAGGAATCCGACAAAACCGCAGCCCTTCAGAGAATCCACACCACCACGAATCTGGAGGATCTGAAAGATGTGGATCTTGTCGTCGAGGCCATCATCGAAAACGAGGAGGCCAAACGAGACCTCTTCAAGACCTTGGACCAACTCACACGCCCCGAGGTCATCCTGGCATCCAATACCTCTTCTATCTCCATTACGTCCCTGGGCGAGGCCACAAATCGGCCAGACAAGGTGATCGGGATGCACTTCATGAACCCGGTGCCCGTAATGAAACTCGTGGAAGTCGTACGGGGAACCCTGACCGCCGAAGAGACGGTCCAGACCGTCGTCGAAACGGCCAAAGTCCTGGGAAAGATCCCGGTCGTTGTCAACGACTATCCCGGCTTTGTCGCAAACCGGATCCTGATGCCGATGATCAACGAGGCCACCTACGCGTTGATGGAAGGGGTTGCGGACCGGGATGCGATCGATACGGTGATGAAACTCGGGGCGAATCACCCCATGGGCCCGTTAGCACTGGCCGATCTCGTGGGCTTAGACGTGGTCTTATCGATTCTGGAGGTCATGTACCGCGACCTTGGGGATCCGAAGTACCGGCCGTGTCCTCTCCTGCGGAATATGGTTCGGGCCGGACTGTTGGGGAGGAAGACCGGCCGCGGCTTCTATGACTACACCAGTGGATGAGGTCAGCGATGACCCGGCCGCCCTCTCCGCCTCCGCCACCCCCACGCCCCAAAGGGCTCTCGGGCATCCCCAAGTCCCTGGGCGTCGTGCTCCTCTTGATCGTAACCTTCGGGCTGGGGTACCAACTCGGCCGCACCTTCCGAGGCCTCCACGAACCAGAAATCCAGGCGGTGGTAGACCGTGAGTACTATCCCACGCTCAAAACCTTACTCTCTCAGGCCCAGGACCGAATTGACCTCTTGATGTTCCAACTGTTTGACTACGAAAAAGAAGACGCCATGGACACCGTGTACCGGCTCCTGATCGATGCATCCAAACGGGGCGTGGAGGTCCGGGTTCTGACGGAAGGCGGGGAAGCCTACCTGGGAGAGTCTTTCCTGGAAAAGTCTGACCGTGCGCTGGCCAAGTTGCAGGCGGCCGGGATCGAAATCCGACTCGATCCGTCCCATGTGACTACCCATGCCAAACTCTGCATTGTGGATGACCAAGTTCTGCTGGGCTCCACCAACTGGAACTACTATGCCTTTTTCCGCAATCACGAAACCAATGTCCGGATCCGGGACCCGCTGGTTGTGCGGGACTTTGAAGCCTACTTCAACCGTCTCTGGCGTGAAGCAAAGCCTTATCCAGGGCCAGGAAAACGGGAGGTCTCCATGACCGATCCAGGCCAGGATTCTCCGATTGCGCGGCTCCTCAAAAACAAAGGACTGTATGATGGCCGGAAGGTGACCCTCCAGGGCCGGGTGGAAAACCTCCAGTTCCGGTTCTCGCAGCGGGGGAATCCTTATACGATCTTCCGGCTACGGGATCGGGCCGCTCGGGTTCGGGTCTACATGCGAACCCATCCCACAATTGCGGAGGGTGATTCGGTCCAGGTCTCTGGAACGTACCACAAAGAACGGAAGGTCGGGCGATTTACGTATCGGAACGAGATCGAGGCGGATCAGGTCGTGGTCTTAAACAAGGGAGGAACGCCATGAAGGAGAAAGAGCGGACCAAGACGGAGAAGCCTTCCACGGCGATGCGTCCTTCGACGCCGGGCCTGATTGTGTTAAAAGAAGGGGATCCCTGCCCACACTGTAAGATCGGGAAGATCACCCGGGGCCCGAACGGTGACCTGGAATGCCAGTTGTGTGGCTACGGTCGGGTCCCCCGCCGCTGCTAAAGGCCTTCAAAGATTTCCATCGCGGCTGATACCGCTCCTATATCGTGTTTTGTCTTCCTGGCTCGATCGCTTTCTTGCAGGAGCCGCTTCAGCAGCGATTGAACCCTCTTCGCTTCATTGCAGGCATAAGGGTTTCAGTGTAAATTTATCCGCATGAGCATGAAGACGGATTTTTACCGAATCTGGGACCTCCTGACGGAGGAAGAACGGCTGATTTATGAGTCCGTTCACGAGTTTGTTGAGAGCGAAGTGCTCCCCATCATTGGGGAGTACTGGCTCAAAGGCGAATTCCCGAAGCACTTGATCCCCATGATGGCAGACCTTGGGATGTTCGGCGCGACACTTCCTCCTGAATACGGCGGTGCGGGGATTTCCTATGTCGGCTACGGTTTGCTGATGCAAGAGTTAGAACGGGGAGATTCCGGCCTTCGCAGTTTCGTTTCTGTCCAGGGCTCCCTCTCCATGTATTCCATCTACCGGTTCGGCTCCGAGGAACAGAAGAAGAAGTACTTGCCAGAGATGGCAAAAGGCAAACTGCTGGGCTGTTTTGGCTTGACGGAGCCGGATGCCGGGTCCGACCCCGGTTCGATGAAGACCCGAGCGGTCCTGGATGGGAACGAGTGGGTCCTGAACGGTACCAAAATGTGGATCACGAACGGCTCGATTGCGGACATTGCGATCATCTGGGCCAAGGATCCGGAGGGGATCATCCGAGGGTTCATCGTAGAGACCGACCGTCCGGGCTTCCAGGCCAATGAAATCAAAGGCAAACTGTCGCTCCGGGCCTCGATTACGTCGGAATTGGTCTTGGAGGACGTCCGGATCCCCAAGGACCACATCTTGCCGTTGAGTGAAGGGCTGCGGTCTGCGCTCACGCCTCTCACCCAGGCACGCTACAGCATTGCCTGGGGGGCGGTCGGTGCGGCCATGGCCTGTTACGAAGAGGTCGTGAACTATGCCCAGAATCGGATCGCCTTCCAGAAGCCCATCGCGGCCTTCCAGTTAACCCAGAAACGCCTGGCGGATATGCTCACGGACATCACCACCAGTCAACTCCTGGCTTACCGTCTCGGCCGGATGGCCGACGAGGGCAAGATGAAGTACTACCATGTCTCTATGGCCAAACGGAACAACGTCCGGAAGGCGTTAGAAATCGCCCGAGAGGCCCGGAACCTCCTCGGGGCCAACGGGATTACCATCGAATATCACAGCATGCGGCATGCATTGAACCTCGAAAGTGTGGACACCTATGAAGGCACTTACGAAATTCACACCCTGATTTTGGGCAAGCACATTACCGGGATCGAAGCCTACGCTTAACCACTCCATGCGCCACTTTGACTTCCTTCGTGCACTCCTCAAGGGGCAAATTGCTCGTGATCAACGGCTATTTCTCCTTTTCGGGGACGAGACCTATCTCATGCGGGAGGCCGAGTCCCGCCTTTTAAAGGCCTTCAATCTGCAGGAACGGCGTGTCTTCTGGGCCGATGAAACCCCATGGAGTGAGATCCGACAGGAAATCTTGAGTCCGTCCTTTTTTGGGGGTCAAACCCTGTATGTGGTTCGGCGTGCAGAGGCCGTTCCCGATCTCCCCAATCAGGCACCGGCGTTTGCAACCCTTTCAGAGGTTGTGGTCTGGGAGGTGCAGGACCTTCGGAAGGCCTATCGGGCGTGGTTCAGCCGCCGGCTCCCCCGGACCCTGCGAGAAGATCAGTTCCTTCGAGAAGCCCAAAAACATTTTGGTCCCGGCATCACCTTGGTCCCCTTCCCAAAGGTCGGGCCCCGGGATGAAAAGACCTTTTTGGGGTGGGTCAACCGCCAACTCCAGATCTATGGGATCGTTCTGGATCCCGCGGCCAAAAGGACCCTGATGGCCCTTCTGCCCCGGGAATTTGAGCGCGCGGACCGGGAATTACAGAAACTTGCACTGCTCAGCCATTCCGAACGCCTGAGCGCAGATGCGATTCGGCGTCTGCTTATCCCCGTCGAAGAAGCGGATATCTTCGCATTGCTGGATGCCCTCCTCCAGGGAGACCCCAGGGCCTTCTTTGTTCAGTGGGAAAAGGCACGACGCAGAGGGGAAAGCCCTTATACCGTCCTGGCGTTGCTCAGTCAGGCCCTGGTCGACCTCCTTCTGGTGAAACTCGAGATCCCCATCCAAAAGCCCAAGTTCGTGGTCCAGAAATACGCCCGGATCGCCCGCGTCCTCACGGAACACGATCTCCACACCATGCTTCACCGTGTTTTGGCCGCAGAAAAGCGCATGAAATCCCGTACACTTAACAAGGAATTTCTGGTCCAAACCCTGCTGACGGAACTGGTATGGAAACGATCCTCCTTGGCTTCCTCTTCCTGACCGCTGCGCCGTCGACGGCAGCGGACTCGGGCTCAGTGGAGACCTATCTCCTGATGGCGGAGTATTACCGCGGATCCGGGTTTCCGGACAGCGCTCAACGGGTCTTGGAAGAGGGCTACCAGAAGACACAGAACCCGGACCTTCTCAAGGCCCTGCTCCAAATTTCCTATGACCTGGGATCCTACCGGGCGGTCACCCGGCGCGCCCAGGAGTTCCTTCGTCGCTTTGGCCCGGATTCCTTGGTCTACGACCTCCTGGTTCGGTCCTGGATGGGCCTCGAAGCCGAAAAGCCAGCGCGCACCTGGGCCCAGCGCTATCTCGACCTCTATCCGGACTATCCCCCGGCCATCCATTTGGCGGCCAACGTCTTCGACGTTCTGGACCAACCAGACCGAGCCCTTCGGCTGTACCGCCGCCTCTTTATCCTGGCCCCGGACACCCTTCGCTTTGTGCGGGATTACATTGCCCTGCTGGTCCGGGAAGATCTCCTGGATGAGGCGGAATGGGTCCTGAAGCGGGTCTATCCCAAATTCCAGGGCGATTACAAGATCGAGTTGAGTTACGGCGCCCTTCTGGAGAAGAAGGGCGACTATGCCAGTGCGATGTACCACTACTCCATGGCCCATCAGATGCGGCCGTCCTTAGAGATCCTCCGCCGCATGGCAAGATTGGCACTGAACCTGGGGAAGTACGAGGATGCACTCTCGATCCTCACAGCCTCCAAGCAGGGCTACCCTCTGGCCCCGTCCCTCCGGAAACTGCGCGGGATTGCCCTTTACTCGCTCCACCGGGACGCAGAGGCCTTAGACGAACTCCTGGGGGCCCTTGCGCTGGACACCACAGATCCGGAGATCCCTTATTACCTGGCACGGGTCCTATACCGTCTCGGACAGGAAGTCTCCGCTACCCAGTATGCACGACGGGCGTACCGCAAGAGCCATGATCCGGACTACGGCCTCTATGTGGTCTTTCTGTACCTCATGCGGAACCAGCCCGAACCCGCCCTCCAACTCCTGGACTCCCTCAATCTCCAGGATCGTGCCCATTTTCATACCCTGAAAGGCTTCGCATTTGAACTCTTAGGGGACACCGCCAGGGCCTACCAGGAACTCCGCCAGGCGGTCGCGCTTGACCCGGAGAACCCGAAACGGAAGCGGGATCTCATCTCCCTTTGCCTTCGGATGGGCCGACAGGAGGAGGCGCAGCAACTCCTGGAGGACCTCCGCAGGCGCGGGCAGGCCAGCCGGGAAGACCTCATGAACCTGGCCCTGCTCTATGCGGACCAAAAGGCCTATCTCCGGGCCGACTCCCTTTACCGTGCCCTCTACCAGGCGGACTCCACGGACCCCCTCCTCCTCAACAACTGGGGCTACCTCCTGGCAGAGGCCGGAATGCAACTGGAATTCGCGAAACAACTGGTCCAAAAAGCCTTAGAACTCGACCCCGATAACCCGATTTACCTCGACTCCATGGGCTGGGTGTACTACAAACTCGGAGACCTCAAAACCGCCGAGTATTACATCGCTCGGGCCATTGACCTGGGGGCCAAAGATCCGGAGATCCTGGAGCACATGGGGGATCTCCAGGCCGCCAAGGGGAATTTGCAACGGGCTCTGGAATATTGGCAACAGGCCTTCAAACAAAACCCAAAGAACGATGAACTCCGTCAAAAGATCCAGCAGGCGCAAAGTCCTGATCGGGATCACGGGGAACGCGGGCGCCGGTAAAACCACGGTCGCCCAATGGTTTCGGGAATGGGGGGCGTTCGTGATTGATGCGGATCGCGTAGGACACGAGGCCCTGGAAGACCCCGGGGTCATCCAACAACTCCAGCGTGCCTTTGGCGACGAGATCCTGACCCCCGAGGGGCGAGTGGATCGAAAGAAATTGGGCCAGCGTGTATTCCAGGACCCTGAGGCCCTGAAAACCCTGAATCAAATTGTGCGGGAGCCGATTTTACAGCGGATCGAACGCCAGAAAGCAGAGGCCGAGCAAGACATCGTGGTGGTCGATGCGGCGTTGATCTACGAATACGGACTGGAAGACACCTTTGATGCGGTGATTGTGGTCACGGCCCCGGAAGAGGTCCTGGTGGAGCGGTTCCAACGAAAGACCGGCTATCCGCGCCCCATCGCAGAGCGTGTGATCAAAAATGCCCAGATCCCCCAGGAGGAGAAGGCACGGAGGGCGGATTTTGTGATTCGGAATGACGGGTCCTTGGAGGACCTTCGAACCCAGGCACAAAGGGTCTGGCAACAGATCCTTCAAAGGGCTCAGCGGATCTTAGAGAGCCCTCCTTCTGAAGACGGGGAAGACCTGGCTCGCTGAACGAACGCTCGCAAGGCCTGGATTTCCGAAGGGGAGAGGGGGCGGAGTTCGCCCGGCGAGAGGTCTGGGTCTAAGGAGATCGGACCGATCTGGACCCGGACGAGCCGGGTCACTTCGGCTCCCAGTTTCCGGAACGCGCGCCGGATCTCCCGTTTCCGACCTTCGGTGAGGGTCAAGCGGATGGTCCGCTCGCCCACGATCTCGACCGCGGTCGGACGGAAAGGCCCGTCGTGGAGCATGAACCCTTCGTGCAGACGGCGGACCATCTCCTCCTGCGGCAGGCCTCCTTCGTAGGTGACCACATAGGTCTTCGGGACCCCAAACCGCGGATGGGTCAAGACATAGGTCACCTGGCCGTCGTTGGTCAGGATCATGAGGCCTTCCGAGTCCCGGTCCAGGCGACCGACCGGGTGCACCCCCTTCGCATCCGGTGGGATAAACTCCTGGATCGTCCGTTCGGCGTGCCGGTCCTCCATGGTCGAGACGACCCCTCGGGGCTTGTAAAACTTGAAATAGAGTTGGCCTGCCGAATCCGGGATCTGGACGACCCGACCGTCTACGGTGATCACATCCCGTTCCGGATCGACTTGAAACCAGGGTTCCTGGACCACACGGTCATTGACCCGGACCCGGCCTTGCTGAATCCATTGATCGGCCTTCCGTCTGGAGGCAACGCCGGCCAGTTGCAGGAAGCGCTTTAAACGCATGGCTCAAAGGATAGCCGAAATTTCACGGGAAGGGAAGATCATGGCCATGGCCCCCACCGGGCCTTGAATCCACGGACATCCACGTGGACAAAGGGGGTACGTGTCGAGTCGGAATTCCAGTCGTAAATGCCAATGCCTCCGTTCCACTGGGTCTGGTGCTCCACTTGTTGGAAGAGCATTGCCAACTTCTGGGCGTCTTTGAGGCCGATGCGGCCGTCCCCATTGAGGTCATCCATGACGCCATCGCCGTCTTGATCCACATACACATCGGCCGCTCGACCGTACACATGCATACTGAATTTCCCGTTGCCCAACTGTGCATTGTAACTGGGATACCGATAGCCACTCATGATGACGAGATCCCCCAGGTTGCCCCACTGGATCGCCCATTCCAGTTTGCGGAGGAGGCGTGGATGGACAAAGAGGAGGCGCGGGTAGGTCGTCGGGGCATGACACAGGAACTCCCCAAGGGTAAAGTGCGGCGAGATCTGGAGGCTCTCCTGTTGAGGGGACCATACCGGGGCCAAATGGGGAATCTGGCGGTAGAGCCAGCGATGGGCGCGGATATAGCGGGACGCTTGGCGCTCTGATTCTGTCGGATATCGGCCTACCGGGACCCCCAGGATCACACTGTCCTGAGGCACATCGCGTAAGACGACTGCAAGGACCACCGGTCGCTCCGCCACAACGGCCAGGGTCTCCGACGGCGAATCCGGACGGTCTAAGAGCCAAACCTGCCGGGTCCGGACGGTCCACGAGTAGACCCCTGGGGTGTCCGGGGCTGCAATGGCCATGGGACCTTCCTCCCTGGGGAAGACCTGAAGGGACCCGGAGGGGCCGTCCCCGACCCATGTGGTCTCCGCGGCCAGGCTCCAGAAGATTCGGTGATCCCCCGCATTCCAGGAGGCATGAAGGGAATCCCAGGAATACAGAGAAGCCCGGAGACGTGGGTCCCGGAGCCAGGCATTGGCCGGGGATTGCACAATGGCCGTCCATCGTAACGTCTCTCCGGGCAGGGCGTAGGTGAGCCAGACCAGTGAGTCCACAATGCACCGGCCGTCTTGGTAGAGAAGGATGGTTCCCTGAAGGTGCTGAGCCTGGGCCAGCGGGCGGAAGATGCGGTCGGGACTCACCGCGCGTGGAACACATTGCAACACAGTGAGGAGGGAAAGACCCCCGAGGAATGGGAGCACCTTCCATCGCAGGTTTCGGCGGGATCTTTGGCCTCTCCATAAGGGAGTCCCTTGCGGGGATCCTGCCTTCCAGGATTGTCTCGTTCTCCGTTGCACGGATACACTCCTCGTTCGTACGCTATAGAATTTTACCGGGAAACCGGAGGTCAAAGCGATGTGGATGCTCGTTACGGCTCTTCTGTGGAGTCTCCTGCCCCGGGGCACCTTTTCCATTGTGGCCTATGACCCGGAGACCGGGGAACTCGGGGTGGCAGTGGCCTCACGGGTGTTGGCGGTAGGCTACATCGTGCCCTGGGCAGAACCAGGGGTGGGCGCGATCGCGACCCAGGCCCTGGCCAATGTCTCTTATGGCCCTGAAGGCCTCAAACTCCTGAAAGAGGGCTTGAGCCCGGAAGAGGTCATTCGACGTCTCACGGAAGCGGATACCGGCCGGGAAAGTCGACAGATCGGCATTGTCGACGCTCAAGGACGGAGTGCCGCCTACACGGGGTCTGGATGCCAACCCTGGGCCGGGCATCGGACCGGCCCCAACTACTCGGTTCAGGGGAACATCCTTGTCGGCCCGGAAGTGGTGGATACGATGGCCAAGACGTTTGAGCAGACGAAGGGCCCCCTGGCCAAACGCCTCCTTGCGGCCCTGATGGCGGGAGACCAGGTCGGAGGCGACCGGCGGGGGCGCCAATCGGCTGCTTTGCTCGTCGTCCGGGAACACGGCGGGTATGACGGCGTGGGCGATCGGTTGGTCGATCTCCGGGTAGACGACCATCCTCAGCCGGTCCAGGAACTGGCCCGACTCTACGACCTCTGGTCCTATACGTTTCTCGCCGATGCCTATCTACGGTTTGGCGATCAGGCCAAGGCCCGAGGCGACACGGTCCGGGCCCAAAAGGAATATGCACGGGCCATCGAGATCATGAAGGATGCGATCCAGAAACGCCCGGAAAGTCCCGAGGTCTATAACGCACTGGCCTGGGCCTTTGCCACCCGAAAAATGCGGTTAGAGGAGGCTCTCCAACTCGCCCAGCGGGCCCATGAATTGGCTCCAGACGATCCGAACATCATGGACACCATGGCCGAGGTCCTCTATGGTCTTGGCCGGTATGCAGAAGCCGTGGAATGGGAAACCCGGGCCCTCGAGAAATCCCCGAACGACGCCTTTTTCAAAAAGCAACTTCAGAAGTTCCGGCGCGCCTTAGAAGGGGAAAAATAAGGCACGGCTCCAGGTTTTCAGGTCATGTGTCCTTGGTTACAGGGTTCTCCAGCCCCGTGGGCGGTCCCCAGACCTCTTTCACCGGGCAACGGTCACAAAGCGGGTTCCGACGGCAGTACCGTTTGCCGATTTCTACCAGGAGGGCGTGAAACTCATTGAACAGTTGGGGATCCCGTGGCAACTGCGACTCAAACCATCGCCGGTAGTCCTCGTAGGTCTTCCCGGGCTCGATCCCATGTCGGTTTAAGATGCGCCGGGTGTAGGCATCAATCACAAAGACCGGGCGTCCTAAGGCGTAGAGCAAAATGGAGTCTGCGGTCTCCGGTCCAATGCCCTCGACCTGAAGGAACGCGTCCCGAACTTCCGAAAGAGGACGGCGCTGGAGGGGCTCAAACCCACCCTGTGCCTGGAGCCATCTGAGGAAAGATCGCAGGCGCCGGGCCTTCACCCGGAAATAGCCGGCCGGTCGAATCAACGTCTCCAAGCGTTCCTGAGGGATCCGAAGGAGCCGTTCAAGGTCCAGGAGACCTTCGGCCTTCAGATTCTGGATCGCGCGCTCGACGTTTTTCCAGTTGGTGTTCTGGGTGAGGATCGCGCCGATGGCGATCTCTAACGGGCCTTCGCCGGGCCACCAGCCCTGGGGGCCGAGGACCCGGAAGAGATGATCAAAGAGTTTTCGGGGCGTGCGGTTCAGCGTTTTTTGCGTGCGCCTTGATCTTCGTAAATGAAGATGAACCCGACGCATTCTCCGGGATCGATCAGGAATTCCCCGTGGGGATCTGTCGGCCAGGCGTCAGGGGGACGATCCCAACGGGAGCCGGAATCTTCTTGCACTTGATGCAAGGTCTCCAGGATCTGCCGGAACCGGTCTTGCCAGTGGGCCATGTTCGTGGGCCGCAAATCCACCCATTCCGTCCGAGTCCAGTGTTCCAGGGTTTCCGGGGTGACGGTCCAGGGTTCGCGTTCCCAGTGTTTGTCCTGCAAGGGATCGGGGCGCCGGGCAAACAGGAGCGTCTGGCCGTCTCGCAACAGGATCGGGATGCCGACCGAGATCATCTGTTGGCGGAGCGTGTGTTCCCGGGCCAGGGTCGCTTCGACATCCTGAGCCATCTGCTCTGGGGAGACAGCCAGGGCCCGCCGGAAGGTCCCATAGGTCCGCCGCAAGAGTTCGGCCTCGAAGAGGAGTTTGGAAAGCCGGGGAGGTCCCAGGATCTCAAAGGCCACAGAGTCCAATTTCTTTTCGGCCTTCAGTCGTTCCATCCGTCGGACCACGAGATCGCGGAGATAGCCGGCCCGGTAGGTAGGTCCCATGACCGAAGCGTCTAAGGCGGAGACGACATCGAAGGAGGTGCTATCCCCCCGGATCTCGTCGACCACTACCTGGGCAATCTCTTCTGGGGTCACGGCCTCCATTTGGCCCAGGGTCGTGATGGCTTTGAACTCCTCCAGGGAAAAGACCCCGTTCTCGCCCGTGTCAACATAGACCGCCTCGAGGGGCCGGTCATGTTGGATCCCCCAGGAGATCTTGGAGAGCTGGAAGGTCTGGCCAGGCTCTAAGCGGAACCCCTGGTCTGGAGGACAGTCGTGGAGGGGGATCGGACGACCTCGTTTCCGGATCGGGCCGGCGCCGATCCCTTTCCACGCGATCAGCGCGGCGGGCTTGACCTCTTTGACGATCGGGCCGCCGGGGGTCCGGTCTGCCAGGAACAGCAACAGCGAATGGGCCCCGGCAATGGCGGACTTGGAAAGGAGAACCCGAGAGGGACGCTCCTCCCCGTGCGTGTACGGGATGTTCAGGCCCATCCCGCCGGTCCCGGTGGTGCCGACCTTGAGGTACAACGCGACCCCGAATTCCACCAGCGATTCGTAGAGGATCTGGATATGGCGGACAAGTTGAGGGATGTAAAGGGTCGAGAGGAGTTTCCGGATCGTGGCCTCCATCGCCTCCCCGCGATGGCCCTGCAAGGCATCCCGGGCTTCCTTCGCCGTGGTGTAGACATCCTGATAGGCCAGAGCCGTGGCGGTATTGATGGTATCGATCACCAGATCGGGTTGGGCACGTGCAATCATTTGATAGAGCGCTGAATTCACCAGGATCTCACGGGTCATCTCGTTGAGAATATCGTTCATCAGGGCCTCTTGGTATTCGGGGTGTTCCTGGAT
Organism: Caldifarciminota bacterium; assembly: GCA_015490555.1. GTDB lineage: Bacteria > Hydrothermota > Hydrothermia > WGAB01 > WGAB01 > S141-55. The sequence continues at coordinate 4,491 of WFXO01000035.1, read as the reverse complement.
CTCCCGCCAGGACATGTCCTTAAATTCCGCGCGGACAAAGATATTCCCGTACTCCGTCGAAAAGGTGATCGCTCGGTCCCCCTTTTCGCGTTCTAAGATTCGGACCGCTTCCTCGGCCTCTTCTTTTCGCAAGGAAGCGATGACGATATGGGCGGGCTCTTCTTTGAGGAGGGCGCGGGCGATGGCCATGCCCACCTCGCCAGCCCCACCCAAGAGTAAAACCCGTTTGCCACGAATGTCCATAAAACGCCTCCTTATGGTTCCTGGGAATCCAATTCAACGGTGTTGACGACGGCCTGGGAAGGATCTTCAGGCCATAAAGCCCCTAAGATTCGGCGGAACCGCTGGACCATGGCATCCTTATGGGTCCCGCCCCAGTAAAACTTGTCACACCGGGGACAATAGGAAAAGATTGCCTGCGTGCGCCAGGTATAGTAGGGCACCCGGCCCTTTGCCTCTTCCCGGGTTTTGTGGACCAAGGGCGTGTTACAGAGGGCACAGCGTGTGAACGGACGGAGCGGGGGCCGGAAGGTTTCAATCACCCAGCGGAGTTGTTCGTCCGTTTTCTCGGAGGGAACGAGATAGACCTGGATGCCCTGGTTCCGCAGTGCCAGGAGGGCGCGTTTCCGGGTCAGGAGAATGCGCCCGTGGGCCAGGGGAAGGAGCACCTCCGGGGTGCTCTGGCGGACATAAAGGGTATCCAGGCCTAAGGTGCGGAGGTACCGGGCCAACCGGCCCAGCATAAAGTCGCATACAAACCCCGGGGGATCTTTAGACATCTGGGTGATCAACGGCCAGAGTGATGAGGAGTTCCCGGACCAACAGGGCGCCGGTGACGGCCGGGAAGAGGGCCGGAGAGGAGAGGGGGTTGTATTCCACCACATCGACGGCGACCAGCCGACCTTTCAGGAGCGCGATGGCCTGCTGGAGTTCTTGAAAGGAGATACCGCCCGGCTCTGGGTTGGTCACTGCAGGGAACTCCGACGGGTCCAGGACGTCCAGATCAATCGTCAGATAGATCGGGCCCTCCAGGGACGGAATCTGTTTTTGGAGGGGAGCAAAGACTTCAAAAGGAACCCCGGTTTCGGGCTCCTCTTCTGCGCGGGAGCGATACCCAAAGGTATGGATCCGATCCGGGCCCAGGAGTTCCTCTAAGCGTCGGATCACACATGCGTGGCTCCACCGGTTCCCTTCAAAGGTATCCCGCCGATCCAGATGCGCGTCCAGATGGACCACATGGAGATCCGGGAAGTGGTCCAACAGCGCCTTCACGGTCACATAGGTCACGGCGTGGTTCCCACCGAGGAAGAGCCATCGGCTCCGGGGATGGACACGCTCGTGAACCTGTTGGAAAAGGGTCTCCAGGACTTGGGCCGGTGGGCCGCTGGGCACATAGAGGTCGCCGTGGTCCTGGAATTTCGGGACCCTCGTTTGTTGATAGACACTGTAGTCTTCGATGCTTTCCATGGCCCAACGGAGTCGGGAGGGGGCCAAGGCGGCGCCCCGCAGAAAGTCCTCGGGCCCCTCATAGGGCAACCCCAGGAGTTCAACCGAGGGCATGGGCCAACTCCTTGGGCAAAACAAAGAGCGTGGAGATCAACTCGTCATGAAACCATCGGGTTTCTTTGGCAACCGGGCGTTTGGGGCCAAGGCTCTCCTTCGGGATTCGGGTCGCCAGGGTGTAAGTCCAGGTCCCGGAAGGATAGGTGATGACCGGTCCGAGATAGACCTGGACGGTCGGAAACCGGCCTTTCAGGGATTGGACCACGGATCGGATGAGATCTTGGTGATAAAAGGGGGATTCCGTTTGTGCCACCAGGATGCCTTCGGGCTCCAGGTGGTCTGCCAGAAGTTCATAAAACGGGCGTGAGAACAGGACCTCGGCCGGCCCGACGGGATCCGGGGAGTCCACAAAGATGACCGAATACCGGTCTTGGGTTCGCTGAAGGAACGTCATGCCGTCCTCGAAGTGCAGGGTAACTCGGGGGTCGTCAAAGGCTGTGGAAAGGGTTGGCAAAAACTGCCGGCTCAAACGGACAACCTCTTCATCCAACTCCACCAGGGTGACCCGTTGGACTTCAGAGTATTTGGACACTTCACGGAGGGTCCCGCCATCCCCGCCCCCGATGATCAGCACGGATTCGATGGACGGGGCAAGGACCATGGCAGGATGCACCAGCATCTCGTGGTAAAGGTATTCATCGCGTTCGGTGGTCATGACCATCCCATCGAGGACGAGCATCCGGCCGAAATCGGTGGTCTCGTAAATCTCGATGGTCTGGAACTTAGAGGTTTTGCGGACCAACAGGCGCTCGGTCCCCAAAAAGATGCCAGATCTTCGGAGATGGGTTTCGCGAAATTCCGAGCCTGGGCCTGGGGGTTCTACCATAGGGCCACTCCTGCGAACGCACAGGTCCAGTGAGGGGCCTCAGCAATGGCAGAAGCGGACCGGATGATGACCTGTTTGGGGGATGTGTTGCGGTGTTTCAGGGCTTCGACACCCATTTGTTCGACGATTTTCCGGGCCTCTTCCTCGGGCAAGCTGCCCGAGTATTCCATGATCAACCCGACTTCGCCTTGTTCCGGGATGACGATGGCGACGGCGGCCGTCACGCGCATCCCGGTCTCTGCCGTGGCTGCGAATCCATAAGCGATCGGCAAGAGAGAGCCGAGTGGGAGGTCCACCCGTTCCCGCTGGACCGCATCTACCGGAAGGATGCTGGACACGCGGAGTAGATTGTAGTTGCCGACGCCGGCCTGGAGAAGGGCGTGGTCAAACGCGGTGAGTTCCGTAAGACCGGTGCCGACCCCCGCCGTAATCAAGAAATTCTCAGGCTTCCCAGGTAAAGGGGTTCTCATCGGTCAACACCCTCCCTTTGGTCTCGAGATGCTCCAAGAGGTAGTTTGGCAAAACGAACATGGCATGGTGAAGCCGAGGATTGTAATAGCGCATCGGGCCCAGGGCCTGCGCCTTCATCCGGGACTCCAGTTCGTCCACCGGGACTTCCAAGGGGTCCAGATGGTTGGATGCAATCACATAGGCCCAGGGCATCTGAAAGGAAAAGACATACGACCAATATGGTCGAACGGTGCGAAAGACCTGCTTCAACGTCTTAACGATCGAGGCCAGGAACTCAGAGTACACGGGTGCCGAGGTACCTGATTGGACCACGAGGACCCCCTTCTCTGGATCTAAGCGATCCCGGACCTTTTCATAGAACTCCTGTGTGAAAAGGAGTGTTGACGGTCCTCCCTCGACGGGTTCCGTCAGGTCGCTGACAATTACATCAAATCGTTCGGTCCTTTCAAAAATGTACTTCCGGGCGTCTTCAATCATGAGTTCGCTTCGGGGGTCATCAAAGGCCCCCTGGTGCCAGGTCTCCAGGTGTTTTTTACAGAGGTCAACCAGTTCCCCATCGATATCCACCATCACGGCGCGTTGGACCGTCTGATACCGGAGGACTTCCCGCAGGGTGGCCCCTTCGCCCCCTCCAATCACCAGCACGGATCGGGGGGTGCCGTGGGTGAGCATCGCGGGGTGGACCAGACTCTCGTGGAAGATGTACTCATCGACCTCGGCTGACTGGATCTTCCCGTCCAAGAAGAGAACCCGTCCAAAGAGGTCTGTATCCACGATCTCCACCTGTTGAAATTGGGTGTGTCCTGCAAAGATGAGTCTTCGGATGCCGTAAATGAAACTCAATCCGGATGTGAAGTGTTCCAGATATTTGAGTCCAGCCTTTGGATACTCCATTTTCCTCCCCTTTTTTGATCACAGGCCAACAAGGAAAACACCTCTGTGCCCCTTGCGACGGGAATTATAGCGGTGGGAATGAGGGGAATCAATGAAAAAGAGCGGGGCCGACGGGACTTGAACCCGCGACCTCTGGCGTGACAGGCCAGCGTTCTAACCGGGCTGAACTACGGCCCCGCTTAAAAAGCGATGCTTATTTTAAAGCATGGGACAACAAAGGGGAATAGGCCGCATGGGCTCATCAAAAATCGGGATCGCTGGCTCATTGAAAAATCTACTCGAAGAATAGAAACCCCCATCGGGATGAGGCTACAAAGAGAGGTACATCATGAAGGGGAGACTCCATAGAGCGGCTCTCGCCGCAATCACTCAAAAACACCATGTGGGATCGGCTCACGCCGCGATTCAACTCCTGCATCCTGTCCATCTCCACAATGCTTCAGGATCTTTGTATTCCCCGGTTAAGTCATTGCTTCACAATCTTCGTAGTCCAGGGTCCGACCTTCAACAGGTACACACCTGACCTAAGGTTTCCGAGATTGAGGCTTTCTCTGCCTCCTCCGAGAATCCCTCCTTGGAGGAATCTGCCTTCCAGATTGAGCAATGTCCAGGGTTTGCCTTCCATCCAGGGGGGTACAAGGACCCATACCCTTCGGGTGGTGGGGTTGGGCATGACCTGGAGCCGTTCGATTTCATGGGATTCTCCTTCATTTCCCAATGTTGGGGAGCCTACGGAG
>WFXO01000034.1 GCA_015490555.1 Caldifarciminota bacterium | reverse complement strand
GCGCAGAGAAGGGATTCAATTAGTCCCCTTCCATCATCCTGCGGATTTTATCCGCGCGGGTTGTATTCCCCAAAGACCGATAAATTTGTTCGGCTTCTTCTAAAACAGATTTGTCTCCGAGTGTTTCGTATATTGCTTCTAAGGCCTCTGCTTTCTGGAGAGCAAGACCATAGGTTTCACACTCTTCTGTGACTTTTCGGAGGAGTTTTTCTCCTTCATTCCTTTTCCCACCCTTAATGAGTGCAATGCCGAGAGTGATTTTCGCGAAATACATCCCGAAGTAGTCATGATTGACCTTCAAAATTCCGACGGCCTCCTGCGTGGCATGTTCTGCTTTTCCAAATTCTTGGACTTTGATCCAGTAAAGTCCCCAGTTCATTTGGATATATCCAAGGGCGTATTTGAGGGTATGTTCTTTCGCGAGAGATTCAGCTTTTTGGAGATGAAGGTGCGCCATTTCGAGGTTGCCCTCTTCTAAATAAGCCAGGCCAAGGTTGGCAAGGGTTAAGGCATAAGATTCCGGGAAATTCGCCAGATACTCTAGGGCTTCGAGGAGAACCTTGATGGCCTCTTCTCTCTGATCGAGGAAGGAAAGGGTCGTTCCATATTGACTGAGCAGGTGCCCAAGTAACGGATTGTGTTTTCCTGTTGAGGTTTTAAGTTCTTTCAAACTTGTCGAGAGAACCTTGTACGCTTCCTCAAGGCGACCGGCGTGAAGTAGATTCGAGGATTTCGCGAGGATGAGGTCGTAATAATATTCAGATTTCAGTTCGACGGGGAGTTGTTCGATTTGCGTCTTGGCCTGCTCATAGTATTTTTCAGAGAGGGGCCAGTTGGCGCGGGCTGCATAGAGATTAGAGAGGTGGAGCGTGCTAAGAAAGGCGATTCGTGGAGCTGTTTTTTTGGTGAGGGCTGTATTGAGACAAAAAGCATATAAATCCTCTGCATCGGAGGGGAATCCAGAGCGTTCCAGCGTAATCGCTAATTCGTATAAAATCTCTAAATAACTTTGGGGGTCCGAAGCCTCGGACCCCAACTTTTTTCGAATGCTCTCAAGAACTTTATGGAGCTCAGGGTAATGTGAATTTTCCACTATATACCAACACCCTCCTTTTTAAATAACGATAAAACGAACAATCTTGTTGAAATTACTTTTACCGCGGCAATCGAATGATTGCGTATCCTCCCCCATAATCCACGCCGACAGAACCAGACACGCTGCTGGATGTGACCTCCACATCACCGGGAACAATTTCCCATGTTTCCAGTTTGACCGGTGCACCTGCGTCTGCATCAATCACGGCGTCTGTGATACTGACCCAAAGAGTCGCATCCAGAAGGCCCATGTCTTCGGGGGTGATGTAAACCACCAATTGGTTGGGATCGGGCATCGTGAGGGTAACCTCTGTGCTTTGCTCCAGAGCTCCCGCAGGAATATCAAGGCGGAAGTAATAACTCACCCCGTTCTCGACGAAGGAGAGTTCAACGGAGCCACCCGTTGCAGCATCAATGAAGTTGGAGGCCGAGTAAGACGTCAGCAAGTTGTAGGGGATGTTGTTAACTGTGAGGGGGACCATCTGGGAGGGGTCGATGGTGGTCGTTGGAGTGGTGGTGGGAACCTTCCCACAAGCGGCCAATAAGATGACCGCCACCGCTGCCAGTGCCTTCTTGTACATAGCCTTCCTCCTTTTTAGTCTTTACATAGATACGAGCAACCTGCGATTATAAGAGTGGTTTTTTGTTTTGTCAAGTCCTTGGTGAAAATTTCTCGAAACCTATGAAGTTGCAAGGGTTTCCGTATATTTCAGATTGAAAATCAGAACTCCTCCCCCTTAGGTTGGAAACCGTCCAACAAGGGTAACCGGCCCATCGTTCACCAAGAAAATTTGCATGTGCTTCCGGAAGAAGCCGGGAACGATCCGATATCCCAGATTCTCAGCAGTCTTTAAGAAGTTCTTGTATAGCCGTTCAGAGGTCTCCCAGTCTAAGGCCTTGTCAAAACTCGGACGTCGCCCCTTTTGGATGTTTCCCGCCAGTGTGAAATTGGGGATCGCCATGACTTCGTACCCAAGGTCCAAGACCGATAGATTGAGTTTCCCCTGGTCGTCCTCAAAGACCCGCAGGTGGAACAGTTTGTCGATAATCTTCGGAAAGAGAGAAGAGTCGTCGCCCTTTTCAAAGCCCATGAGGACCAACAGCCCCGGCCCAATTCGATGGCTTTCCCCTGTGTCTACGTCTCTCACTTCTGCCTCTTTCACCTTCTGAATGACCAAAATCATGGCTCCGGGTACCTCCAATATCGGTCAAAGAAACCGGCGTCAATGAGTCCTCCCCAGCCGAAGAAAAATGCATCATCGGTATAAATTAGATAGTCAGGAATCCCGTTTCCTGTGTACAAGATGGGGAAGGCGTACAGGGCCTCCGGGGGCCCAATATTGAGTTGCCACAGCCGTCCCTCAGCAGTGGGACTGGGATAGACATACTTCGCGTACGCGGAGGGGTACGTGCGATTAGGGGTAGATAAAGATGCACCATCCCCTCGAATGGGAAACGCTTTTGCGTAAGTTTCGAGGACCTTATGGTTCTTCATGGTTCCAAAGAGGATCAGGTTCATGTGGATCCATGGAGCCTTCAGAGCCAGTGTGTCTGGGATCACAGGGGCCACCCCATTCCCCCGGTAGTACCACGTCCACTGCGTGACCCGTGCAAGGTCCTCATACTGCGCCGTTTCCTCCGGAGAACCCAGGGTGGCGTAGACCAACGCGAAGGGTTGGAAATAGGCTTCTTTCATCGGGCCGTACCAGCCAGGTCGCTTCTCATTTTTCGTCCTTTCGTATCCCCGGACCCACCGGTGTCCCTTTCGCTCAAATAAGAGGGAGTCCTGATGAAACACTCTGAAAATCTGGCGCTTTGCATCCTGGATGATTACCTTCCGAATGGAGAGGGTACCGAGGAGGGCAAACCCTGCTACATTTTCGGGTGCCACGGTCACGGTATTGCCGGCTCGAATTACTCGAATCTTGGCAACCCGCCCCGGACGCTCTACTTGAAGGATTCGAACCCAATGGACCCGATTCAACACGCTGAGGTTGTAGGTCACAAACTCCACGGTATCGGGGTTGATGACACGGTGATGGGACTGGAAAAAGGACTGGATTTTCGGATGATCAACACAGGCGGCCCCCTTTATGCCCTCCATTGTCCACCAGTGCCCCTTCCCAGGAACCTCCCAGTACTCGATGTTCGGGTTGACTTTGGAGACCATGGCATAAAGGAGCCGAGGTTGATAGGGGGGCACGTTGCGGTCACTGCCACCCTGTACAATCAGGATGGGGATTCTACTCAGGTTTTTCAGCAGTTTTAGGGGCTGGGTCTGTGCAATGACGGCATCGCGGACTGCGAGGAGGGCCGGGTCGGCCATCTGCTGACTCGTTTGGGTTGCAAAGGGGATATACCGGGGAAAACTCTCCCAGCCAGCGCCGGGTTCCATCGAGGCGAACCTCCAGCCATATAGGCTCCCGAGGTGCCAAGTCCCATGTCCTCCCATCGAGTGGCCGGTCAGGTGCATGCGGAGTGTGTCAATCGGGAAGCGGTGAATGACATCGTCTAAGACCTCCAGGGCGTCCAGCCGTCCCCAGTCTTGCCAGTCAAACCCAAAGGGTCGGCGATTGGTCGGACACACGACATAGGCCCAGTCCTTTTGTTCATAAGCGCGTGCCAATCCCCAGGCCTCCACGCCCGCGCCATGGAGCGCAAAGATCAACGCATAGGGGGGCTGCCCTCCTTTGGGGGGCAACACCGCATAATACTGGACGGAGGAATCGATTTTTGAAATAAAGGTTACCTTCCGAAGGTCCTGAGGCCCCACGACACGCAGGGGAATCGCCACAGTGTCCACGGGAATATCCCCTTGGAGCACTTCGATTTTTACCCACACAGTATCCGGTGGGGCCGGCGTTTTGAGGATCGGGATGGCTACGGGGACCTTATAAATGCCCAAAGGCTCCAAGGCAGGCACCGAGACGATCTGTGTTCCCACGGTTTCTGTCGGCAACACCTTGAGATACAGGTTCCTGAGCCATCGTGTTGCCTGATTCACCACGGGGATGCCCAGCCAATACACGCCGGTGTCCACCACATCCGGGGTGGTCCAGTCTTTTAAAATGGCCACAGGTCGTTGAACCGGGACAAATTCCAGGGAGAATCGGCGTCCAACATACCCTCCGACGGTGAATTCGACGATGTTTCGGCCAGAGTCCATCACCACGGGCACCCAAAAATATCGATAGCCGTAAGGATTAGATGCATAAGGACGTCCGTTGATCCAGACCGTGCCGGTCCGGCGGGCCAGCATCCGATACACGCCGGCCTTCGGGACCTCGAGGGTGGTCCACAAGACGGCGTGAAACGCCAGGCCCGCAAAGCCATACTGTTCTGAGAGAACGAGGGTGTCCATCAGGTCTTCGTAAGACACGGTCACCTGGAGGGTCGAATCCGGTTCCACGTGCCTCCAGATTGCGAAACCGCCATTGGCAATCGGGCTGGGGAATCGAGTGGTGGTATCCGGGAGTTCGAGTCGCCATTGGGCCCTCTGTCCTGTCGGGTCGAGCCATCCTTCGCGAGACCCCATCGGGAGGGGACCCAGGGCCCAATACCCGCCTGGATAAAGGGTATCCCCATGACTGATGGTCGGAAAATTGGCCAACAGGCCAAGCCAGAGAATGTAGACGATCATGGAATGTGCCTCCTTTTTTCACCTACGGCATCCTGCCAGAATTTTCTCAAAAATTGAGAATACCCCGGAACCCAAATCCCCAGGGCCTTGAGGAGATGATTCTCGAGGATGGTCATGCGGGGTCTGGGGGCTCGATGGATCTTCTCTCGTGGCACCGGGACCGCATCGAACCGAACCCCGACGGTTCGTTGGAGGGTTTCTACGAATTCCATCGGGGTTGCAGCCTCCTCCCCCGGCAAATGATAGATGCCGTAAGGCAACCCTTCTTCCAAGATACGCACAAGTTGTTCGGCGAGCGCCGGTGCATAAGTTGGACAACTCCACTGGTCGGTTGTCGCTTGGATCGGCTGGCCCTGTTGAATCCGGTGGGGCAGTTGTGAGAAAAAGGTCTTCCCTCCCACGCCAAAGATCCAAGACGTCCGGACGATATAGTGTTTTTCCCATTGTTGGACCGCCTGTTCGCCTTGCCATTTCGTGCGACCGTAGACATTGATTGGATGCGGGGGATCCTCTTCGCGATACCGCCCTTTTTGACCGTCGAAGACAAAGTCCGTGGAAAGATAGAGGAGGGGAATATCCAGATGTTCGGCCGCCTTGGTAATTTCTACCGTGGCCAGGTGATTGACCCGCTCGGCCAGATCCGGCTGTGCCTCACAGGCGTCTACACCCGTCACGGCAGCAGTATGGATGATTGCTTGGGGACGGAGGTTCAAAAAGAACGGTACGATCCGATCCGTTTCTCGGAGGTCTAAAAACGCACGGGATACCGGGATTGGCATCCAATCGGGCTTGGCTGCAATGACCCGAAGCAGATGCCGACCCACGAGCCCTGTTGCACCCGTGACAGCAACTTTCACGGAACGACCCTCAATGCCTTGCAAGTATACGCAGAAACCAGACCGTTCTCAATGGAATTAAGGTGCGCTTGACAATCTCGGATCCGGGAGAATATAGTAAGCCCCGTCATGGCGAACAAATTGATTATCGTGGAATCTCCCACCAAAGCCCGCACGATTTATGGGTATCTGCGGGGCGAATACAAGGTCTTGGCTTCGAAGGGTCATGTAAAGGACCTCCCGGAGAAGGAATTTGGTGTGGACATCGAGAGGGGGTTTCGACCCCGATATGTGATCATCCGCGGGAAGTCCAAAGTTTTGAAGGAAATTCAGAAGGCCTCCAAGGACGCAGAAATGATTTATTTAGCCTCTGACCCCGACCGGGAAGGAGAGGCCATTGCCTATCACATCGCCGAAGAGATCAAGAAAGTCCGAAGCAATGGACACATCAAACGGATCCTGTTATACGAAATCACTCGCGACTCCGTCCGACAAGCCCTTCAGGAACCCGGTGAGATTGACCTAAATAAAGTTTATGCCCAGCAAGCCCGTCGGATTTTAGACCGAATTGTGGGATACCAAGTCTCTCCTATCCTCTGGAAGGTAATGTACCGCGGACTCTCTGCGGGTCGGGTCCAGACCGTTGCCCTTCGAATGCTCGTCGAGCGGGAAAAAGAGATTGAGGCCTTTGTCCCCGAGAAGTATTGGCTCTTGTTTGCGGTTTTTGAAAAGGATGGTGTCCAGTTCCGCGCCCAATTGGCAAAGTTGGATGGCAAAGAGGCCAAACGCCTCTCGGATCCGGAATTGGCCAAGCGCCTTCAGGAGTCCTTCAAAAAGACCCCCTTCCAGGTTATCCAGAAGACCGTCACACGACAATTTCTTTCGCCCCCACCACCATACAAGACCTCCACGCTCCAGCAGGATGCCAACAACAAACTGCGGTACAGTGCGAAACGCACGATGATGCTTGCTCAACAACTCTATGAGGGGATCGAAATCCCCGGCATTGGGACCAAAGGGCTCATTACGTACATGCGGACAGACTCGGTCCGTATGGCCGATAAAGCCATTCACGCATTGCGTTCCGTCATTCAAAAGACGTGGGGAGATGCCTACCTTCACCCCAAGAAACGCACTTACGAGGACCGCGGAAAGAAGATCCAAGGGGCCCATGAGGCGATCCGGCCAACCGATCCCTCTCTGACCCCAGAGTCCCTTCAGGGCAAGATTCCTCAGGATCTCTGGAAACTTTACAACCTCATCTGGAAACGGGCCGTAGCCACGCAAGCGAGTCGCGCAAAAATGGAGACCCAGACGGTGGTCTTCAAGGCCAACGGAAGTGAGTGGATCGCAGAAGGGAAACAGCTGCTTTTTGATGGGTTTTACCGCATTCTTGGAGATTCCCCGAAAGAAACCCCTCTCCCGGACCTGCAAGAAGGAGAAACCTTGACGCCGGTCAAGATCATTCTGGAAGAGCGGGAGACCGAGCCGCCGCGTCGTTACACCGAGGCAACGTTGGTTCGGGCCTTAGAGGCGAAAGGCATTGGCCGCCCCTCCACGTATGCCCCTACCATCGCGACACTCAAGGAACGGAAATACGTTGAAACTCGTGGCAGGTACCTGGTTCCGACTTCTCTGGGCCGGACCGTGGTCGACATCCTGATCCCCCGTTTTCCGGAGATCTTTGATTACAACTTCACCGCCAAGATGGAAGAGGCTTTAGATCAAATCGAGATGGGAGAACGGGGTTGGCAAGAAGTGCTGAAGGATTTCTATCGGGAATTTAAAAAGGAATTAGAAAAGGTCACCGGTGAACTTTCTGAGTTGAAGAAGAATCTTCAGGAGGAGACCGAGGAAACGTGTCCTTTGTGCGGAGCCCCGCTCGTGATCAAATGGGGCAAATACGGGCGGTTTTTGGCCTGTACGAACTTTCCGAAGTGTACATATACCCGTGGCTTGGATGAGGAGGTGTTCGCCGGTGAAAAGTGCCCGGTATGCGGGAAAGACATGGTCATCCGGACCGGCCGACACGGCCGGTATTTGGCGTGTGTTGACTACCCCACCTGTCCGGGGACCAAGCCCTTACCCACCGGGGTCCAATGCCCCCAATGTGGGTCTCCCATCATCGAGCGGGTAAGTAAAAAAGGCAAGGTATACTACCCCTGTTCCAATCCTCAATGCGATTTTGTGGTGTTTCAGCGGCCAATCCCGGTCCCTTGTCCCGAGTGTGGGCACCCCTTTGTTGTGGAATCCCGGACCCGCCGGGGCCTGCGGTACCGGTGCCCCGAATGTAAGGCAGATGTGACCGCCCATGTCAAAAAGGCCCTCGCTTCTACAGCCTCTGGATCCCCCAAATCCCCTTGACAATCCCAGGCGGCCAGATTACTCTAATTTGTGGAGGTGAATCATTATGACGAATACCCTGAAGACCGTATTTTTCCTGACCCTTTTAACCATCCTGTTCCTCTGGATCGGGAATCTCCTGGGGGGTACGACAGGGATGACCTATGCCCTGATCTTCGCCCTGGTGATGAATTTTGTGAGTTATTGGTTCTCGGACAGGATCGTTCTCACCATGTACCGTGCGAAGGAGGTCTCGGAAACGGAGGCACCCCGCCTTCATGCCATTGTCCGGGACTTAGCACAACGGGCTGGCATTCCAAAGCCGCGGGTGTATCTCATCCCAACCCCTCATCCGAATGCCTTTGCGACGGGGCGTGATCCTGAACACGCAGCCGTGGCAGTCACTCAGGGAATCTTGAAACTCCTCGATGAACGAGAACTTCGAGGCGTTTTAGCCCATGAAATCGCCCATGTTCGACACCGAGATATCCTGATCCAGTCCGTGGTGGCTGTCATTGCCGGTGCCATTACCTATTTGGCCTACATGGCCCGGTGGATCTTCATCTTTGGGGGCGGAGGACGGGATGACGACCGTGGAGGAAACCCTCTTGCCTTCTTACTGGTCACCATCCTGGCACCGATTGTCGCGACCCTCATCCACCTTGCGATTTCCCGTGTCCGAGAATATGAGGCCGACCGGGGAGGCGCACTCATCTCCAGGGATCCGCTCGCCCTGGCCCGGGCCCTGGAGAAACTCCATTATGGAACCACAAAGATGCCCTTAGCCACTGCGAATCCAGCCACCGCTCATCTCTTCATTGTGGCCCCACTCCGCGGTGGGGGCATGGCTTCCTTGTTCTCGACGCATCCTCCTGTGGAAGAACGAATCCGTCGACTGCAGGCCCTGGCACGACAGATGGGGGCAGGGTAACCCATGGGATTCCTTCTCCTTGCCATCCTCGCCATTCAACCGACGGAAACCCAGGTCCATGCGTACCGGATCCCTCGGGGCGACACGACCCTGCTCCTTTTTGATGTCTCCATCCCTCAGCAGGCCCTATTATTTAAGAAGGATGGCCAGCGCTTCGTTGCCCAAATCGAAATTGGCTTCAACATCCAGGACCCACAGTCCCACCGCGTCATCAAAGGGGACTTTTTCCGATTTACCCATTATCAGGATCTCTATGAAAAAACCCAGTCCCGTGAACGTGTCCACTTTAAAAAAGCGGTCAAAGTCCCTACACGCTCCTCTTACAGAGTTCAAGTGACGGTCCGTGATCTCCATTCGAAACGAGGGATTTATGAAGCCAGTAAGGATCTCACCAATCCGGCCCTCCCCATCCCGGTTAGCGATCTCATCCCGTTAGACCGTGAGGAATTCCTGAAGGGGCGAAAGGTCCTGTTAACCCCCGATTTCTTGGAACGACCGATGATGATTTACTGGGAGTTTTCTCCCCGGGACTCCCTCCGCGTGACCACCCGAGTCACCTTAGATGGTGCCTTGCTCCGTGAAACGCATCAACTGTATTCTGGGGTGGCCTCGGATACGCTTTCTTTATTCCCGGATAGCCTTTCGACCGGAGCCCATCATGTGGAGGTGGTATTTCAGGCTGGGAATCAGAGGGTCAAAAAGACATTGGATTTCCAAATTTCCGGCATTCCACAGATCACAAGCGAAGATTTTGATGATTTTGTGAGCATCTTGGCTCATCTTTTCCCGGGAGACACATTGTTGGCCCAGATGAAGACCGAGGACCCCAAATTGCGGCAGACCCTTTGGCAGGCCTTCTGGAAAGAACATGATCCCACTCCAGGCACCCCGAAAAACGAACTTTTAGAGACCATTCTGAGCCGGGTGGAATATGCAGATCGTGCGTTTTCCATTGGGAAAATTAAAGGACGTCTCACAGATCGGGGGTTGGTGTATATCCGATTGGGCATGCCCGATGAAATCGAACGCCATCCCTTTGATTGGGACACCAAGTCCTACGAGGTCTGGTATTATTACGACATCAATTTGACGTTGATCTTTGTGGATCGAATGGGGTTTGGCGACTATGAACTCTATTCTCCTCCTTTTGTCGATCTTTTCCGCTACTGAGGCGGTCTCTACAGGCTTTCCCGCCTGGTCGAAAGGCGCGATCCAGTTTGTGGTGGATCGCTGTGATTATTACCGCGGGGACTCCCTGATCCAGGCGGAGTTCTATTTCATGGTCGACCCTAAAACAGTGGGACCCGGAGCCCAAAGCCTGGAGATCGCCGTAGAACTCCAAAACGAACAGGGACAGGTCTCTCGAGATCAATGGACCCGCCGGATTTCGGGGAAAACCCCGGGGACCATTGTGGACTACTTCCAAATTTATCTGAAGCCTGGAACCTATGCGCTTCGATTGGTGCTACAGACGGACCAGGGACAGTCGGGTACCGTGGAACGGACTTTTACTGTCCAACCACGCGATTCCACTTTGTCTCTTTCAGACCTGGAACTGGCCGTCCGATTCCTTTCTGATTCCACGAACCCCTTCTACAAACACGGCGTTGCCGTCATTCCCAATCCCTCCCATACCTATCGGCCGACACAACGGGAGACCCTACGGGTGTATTACGAGGTTTATGGCATGCAACCGGATTCCCAGTCTGTGGTGTTGAACCATTTGATCCAGGATACCACCGGTCAAATCCTTCTGCGACTCCCACCAAGGCCGGTCGCAAAGGCGGGCCGAGGTTCCATGCCCTGGGCCACGGAATTACCGCTTACGGACCTCAAACCCGGCGTTTACGACCTATTGGTCCAGGCCGTTGATCTCTCCACGGGCCAACAAGCCCTCAGAACCGTTCGATTTGTATACAGCCCAGAACAGGGCTTCACCGTCGATCTCCCTGAAGAATGGCTTCCGTATCTGGAATTCATTGATTACTTCGCCTCCGAAGACCAAATCGCGATGCTCAAGACCCTTGAAGGAGAAGGCAAGCGGTATTTTCTTTACACATTCTGGAAACGATACGATCCAAACCCGGAGACCCCGAAAAACGAATTCCTCCCGGAATTTATCGAGAGGGTCAAGTACGCCGATGAACACTTCTCTTTCGGGAAAAAACTGGGACGCTACACCGACCGGGGTCGGATCTATATCCGATATGGTCCGCCGGACCAGATTGAACACAAATACCAAGAATGGGGTCGGAAAGATGTCGAGAAGTGGATCTATTACCAGCGTGGACAAATGGAATTCATTTTTATGGACTTCGAAATGAGCGGTGATTACCAACTCATTTACTCCAGCATTCCAGAGGAGCCGAGCCGACAGGATTGGCGCCAATTGCTGAGGGAAGAAGAATTTGATTGGTGATCGTAGTACGCGGGAGCGGGGACAGGAGGCGGAACAGGCAGCCGCTCGGTTCCTCGAACGTCAAGGCTATCGGGTCCTGGATCGCAATTTTACCACCAAGTTCGGCGAGATTGACTTAATCTGCGAAAAGGACGGCATCCTAGTCTTTGTCGAGGTGCGGAGCCTCCGGTCCCGAACCTTTCATCCCCTCCAAACTCTGACCCGGGCCAAGATGGACCGCGTCCGGAAAGCCGCCGAATGGTACTTAACCAAGACCAAGCAATGGGGAAACCGATCCTGCAGATTTGATATCGTGGGGGTGGTCCGACAGGGAGAATCCTGGGAAATCCTCCATATCCCGGATGCTTATCGGTGGTGAGAACACATCCGATCGGAGCGGAGGGTGTCAAAGAGATTGCCGGAATTACCGGCGCCGCTTCTTCTTTTTCTTTTTGGATTTCTTTGAGCCGCCGACCGGGGTCGGCCGAACCCCTGCGGCGACCCCAGCCGCAACGGGCGCCCCTGCCGGTGCACTGGGCTGCGGGGTGGCACGGGGCGTGGAAGGCTTGATCGCCGTCACCCGGTCCCGGTACCGACGCGGCATCACCAGTTTTGGGACCTGGATCCGGAAGAGTCGCATCACCGTGTCGTTCCGGATCTTCACCAGGAGTTCATCAAAGAGTTGGTAACTTTCCTGTTTGTACTGCACCAACGGGTCCTTGTGGCCATAGGCCCGCAGTTGGATGCCTTCCTTCAGGTGATCCAACGTATAGAGGTGCTCCCGCCAGTGTTGGTCGAGACTGGACAGCAAAACCATCCGCTCCAGTTCCCGCATCTTCTCCTCACCCAATCCCTCCTCCCGCTCGCGGTAAGCCTCTTCCACCTTCTCTTTGATCGCTTGCTTGAGTTCTTCCCGATCCTCGCATGTGTTGACCCAACTGAAGTCTGCAAGGAAGAAGTACGCGAGATCCTGTTTGAGGCCGTCCAGGTTCCAGTCCTCGGGCCCTAACCCCTCGGGGCAGTATTCGTTGACCTTCTCCTCGATGATCTCATCCACATAGCCATTGAGAATCAGGTCTTTCACGTCCCGGCCGTCCAGGATCTCATTCCGTAAGCCGTAAATGACCTCACGCTGTTTGTTCATCACATCGTCGTATTCCAGGAGGCGCTTTCGGATCTCAAAGTTTTGCATTTCTACACGCTTTTGAGCATTCTCTAACGCCCGTGTGACCAGCCGGGACTCAATAGGGCCCTCGTCTTTCTGGCCGAAGCGCTCCATGAGTTCGACAACTTTGTCGGAGCCGAACATCCGCAGCAGGTCGTCTTCCAGGGAGAGGAAAAACCGAGAGGCGCCCGGGTCTCCCTGTCGGCCCGCACGTCCCCGCAACTGGTTATCAATCCGGCGGGATTCGTGTTTTTCCGTTCCGATCACATAAAGGCCACAGGGCACGCCCTCGGCAATACAGAGTTTAGGATCGCGGCTACAGGTGAAGCCGGGCTTGGGATTTTTCGTAACGATCGCACATTCCCCGATCTTTTCGTCCGGGTTATCGGGATTCTGGATGACCCCAGGCCCGAGTTTGATGTCGGTCCCACGGCCGGCCATGTTGGTGGCGATGGTCACCGCCCCCTTTTGTCCGGCTTTGGCGACAATCAATGCCTCTTTCTCGTGGTGTTTGGCATTCAAGACATTGTGGGGCACACCGCGTCGCCGGAGCATCCGCGAAAGGAGTTCGGAAACCTCCACCGAGGTGGTCCCGACCAGGATGGGCCGTCCCCGTTTATGCCACTTGACGATCTCCTCGATGACGGCTTCGTATTTCTCTTTCTTGGTTTTGAAGATGATGTCCGGGTAGTCGATCCGGCGGACCGGCCGGTTGGTCGGGATCGTGACCACATCCAGTTTATAGATCTCCCAGAACTCTGCCGCTTCGGTGGCCGCGGTCCCGGTCATGCCCGCCAGTTTCTCGTACATCCGGAAGTAGTTCTGGATGGTAATCGTTGCCAGGGTTTGGGTTTCAGCCTGAATTTTGACCCCCTCTTTGGCTTCTACGGCCTCGTGGAGCCCGTCGGACCAGCGCCGGCCGGGCATCAGCCGGCCCGTGAACTCGTCGACGATGATCACCTTGCCGTCCATGACGACGTAGTCGTCGTCCCGCTGGAACAGCGTATAGGCCTTTAGAAGTTGACGGACGGCATGGATTTTGTCCGATTTTTCCGCGTACTCCCGGTAGATCCGCTCTTTCTCCACGAACTTCTCGCGGGGGAGCAGATCCGTCCGCCGGTCAATCTCCGCCAGAGCGGTGGAGAGATCGGGCAACTCGAAGAGGTCCTTGTAATGGCGCTGAATCTCCTGGCGGCCCTTCTCGGTCAGTTCGACGCTGTGCGATTTCTCGTCCACCACATAGTAGAGATCTTCTTCCAGGTCCTTGATCTTTTTGTCTTTCATCAGTTCGAGTTCCATCTTGTCCACGAACTTCATGAGGCCGGGCTCCTGGAGGATCTTGAAGAGGCGGCGGGAGCGCGGGGCAGCCCGACGGGCAAGGATGAGTTTGATCGCAGCCTCTTCTTGTTTTCCTTCTCGGAGGAGTCGCTCGGCTTCCGTGAGCATCCGTCGGACCATCGCCTCCTGCTTGTTCACCACACTCTGTACATAAGGCTTCATCTCCCGGTAGATCTCGACATTAGAGTGCTCCACCGGGCCGGAGATGATTAGGGGGGTCCGCGCCTCGTCGATCAGGATGGAGTCTACCTCGTCAATGATCGCATAGAAGTGGCCCCGCTGGACGCGGTCTTCCGGCCGAAAGACCATGTTGTCCCGGAGATAGTCAAAGCCGAACTCGTTGTTTGTGCCGTAAGTGATATCGGCGGCATACTCCGGCTTTCGTTCTTGGGGCGTCATCCCCGCCTGGATCACGCCGACGGAAACCCCTAAGGATTCGTAGACCGGTCCCATCCATTCCCGGTCACGTCGGGCCAGGTAATCGTTGACCGTGACCAGGTGGACCCCCACCCCTTTGGTGCGTCCGACCAGGGCATTGAGATACAAGGGCATGGTGGCGACCAGGGTTTTCCCTTCCCCGGTGGCCATCTCGGCAATTTTCCCTTGATGCAGCACAATGGCCCCAATTAACTGGACATCAAAGGGGATCATGTCCCATTCGTAAGGCTGGTTGGTCACCAGCCATCTTTTGCCGACCAGGCGACGGCACGCCTCTTTGACCAATGCAAAGGCTTCGGGCATGATCTCATCCGGATCTTCGCCGTCCCGAAGCCGCGCCTCAAAGTCCTCCGTCTTCTTGAGGAGGTCCTCATCAGATAACGTATGGAAGGTCTCATAAATCCGATTGATTTCGTGGACAATCGGCCAGAGTTTTTTGATGACCCGTTCGTTCCGGGTTCCGATGACCTTCTCAATGATCGCCTTGAACATGGAAACTCACCTCCATCGGTGCAACCTAAGCCTGCCGGTTGAGGCTAAACGCCCACACCCGACACCTTATTATACACTTCAGAGAGCTTACCATCGGCACTTCTGGTGCGTTAGACCCACCTGGTGGACCCTCCCGCAGATCCTTCACACCGGTAAACGACATCCGAAAAACAACACGTTGGGAAAGGACTGGGGAAAGGCCTCAGTCCCTATGTGCCCCTTGACTCCGTTTCTGGCACCTTCTAAGATTTGGGCATGGCTGCGTGGATTTGGCTTGTTCTCATCACCCAACCGATGTCGATCCATCAGAGGGAGTATGAAAAATACAAAGATTTTCAACTCCCAGAAGTCCAAGAGTACCGGTACCCTCGAGATCTCCAGCCTGTTCCGAAGGAACTGACCCGGACCGTCTACGGCTTTCTCCCCTACTGGCGACTCTCTCAAGCGTATCTCATCCAATGGGACCTCCTGACGCACATCGCCTGTTTTGGGGTCGTCTTGAACGCGCAGGGGCAAGTGAGCAACAGTCACGGATGGCCCGGGAGCTGGGCATCCATCGTGGATTCGGCCCATGCCCACGGGGTCAAAGCACACCTGGTCATCATCGTTTTTGACGCCGACGATATCCACTCGATCTTGACGACCTATCGAGACCAGGCGATCAACACCATTCTCGAACAGGTTGCCCTGGGCAACGCCGACGGGGTCAACATTGACTTTGAACTCCCGTATGCCTCTGATCGTGAGGCGCTGAACACCTTTATGACCCTGCTCGCCGATTCCCTTCACGCCCGTGGCAAAGAACTCACCATCGATGTCACGGCAGTCAACTGGTCAGACCGGTTTGATCCCCTGACCCTGGCGCAGGTCACCGACGGCTTGTTCATTATGGGCTACGATTACCACTGGACGGGCAGTGATGAAGCCGGTCCTGTGGCTCCGCTGACCGGATGGGGCTATAACGTGACCGGGAGCGTCCAGTATTGGGTGACCCAATCGGGCAATGCCCGAGACAAAATCATCCTGGGCGTTCCTTACTACGGTTACGACTGGCCCACGGTCGGCCCTAACCCTCACTCTTCAACCGTCGGCTCTGGATCGGCTGTCCTCTATGAAACGGCGTATTACGAGGCACAACTCTACGGCCTGCTCTGGGACAACGAATCTCAAACTCCCTGGTACCACTACCAGGTGGGGAGCCAATGGCACCAGACGTGGTTTGACAATGATTCCTCCTTGGGCCTGAAATACGATCTGGTGAATTCCCAGGACCTACAGGGTACCGGGATGTGGGCGTTGACGTATGACGGCACACGGCCGGAACTCTGGGAGGCGATTGCGTCCCATTTCAGCCAGGGCGCCCCACCCCCGCAACCCTCGGGGTTGGCTGTGATGCTGATTGGCCCCAGAACCCTGAAGGTCACCTGGTACCCTGTCTCCACGGCCTCTGGGTATGATGTGATGGAAAGCACAGACGGCGTGAACTTTACCCTGGCTGCCCATGTCTACGCACCGTGGTACCAAACGGGATTCCTGGAACCCGGAGAAATTCGCTATTACAAGGTCCGGGCCACGAACGCCTGGGGGACGTCTCCCTATACCGAGGTACTGGCCGCCGTGGCTTCAGACACGCCAAACACCATCCTCATCGTGAACGGGTTTGACCGCGTTTCCGGGACCATCAACACCTTTGACTTCATTAAAGAACACGGCGGCGCCTTGCACGCCTTGGGTCTGTCTTTTAACTCCTGTTCGAATGAACGGATCGAGGACAGTTCCATCGTCTTGACCGATTACGCCGCAGTCGATTGGATCCTGGGAGAAGAGGGTACGGCTACCATGGCCTTTAGCCCCATCGAACAGCAGCGCGTGGCAACCTTCCTGAAAAATGGCGGCAATCTCTTTCTCTCCGGCTCCGAGATCGGCTATGACCTCTGGGAACAAGGGGATGCCCAGGACCACGCATTTTACCATACCTACCTTAAGGCGGAATACCTGGGGGATGATGCGAATACTCATAGCGCCGTGCCCACGTCCGGGAGTCTGTTCCAAGGCCTGGGCACCATTTATTTTGATGACGGCACGCATGGCTATTACGATGTGGACTACCCGGACGGCGTCGGGCCTTATGGCGGCAGCGTCTCCTGCCTGACCTATACCGGTGGAACCGGTTGGTCTGCCGGGATCGTCTTTGATGGCACTCAAACCCCGGATACCGCCGTCACCGGGAAACTGGTCTACCTCGGCTTTCCCATTGAGACCGTCTATGACACGGCAGTTCGGCTCCAGATGTTTGCGCGGATCTTTACGTTCTTCGGCTATACCGTCTCAGTGGCGGAAGGGCCTATCCTTGCCCCGGAGGCTCAGACGCTTCGGGTGCCGACCCTGGTCCAGGTCCCCGGCTGGCTCCACATCCAGACCGCAAGGAGCCAATGGGGGACCTTAAGCCTGTGGGATGCCTCGGGCCGGCGCATCTTCACACTCCTCCAGGGCCGACTGGCGGCTCCCACCTCTCGGGTTTCTGTCCCCTCATTGCCGACCGGGATCTACTTCCTGCGGTGGGATCCTCAAGACTCGCAAAACGCTCCAGAAATCCATAAACTCACCCTCGTGCGTCACCGTTGAACCTTTCAAAACGTTTGCGGGCGGAGTCCCGGAGCCAGGAAACGGCTGTAGAGACCCTTGCCAATCTCCGGGAAGTCTTCTTGTTCCCAAGTTGTATGGTCGATCTGCTCCGGCCCGGAATCGTAGAATCCGCGCGCCGGGTCCTGCAACGTCTGGGCTATCCCGTCAAAGTGTTTCCACCGGGCTTGTGTTGCGGGCAGATCGCCTGGAACTCCGGGGATCGGAAGTCCGCACAGCAGATGGCCCGAACGCTGTTTAGACACGTCCAAAGGGTTCCCGAATCCGCAGGAATTGTGAGCCTTTCGGGCTCTTGCACGGCCATGATGCTGGAGATGGGGGAGGAGATCCTGGGGGCCCCTGGCAGCCGGCCAAGGATCTGGGAATTCACAGAGTTTTTGGCCCAGGTCGGGTCCGTCCGGCCCTGGCGTGGCCAATTGACCGCGAAGGTGGCGGTCCACTTCTCCTGTCACGCCCTCCGCTTTTTAGGCTTGAAAGAGCCGATCCTTCAAGTGCTTCAACGGCTTCATGGACTTGAGATTTTGGAGTGGCCAGCGGCCGATCTCTGTTGCGGGTTTGGAGGAACCTTTTCCCTGAAATTCCCGGAACTCTCCCTGTCTATGGCCAAAAGAAAGGTAGAAACCCTCCCCTCGGGCGCCCAGATCCTGACTTCCGCAGACCTGGCTTGCCTGGCAAACTTAGAGCACTTTGTCCAGGAGACCTTTCCGGACATGGAGGTCCTCCATATCGCGGAGGTTGTCGACCGTGGACACATTCAACGACACGATTCGTCAAGCGCTCCGTAACCCGATTTTACAGACCGCACTTCGGAAGAGCACCGCGCTCTCCCAGCAGAAGCGAGCCGACGCCATTGCCGAGATCCCGGAATGGGAACATTTGCAGCACCAGGCGTCCCAAATCCGTGCAGAATCGGTCCGACATCTGGCTGCCTGGGTGCGACAATTTTCGGAGCGTGCCCGCCAAAATGGCATTCGAGTCCACTTTGCGTCCACTGCGGAGGATGCAAGGGCTCAGATCCTGGCGCTCCTCCGAGCACATGGCGTCCGCCGAGTCGTCAAGAGCAAGTCCATGACGACCGAGGAGATCGAGCTCAATCCTGCTTTGGAACGTGCAGGCATTCAGGTTGTGGAGACCGATCTGGGAGAGTATATCCTCCAATTAGCGCAGGAGCCCCCGAGCCACATTACCGCCCCGGCCCTTCACAAGACGCGAGAGGAGATTGCCGCATTATTCCGTACTTCTCTGGGCTATACCGGTCCCTCGGATCCCGAGGCCCTGACCCGTTTTGCCCGGGAGACCCTCCGCCGTGCCTTCCTTGAGGCAGAAGCGGGCATTACGGGTGCGAACTTCCTGGTGGCCGAAACGGGCTCGCTGGTGATCGTCGAAAACGAAGGCAACGCGCGGTTCACGATGACCCTGCCACGGCTCCAGATCGCGGTGGCCGGCCTGGACAAAGTGATTCCACGGTGGCAAGATCTGGCGCCGTTGCTTCGTCTCCTCGCACCTTCCGCCACAGGCCAGATTCAGACGACGTATATCTCCGTCATCTCTGGCCCTGAGCCGGATCCCAACCTCCCCGGCCCTGAGGAAATTCATCTGGTATTGATTGACAACGGACGGTCCAGGATCGCCCAGGACCCCGAGTTCTGGGAGATCCTGAAGTGCATTCGTTGCGGGGCCTGCTCCCTGGCGTGCCCGGTGTTCCAGTTGATCGGAGGCCAGGCCTACCGCACCGTTTATTCCGGACCCGTGGGCATCGTCCTCTCACCCCTCCTGTTTCCTTGGAGAGAAGACCTCCAGAGTTTGCCTTTCTTGAGTTCCCTGTGCGGTGCATGCGCCGACGTCTGCCCGGTGAAGATCGACCTTCCCCGGTTGATCCTCCTCGCACGATCTCATGCGACGCATCGCCACTCATGGTCCCTCCGCACCTTTCTGAGAGGTTGGACCCTTGGGATGACGCATCCCGCCTTGTTTCGATGGGCCCTTCGAATATTGCGTCCGTGGCTCCGAGCCCTGGCACGATGGTTTCCACTCCTTCGGCCCTGGACCCGGGACCGGCGCATCTCCCTGAATCCCCGGAGGCCCAACCCATGAAGGTGATCCAAAAATTTCTGGAGGAAGCCCAGCGCGCAGGCATGCAGACGACACTCCTCCACACCCCACAAGAGGCCACCTCCTGGCTGGCTGGATGGGTCCGGGATGCTCAGGCTGTTCTGGTGAGCGGGGAGCGGAGTCTGCAGGTGATCCAGGAGTTCGGCAAGGACGTCCGGATCCTGAAAGATTGGAGGGAGGCCTTGCATCGGCAGGATGTGGTCGGTGTTGTCGATGCCGTACTGGGGATTGCCGAGACCGGGACCCTGGTGCTCTCTGCCCGGGACCCCGTCCTGCGGATCGCCTCCTTGGTGCCGGACCGGTTGGCGATCCTGGTCCCCGGCACGCGGATCGTCCGTGGCTTCCCCGAAGCCCTGGCGCATCTCCCCTCTTTTTGGGCGTCCTACATGGTCTTTCTCCGAGGGCCGTCGGTGACCGCGGATATTGAGAAGCAGATCGTGCACGGGGTCCACGGACCCCGATGGGTCTCCGTAGGCATTTGGCTTTCATAGGGTTGGAAAATCGGCCTATTGACTTGTTTTCCAGGTCATGTTATCCTTGCAGTTTGGGACCGTTCAGAAGATCGAACGAAGGAGGCGAATCCATGGACGTCTATAAGAATTACATCAACGGTGAATGGGTCGAGTCGTCCTCTGGCGAGACCTTTGAGAATCGGAACCCTGCGAATTGGGATGAAGTGGTCGGGGTCTTCCAGAAATCCACGCGGGAGGATGTTGAGAAGGCCGTCGAGGCGGCCAAGAAGGCTTACCCTCATTGGCGGAAGGTCCCGGCCCCGAAGCGGGGTGAGATCATTCGACGTGCGACCGAGATCCTGTTGGAGCGGAAAGAGGAACTGGCCCGGTTGATGACCCGCGAGATGGGCAAAATCCTGCCCGAGACCCGTGGAGATGTCCAGGAGGCGATTGACACCGGCTTCTATGCGTTTGGGGAAGGCCGGCGCCTGTTCTCCATGAACACCCCGTCGGAGTTGCCGAACAAGTACGCGTTGACCTTCCGGCGTCCGATCGGTGTTGTCGGCGCAATCACCCCTTGGAACTTCCCGATGGCCATTCCTTCCTGGAAGGTGATCCCGGCGATTCTGGCCGGCAATACGGTCGTGATCAAGCCGGCGTCGGATACCCCCGCGTCCGCCGCGGAACTGGTGAAGGCCTTTGAGGAAGCAGGGCTGCCACCGGGCGTTCTGAACTATGTCACGGGGTCCGGGAGCGTGGTTGGGGAGGCCCTTCTCGAGCATCCCGATGTCCGGGTGATCTCCTTTACCGGATCGTCCGAGGTCGGGGCCCGGATTGCGGAAGTCGCGGGCCGACACTTGAAAAAGGTCTCCCTGGAATTGGGCGGCAAAAACCCCATGATCGTCATGCCCTCTGCGGATCTCGAATTGGCTCTCGATGGTGTAGTCTGGGGCGCCTACGGTACCACCGGCCAACGCTGCACCGCGACCTCCCGATTGATCCTCCACGAAGACATCTACGACGAGTTCATTGAGATGCTTGTGGAGCGCGTAAAACAGATGAAGATCGGCAACCCGCTGGATGAATCCACAGATATGGGGCCTCTGATCAATGAGAAGCAGCGGGAGACGGTCCATCGGTATGTGGAGATTGGCAAACAAGAAGGCGCGAAACTGATTTACGGCGGCGAGCCCCTCAAGGGCGATGAATACGACAAGGGATGGTTCTACATGCCGACCATCTTTGTGGACGTCGAGCCCCACATGACGATCGCGCAGGAAGAGATCTTCGGCCCGGTCCTTTCCGTCTTTAAGGTCAAATCCTTGGAGGAAGCCATTGAGATCGCCAACGGCGTGAAGTACGGGCTGTCCTCCTCGATTTACACCCGGAACCTGTTGGAGGCCATGTACGCGATCGAGGAAATTGAGGCCGGGATCACATACGTGAACGCGCCGACCATCGGGGCGGAGACACACTTGCCCTTCGGAGGTGTGAAGGCGACGGGCAACGGCCACCGCGAAGGGGGTTGGACGGTCTATGAGATCTTCACCGAATGGAAAGCAGTGTACATTGACTTTTCGGGCCGACTCCAGCGGGCCCAGATTGATACCTGGGAGGAGGAGTAAAAAGCCGTAAAGAGCATACGGCCGTTCATCACAACGTCAATTGACAGGCGTGACACGAAAGGGAAAGGGAGCGTGTCCCGAAAGGAGAAGTGTGCATGGCGAGCCTGAACATCCTGACGGTTCTTGTTGCAGCGACCTTTCAGATCCAGACCTTCGGTAACCCCAATCTGATCAACGACATCCTGGTGGTGAACGGCCAGATTTTTCTTGCCACCTCGGCAGGCATCCTGGTACTTGACTCCGTCACTTTGCAGGAGATCGACCGGCTTGACCGGTCTGACGGGCTCCCGTATCCGGTCGTGCTGCGATGGGTCCAGGACACCCAGGGCCGGGTCTGGGGCGTCACCTGGGAGCACGGAGTCTTTGTCTGGGACCCCTCCCAGGGGCTTATCGTCCCCTATCGACCGCCCGACTACCTCCCCACCCTTGATCATATGATGGACCTTGCGGTCCACGGAGATACCCTCGCACTGCTCGGTCCAGATTTCTTTGCGTATTTTTGGCTTCGGGGGACCCCCCTGGATCCGAGGGATGACTCCCTCCTGCTCTTTGTTGGGTCCCTACAGGGAGCCACCACCTTCCATACCCTCCGGGTTTTCGGAGACACGTTGTTTGTAGGGACCGAAAGGGGGCTCTATGTTGCCCCCTGGCACGCTCCGCTCCAGGGCACCCTCTGGAGCCAGGGGCTGCCGGATACCGTGGTCTATAGCGTCTTGCGGGCAGGCGGACGGACATTGATCGGCACCGGCAACGGCATCTATGTTTGGGAAACAGGCCAGAGTTTCCTGAGTTCGTCCCATTGGTGGATCCCGGTCCTCGCATATCGGAATGACACACTCTATGCTGATGCCCGAAATTACGCAAATCCCCGGTACTTTGACCTTCAGACAAATCAGCAACATATCATTGACTTCGGCGCCTACGGCCGGATCAAGGATGTTCGGGTGATTTTCCCGTTAGATCACCGGATCTTGATGGGCTTTGGGTGGTCGGATACAGAGTTGGATTACGAATCCTACAACTATGGGTTCGGGCTGGGCGTTCTGGATCTTCAGACCGACTCCCTCTGGGTCCTTCACTTCCCGGGGCCGTTTTTCCAGAAGATCCGGTTTTTAGCGTATCGAAACGGGACCCTTTGGATCCAAGGTCGGCAAGAACGGATGGCCTGGTGGTTCTATGACCGAACCTTTGGGTATCGGGCCGGCCAATGGATTTCGATCCATGACAGCGCCCGAAGTGCCGGAGCAACCCTCCTGGCCTTGCGAGGCAACGAACTCTGGCTGAATAACTTTTTGAATAACAATCCCGATACCCTGGTGCCCCAGGATGTGAGTTTCTTTGTGTACGATTCCACTGGCCGGCTCCTCTGCGAGATCACCTTGCCGGTCACCCACTTCCGGGATATCATGGCCTTGACTTTTGACGACCAGAACGACGCCCTCGTCTCTGTCTGGCAGGTTGGCCTGGGCCGATACATCGTCGACCGGGATTCCTTTGTGCTGTACCCATTGGACGAACCGGAGATCTTAAGTCTCTTCATTGACCACCGAAATTGGCTCTGGATCGGGACCACCAGTGGACTCCGGGTTCTGGACTACACCCTCCTCCGCGAGACAGGCCAGGTTCAGGATGTCCTGAGCGACTCCGGGAACTTTTTGAGCATGCGGCAGGTCTCGTGTTTTGCGGATGACGGCTCGAGCGTCTGGATCGGAACCTGGTCCGGCCTGGCCTACTACGATGGGACCACGTTCCATGCTGTGCCTCAGGTCAGCAGTCCGGTCTTTGATGTCGATGTGGCTGGGGAAGTCGTGGCGGTCCTGGCCCAACGGGGGCTCTATTTCCTGGATCGCCATGGACAGCCCTTGGACTCTTTAACGCCGGAAAATAGCCCTTTTCCAGATGCTCCGGGACAGAACGAGAGTAATCCCTTCCATTTCCAGACCCGGAATGCTTTGGTGGTGCTGCCAGATTCCGGGGTCATCTGGATGGGAACCCTGAAGGGTCTGGTACGGATCACCACAGATCCGTCTTTCTTCCAGCAGGGGACCCAGGTGCCAAAGCCCTGGGTGTATCCCAATCCGGTCCCCCCAGGGTGGGATAGTCTACGGGTGACCCAACTTCCGGGGTTCGAGCCTGTCGGGATTTTTGACATGGCGGGCCATCGGGTTTCTTCGGTGCGATTCGATGCCCGTTCGGATGGCTTTGTGGTGTACAATCTGAAGTCCCTCCCACCGGGACTCTATCTCGGCGTCGCGCGAAAGGGGAAAGACACGGTTCGGTTTAAATTTGCCATTGTGCAATAAGGAGGACGACCCATGAGCAAGAAATACGTGTACTTTTTCGGTGGTGGCAAAGCAGAAGGCAATGCCCAGATGCGGGATCTTTTAGGAGGAAAAGGGGCCAACTTGCATGAGATGACCAATTTAGGGATTCCCGTCCCCCCGGGCTTTACGATCTCGACCGAAGCCTGTGTATACTACTTCCAGCATCAGACCATCCCAGAAGGTCTTGAGGACCAGGTCCAGGAA
>WFXO01000033.1 GCA_015490555.1 Caldifarciminota bacterium | reverse complement strand
TCCAAGAAAAGCAAGGCGAGGCCGGTTTGCTGGCCTTCCTCGGACCAATAAGGAGACACCGAAATTTGTAAAATTCGGGTCTCATGGGGAGGTATGGGAATTTCCACAATGAATTGTGAATCTCCAGACTTGCCTGATAAAATCTTCTCTGAAATCTTCGGATCGGGGATGAGGTCGGACAACTTTTTCCCAAGAAGTTCCCCAGGAGGATGTCTCAGGATCTCATGGGCACGGGGGTTTGCATAGGTGACCACCCCGTCCAAATTAATTAAAAGGAGCCCTTCCTGAAGTGACTCTACAAGTCTGCGGATCTGACTTTCTTGTTGTTTGAGTCGGAGTTCTGCCTGTTTCCGATCTGTGATATCGATGAGCGTCCCTTGGATTTGGACCAGTCGTCCTTCTTGATCAAAAATCCCTACGATATTTTCCAGCACATGGATCGGAGACCCATCCTTTCGAACCAGTTCGACCTCAAAATTGACAATCTTCTTCTCTTTCTGGAGTCTCTCCAGGAGGGCCTCTCGATCTTTGGGATTCCGGTAAAGGGATCGCGCATTTACTTGGAGGACTTCTTCTACCGACTCGTACCCGAGAATTTGAGCAAAAGCCGGATTACAGAGTAGGAACTGGCCCTCCGGGGTGGAAAGGAAATCTCCTGTCAGATCATTTTCAAAAAAGCGTTCATAGGTTGCGATCTTCTCTGACTCGTGTCCTGGTTGGCGTACGGGGGTAAGGGTCGCTACATGGTACTGGCCCCCAAAAAGCGCGGCCAAGTAGATCCGGACCGGTTGGGTTGTCCCCGGTGTTGCTTCCAATTCTGCCTCAAATTGGAGATCGGAGGAGCCAGCAAGGGCTTCTTCTACTTTGTCGTGATCTTTGGAGGAAATAAATTGAGCCAAGGGGCGCCCCATCAGGGACATCGGAGTTTCATGGTGTAAAAGATGTGCAAAGGGCAAGTTTGCCCAAAGAATCTGATTTTCAAAAAGGACTGCGGAAGGCAATGGAAAGAAAGGTAAAGCGTCTTTCATTCTCAGGATCAGATCCGGCAAAAGGAAGACCCGACCCACCACGCGGTCGCCAAGCCACTGCCCAACGTTCAGGACCCAATGATATCGGCCTTCCTCATCGCGCATCCGATA
The DNA here is from genome assembly GCA_015490555.1 of Caldifarciminota bacterium. Lineage (GTDB taxonomy): Bacteria > Hydrothermota > Hydrothermia > WGAB01 > WGAB01 > S141-55. Next base: position 65,396 of record WFXO01000033.1, on the reverse strand, counting down.
AACTTCAAAGAAATCGTTCTCTTGTTTGATGAGGGATTCGAACCCTCGGATAATCCGATCCCGGTCTTCTGGATGGACACGGGAAATCCACTCCTCTTTCGGTAAACGGGCGGGCGTTAAGGGGGTTTCCTGGCCATCATCGGTGCGGAGTAACTGCGTCGTTCGTTCGTAAATCCAACGAATGGCAGGTCTCACCTTGCTCGGTTTCTTAAAAGACATGCGGCTTCCGTCCTTTGTGAATCGACTGGGTACCCCAAAATCTCAGGAATGTTCTTATCCTAATTCAAGCCAACCAACGTTTCAATCGCCAAGAAAACAAAACCCTATACGCGGTCAGTAGAAGTGGCCTGTTTGACCATGCTGAGGAACTCTTCTTCATTCAGAATCCGGATGCCCAGTTCCAACGCTTTCCGATATTTCGAGCCCGGGTTCTCTCCTACCACTACAAAATCTGTTTTACGTGAAACTGAACTGGCCGCTCGGCCTCCCAAGGACTCGACCAATTTCTGCGCTTCCTCTCGACTCATGGATTGGAGCGCTCCGGTGAAAACTACAGTTTTCCCGGCAAAGGGCGAGGAAACGGGGACTTTGACTTTTTCGGAGAGGAGTGTAACCCCTGCTTTTTTCATCTTCTCGATGATCCGCAGGTTATGGGGCTCCCGGAAAAAGGCAACGATGCTTCGGGCAGTTTCTGGTCCAATCCCCTCGATCCGAAGAAGAACTTCTTCGGAGGCTTTCATCAGTTCTTCCAGGGTTTCAAAATGGCGTGCCAACACGCGGGCCATATGGCTGCCTACCCCGGGAATCCCCAACGCCATTAAGAACCGGGAAAGAGGGATCTTCCGAGCCCGGTCGATCTGGTCTAAGAGATTTTGGGCCGATTTCTCTGCAAACCCAGGGAGTCTCAGCAAGTCTTCTTTTTTGAGATAGAACAAGTCTGCAGGATCTTTCACCAGTCCTGTTTCGACCAAAAGATTAGAGATCTTTTCTCCGAGCCCTTCGATATCCAGTGCATGACGGGAAGCCATGTGTTTCAAGGCACCCTTCAGTTGCGCGGGACATGCTAAGTTGATGCACTTTAAGTATGCTCCCTCCTTGACCACCGGTCCTTGACACACCGGACATTGCGTAGGAGGAACGATCGGTTTTTCATCTCCTGTTCGGCGATCTTTGATGGGTTTGACCACTTCAGGGATCACATCCCCGGCTCGGTAAATCAACACCCAGTCCCCGATCCGAATATCTTTCCGTTCGACCTCTTCATAGTTATGCAGGGTCGCTCGAGAAACAGTGACCCCACCAACCTCCACCGGCTCCAAGACCGCGACCGGCGTGATGATCCCTGTTCGTCCCACCTGATGGACCACATCCAGCAAGCGGGTGGTTTTTTCACGGGGTTTAAACTTTCCGGCAATTGCGTAGCGTGGGCTTCGGGCTGTCGTTCCAAGTCTTTCCCAGAGGGCCAGATCGTTCACCTTGACCACGATGCCATCTAACTCATACGCAAAGTCATCTCGTTTTTCTTCAAGGTCTCGGTAATACTCGATGACTTCGTCAATGCCTTTGCAGATTCGTCTGGGGTAAGAGGTTTTAAACCCCAACTTCTCCAGGGTATCCAGGACCTGAGTATGGGTTTGGAAGGTCAAGCCCTCCACACGACCAATGCCCCAAGCGATGAAGTCCAATTTTCTTTGGGCGGTGATATTTGGATCCAATTGCCGCAGAGAGCCAGCCGCTGCGTTTCTCGGGTTGGCGAACAGGGTCTCTCCCCGCGCCTCCCGCTCTCTGTTCAGTGCCTCGAAATCAGCCTTCTTCATGAGGACTTCACCGCGAACATCGAGAACGCGTGGAATGGGCACCCCGTTCAGGGAGAGGAGCCTTAAAGGAATGGGGCGGATGGTACGGGCGTTGGCGGTGACATCTTCTCCCGTGACGCCATCCCCCCGGGTCGCCGCTGCAACGAGCACCCCATTTTCATAAGTGACCTCTAAGGATGCGCCATCATATTTCGGTTCAACCACATACTCGATTTTGGCCGAGGGGGACAATCCCAACATCCGCTTGATACGTTGGTCGAATTCCCTCAGTTCATCCTCATTTCTGGCGTCTTCCAGAGACATCATGGGAATGGCGTGGCGGCGCGTTTTAAACTCCTCCTGAGGAGGCGCACCCACCCGCTGCGTGGGAGAGTCGGGGGTGATCAAGTCTGGAAATTGGGCCTCCAACTCACGGAGTTCCCTCATTAAGGCGTCGTATTCTGCATCTGAAATCACAGGGTCATTCAAAACATAGTACCGATAGTTGTGGTAATGAATTTCTTTGCGTAACTCTTCAATTCGTTTTTTGGCCTCCTCACGGGTTAACCGGGTCATAAGGCACCTCCTTCGGCCTAAAAAATACGTTGGTCTGCCCGACTTGTCAAGCGAAATCAAGACGGTGCATGGCCGTTGGCTTTGGGCATTTTTAGCGCTTCACAATCTCTTCGAGGAACGGGCGCAGGAACCGTTTGTAAATCGCCTCCCAGAAGAACTCACGGCGAACTCTGCGACGTAAGCGCCCCGGAAGATCCGCGTCCAGTTCTTTGAGGATCATCTGAGCAATCTTCTCTGGAGGGTCCTCGGGTTGGAAGAAGAACACATGTCCATTCCCGGCCTCATCCAGGGGAGGCAAATAGCGTGCGAAGACAGGCACCCGGGCCAATCCCGCTTCCAGAACCGGCAGGCCAAACCCTTCTTCGTCGCTTGTCAACAACACTCCATCGGCCAAGGTATAGAGATCGATCACGACCTCCCGCGTGATATTTGCAAGTTCTCGTTCTGCGCAGGGAAATCTCACCTCGCGTTCTAACCCTAACTGCTTCCGTTTTTCTAAAAGTCGTTCCCAGTATGCAGAGCCGTCCTCTCGATGCCGGTCGGGCGGTCCCGTAACGATCAAGCGGATCTCCCACCCTGAAATCTTTTTCAGGGCATGGACAATCTCCAGGGCCCATTCGAGATTTTTTCGGGGGGTAATCCGGACAGGTTGAAGGAGGATCAGATCAGCGCTGAGGAGGTCCACTTCCTCAATAAGTCGAAGAGTGGAAGCGCGCCACCGGAAGAAGTCTGCCGCGTCGATCCCGTTCGGAATCACCCGGATGCGCTCTTTAGGGAGGCCATACAGTTCTGCAATCTGCCCTCGACGCATCTCGGATATGGCGACGTGCTCCACCTTCTTTGGCCATGGATGACGCAATAGGACCCAGGGGATTTCCTCTCTGACGACCCAGTGATACCGCGGATTTCCCCACGCGAGATCATGATGCCAGAGCACCAAACGCTCAATCACGCCCTCCTCTGCCAGGTCCCGGATCGCAGCAGTCAACGCCAAATTCTGCGGCATCGTGGCAATGTTATGCACGATCCAGATTGGATAGCGACCTGCCAGGTCTGTCAGTCGTTCCTTTAACTTCGCCTTGAGAATGACAAACTGGGTAGGTACTTGACCTCGTTGGAGTTCTTCCTGGACGCGACGGACCGTAGGGTGGCGTGAATCCATTTCCGGTATTACATGAACGGGGATGCCAGACTCAAACGGTTTCCCAACCCCGACAGCCAAACCGACGGGGTGTCCAAACCGTTTCAGAACCCTTGCCTGACCCCGTAGAACACGCTCCACACCACCAATTTCTGGGGGTCCTGAATAATGGACAAGAAGAATGGATTTTTCCATCACACCACCTCCTGTTTGATTCTCACAGTTCTTACGATCTGATTTTGACAAGGACAGTCAAAAATCGGAGAAGATTATCCGTTTCCTTGGAGAGGCTTTCAAATCATAAAGCATAAATCTCCACAAGTCCAGAATTTTTGACCATAGGAAAGGCGGAAATCAAGATACCTGAGGGGCGTATAATTTAGGCATGACACCGAGAAATACCCAAATTTTTGCCACCATTGAAGAGGCCATCGAGGATATCAAGGCCGGCAAAATGGTGATTGTCGTGGACGATGAAGAACGCGAAAACGAAGGGGACTTTATTGTCGCGGCGAGTAAAGTAACCCCCGAACACCTGAATATCATGAGCAAATTGGGAAGGGGGTTGATTTGTCTGGCCCTCGATGAAACGCGGTTTCAAGAACTGGAGTTAGACTTGCCCATCGAGAATTCCTCCAAGCATGGAACAAACTTCGGCATCCCCATAGACGCCAAAGAAGGGACCACCACGGGAACGTCTGTATACGATCGGGCACACACCATCCACGTCGCCATTGATCCCCGCACCCGCCCACAAGACCTGGCAAAGCCGGGTCACGTCTATACCCTAAAGGCATTGAAAGGCGGGGTCTTGCGGCGGGCGGGTCATACGGAAGCGGCCGTGGATCTCGCCCGCCTTGCCGGGCTCCCACCCGCAGGCGTTCTGTGCGAAATCCTCGACGAAGACGGTAGCATGGCAAATCTCGATAAACTTGTGGAAATCGCCCGGACATTAAACATCAAAATCATCACGATTGAAGACCTGATCCGATATCGTGTAGAAAAAGAGCGAACGGTGAAGCGTGCGGCGTCCGCTCGCCTCCCTACCATCTACGGAGAATTTACGGTCCACGCCTACCAGGACTCTCTGACCGGAGAGGTGCATTTGGCCCTGGTGATGGGGGACGTGGAAGGCAAAGAGAATGTCTTGGTCCGCGTTCACTCCCAATGTGTAACCGGCGACATCCTGGGCTCCTTACGATGTGATTGCGGAGATCAATTGCGGAATGCGCTGCGGATTATCGCCCGCGAAGGCGAAGGGGTGTTTCTGTATATGCGGCAGGAAGGCCGAGGCATCGGCTTAATCAACAAAATCCGGACCTATGCCCTTCAAGACCAGGGGTTCGATACCGTTGAAGCCAACTATATGCTGGGATTTCCTCCAGATCTGAGAGACTATGGCGTCGGTGCACAAATTCTCCGAGACCTTGGCTTGACCACGATTCGCTTGCTGACCAATAACCCCAAAAAGATCGTGGGCCTGGAAGGGTATGGCCTCAAAGTGGTGGAGCGGGTCCCGATTGTTGTGTCTCCGAACGAAGAAAATATGGCGTACTTAAAGGTCAAAAAAGAAAAACTGGGCCATTGGATTGATTTAGGAGGACAGGATGATGATTGAGCACAAGGGGTTTATCTCCGCGAAAGGGAAACGGATCGGGGTTGTGGTCTCCCGATTCAACGAACGGATTTCCAAGCGACTTCTGGAATCCGCTTATGAGGCCTTTCTTCGACTCGGTGGTGCTAAAGAAAACTTTGAAGTCTTCTGGGTGCCCGGTGCAATGGAAATCCCGATCTCTCTTCAGGCCTTGGCACGCCACAAGAAATACGACGGTCTTTTGGCGCTCGGGTGTGTGATCCGAGGGGAAACCCCTCACTTTGAGTACGTCGCAGCCGAGGTATCCAAAGGAGTTGTCCATGTTCAACTCTCGGAAGGAATCCCCATCGCGTACGGGATTGTGACCGCGGATACCCTGGATCAGGCGCTGGAACGGTCTGGAGGGAAACTCGGGAACCGAGGTTGGGACGCTCTCATGAGCCTTTTAGAAACCATCAGCGTGTTGGAAAAGATCCGGGGTGAGTCCCGGAATACCTGAGTGCTTCGGATCCTTCAAGTTTCTGACGCTTATTATCCTTTCCCCGGAGGGGTCACCGAGCACCTCCACCATTTAACCCTGAGTCTCAGAGCCCGTGGCCACGAGGTCCATATCCTCACCGGGCGCTATCCCCGTACAACCCATTGGCAAGATCCCCCGTGGGTTCATCGGGTTGGGAAAGTTCACATCCTGCCTGCCCTCCCATTTCTTAATGCGACGCAACTGACCCTAACTTTCACCCCCTCTCTTCCCTCTGAAGTTCGAGCCTTTTTCCGGGATCATTCCTACGATATTGTCCACACGCACGGGCCTTTCGCCTTCAATTTGCCCTTCTTGGCCCTCCACTATGGTCCGAAACCTCAAGTCGCGACATTCCACACGGCCTTTGTGGGACTCAACTGGAACCGCGTGGGAAAACTGGTGTTTCGGTTTTGGAGCAAAAAGGTTCACACCTTTATTGCGGTGTCTCGAGTGGCTCAGGATGCGATGGAACCCCACTATCCGGGCCGGTATGTCGTGATCCCAAATGGTGTAGATATCCACAGGTTTTCACCTGAGGGCCCTCGACCGAAAGAAGATTTTTCCAGACCCGTGATTCTCTTTGTGGGACGCATGGAGCCCCGAAAGGGCTTTCCGCTGATCCTCCGGGCTTTTCGGGAAATCAAGCGACGCATTTCATCTGCCACATTGGTGGCCATCGGCACCGGCCGGCACCTGGAGACCTATCAACGTTTGGTCCCCTCCCATCTCAAAGATTCCGTCCATTTCCTCGGATTCGTAGAACCTGAGCGGCTTCCTCAATACTACCGATGGGCGGATATTTATACCTCACCAGCGATTGGGGGCGAGACCTTCGGTATTGTGCTATTAGAAGCGATGGCCTGTGGGACCCCGGTGGTGGCATCGGACATCCCTGGATATCGTCAAGTCATCCACCATGGCCAAAACGGCCTGTTGGTCAATGTTCAAGATTCCCACGCCTATGCAGAGGCAGTCTTACAGGTTTTAGAGGACCCTCAGTTAAAACACCGGTTGGTCGAAGAGGGGCTCAAAACTGCCCGGGCCCATGCCTGGGAACGGATCGCTGAAAAGGTGGAGTCGCTCTACTTCCAGATTCTCGAAGCGTCTGGAAGAGTTTAGTCGGGGACGGTCAAGACCAGTTTCCCAAAAATCTTTCGTGACTCCATCCGCTCGTGAGCCTGCCGGGCCTTCTCCAAAGGCAAAACGTCGTGGATCACGGGTTTCACCTTGCCCTTTTCTAAGAGCCGGAGGATTCGGAAAAGGGTACCTTTGCTGCCCATGGTCGAACCCAAGATCGAGAGTTGTCGGAAGAAGACCCGTCGGACGTGGGTTGTGGCTTGGTACCCGGTTGTGGCGCCACAGTTCACCAGCCGGCCCCCTCTGGCCAAAACCTTCAACAAAGCATCCCACCATGCCTCTCCGGTGTGATCGATGACTACCTGAGGGCCTCCCTCTGTGATGCGCTTCACTTTCGTGATGAATTCGGGATCGGTGTAGTCCAAAACTTCATCGGCTCCCAGTTCCTTTGCCTTCTCGCGTTTCCATTCCTGGCTGGAGGTCGCGATCACAAAGGCCCCTTTAAGTTTCGCCAATTGGATCGCAGCCGTTGACACCCCGCTACCTGCAGCCATGATCAGGACCCAGTCGCCGGGCTGGATCTGTGCCTTCTCGATCATCTGCCACGCCGTCAGGAAAACCAGAGCAAAACTCGCAGCCTCTTCCACAGAAAGGCCCCGAGGGAACGGCAAAAGGTTCTGTCGTGGAACCACAATCTTTTGGGCATACGTGCCATTCCGATGCTCTCCAAGGATCTGATACTGTTTACACAGGTTGTCTTTACCGAGGAGGCACATCTCGCAGACCCCACAACTGATGCCGGGATTAATCACGACCGGATCCCCCACCTGGACATCACGAACCCCGGGGCCCACGGCCTCTACAACGCCCGCCCCATCTGCACCAGGAATGTGGGGGAACTCGATTTCCAGGCCGGGGAGTCCTTTTCGAACCCATAGATCCAGGTGGTTCAGAGCGACGGCCTGGAGTCGGACCAACACCTCTCCGGGACCGGGTTGTGGATCTGGGAGATCCCCAAAGGTCAAGACTTCGGGCCCTCCGTGACGTTCAAAATAAACGGCCTTCATCCTTTCACTCCTTTTTTCAATGGCTTATCCTAACGTTACATCTAAAAACAGCATAACCATGACGCCGAGGATTGTACCGAACGTGGCCATCCGTTCGTGACCCATGCGATGGGTTTCGGGAACGATCTCATCACTGATGACATAAAGCATCGCCCCTGCGGCGAACCCCATGGCATAGGGCAAAATGGGGCGCATGTAATGCACTAAAGCAGCGCCGATGACGGCCAACGGGATCTCTACCAGTCCGGCACGGATCCCCACAACCGTTGCGTAATACCGTGAACCAAGACCCGCATGGAGAGCCGATAAGGAGACAGACAACCCTTCTGGGATATTCTGGATCCCGATGGCCAGCATTAAAGTCACCGCAGCGTGAAAATCACCGGATCCAAAACCGACACCTACGGCCAGTCCTTCCGGCATGTTATGGAGCGTGATCGCGATAATAAACAGCCAGACTCCTCGGATGCGTTTTGCATCCCGACCTTCGTGTCCACGGACGAAGTGTTCGTGGGGAATCAGGTGGTCCCCAAGATCCAACAAGACCGCTCCAATCACAATACCGATCAGGACCGGGAAAATGCCACCTGCCTCGACACCGGGTAGGATCAAACTGGTGAAACTTGCTGTGAGCATGACACCGGCAGCAAACCCAAGGGCTGCATCCAGGAACCGCTGTGAGACGTTTCGCCAAACCAGGATGGCCAGCGCCCCCACAAGATTCAAGAGCGTAATCACCACACCCCCCACAAGACCCTGCCAAACAGGGTTCGTCCCTGCAATTTTCAACAAGACAGTTTCGATCCACTGCATCACTATCTCCACCTCTGAGTCCCAACAGTTGGTAGCAATAGGCCGAAGTATCCTATAAAGTTTACGGCCTGGCGAAAATCCTCGTGTGGTTTCCTGCCTTTCCCTGAATCTTCAAGGTTGTGGGTTATAATTTAGACGCGTGAAGGAGGTCTCAAACCGATGAAGAAATGGATTGCAGTTCTCATTGTGGCGGTGGCTCTTCATGCCCAAGAGCGCACCCAAGATAAAGTTGTGGCCGTTGTCGGAGATGAGGTGATTTTAGAGTCGGACATCCGGGAAACCATGGAGTTCCTGAAGGGCCAATATCAGGTTGGAGAAGAAGAGGCCCAGGCCCTTCGCGATGAGATTCTCAACGAACTGATCAAAGAGAAACTCCTCCTCCACGAGGCCAAGCAAGATACGAGCATCAAGGTGACAGATGAGGAAGTAGATCAAGCCGTTGAGAACCAAATCCAAGAGATCCGACAGAGCCTGGGAAAAGACCAATTTGAGGCAGAATTAAAAGCCGAAGGCTTAACGCTGGAGGAATTCAAAGAAAAGATTCGGAAGCAGATTCGGGATCAACTGTACATTCAAAAACTGATTGAAAAGCGAATTAAGCCCAAAATTGTGGTGACCCCTGCGGAGGTCCGGGAGTTTTATGAACAAAACAAAGATTCCATCCCCAGCCGTCCCCCCATGGCCCAACTCGCCCACATTCTCATCCGCATCAAACCTTCCCAAAAGCAAATCGATGAGGCCAAAGAGAGGGCAAACAAGATCTACCAACGCCTCAAAAACGGGGAAGACTTTGCTACACTGGCTATGCAGTATTCTGATGATCCCAACACCCGAGACCTGGGGGGTGATTTGGGGTATATCCGGCTTTCCGAAATCCAAGATCCCATTGCAAGCATCATTAAAAATTTAGAACCTGGAGAGATCTCAGAGCCCTATTATGATGAGTTGGGGTTCCATATCTTTCGAGTGGATGATCGAAACGGAGACCTGGTGCGTCTTCGCCATATCCTGATTGCTCCAATCCCCACAGCCCAGGACTCCGAACGCGCGCGAACTCTGGCTCGCGGGATTTACAAACGACTCAAGGACGGCCAGCCCTTTGAAGAACTCGCAAAACGGTACTCAGACGATCCTACCACGCGTGACAAGGGGGGACTGGTGGGTTACTTCCCGATTCCTCAACTCCCTTCTAAGATTCGGGAAGTCGTTGACACCCTTACCGTGGGGACCTTCAGCAAACCGATAGAAACGGAGACCGGGATCTACATCATCCAGGTTTTAGATAAGAAAAAGGGTGGGAAACCCACCTTCGAGGAAGTCCAACAGGATCTGACGTTGCTCCTCCAGCAACGGAAACTCCAACAGGAGATCGATAAACTGACCGAGCGCCTCCGAAAAAAGATTTACGTTGAAATCAAAGGAGGTTAAGTGACCCTCCTCATCGGCATCGCGGGAGGTACCGGCTCAGGGAAAACGACCGTTGCCCAACGGATTCAAGAGTACTTTCGCCATGCGAGGGTGGTCGTCCTCCCCCAAGACGCCTACTATAAAGATCAGAGCCACCTCCCAATGGAGGAACGGATCAAGGTCAATTATGACCATCCCGATGCCTTCGACACCGACTTGCTCATCCGGCACCTTTTAGCACTCAAGCAAGGGGAAGCGATCGAAATGCCGGTGTACGACTTCAAAACCCACACCCGCTCCTCCAAAACCATCCGGGTTCAACCTGGCGATGTCATCATTCTGGAAGGCATCCTGGTTCTTCATGACCCGCGGATTCGAAGTCTCTTAGATATCAAAATCTTTGTGGATACTCCAGATGACATCCGGTTCATTCGTCGTCTCACCCGCGACATTCGAGAACGGGGACGGACCGTGGAATCGGTTATCGAGCAGTATCTTGCGACGGTTCGTCCGATGCATTTGGAGTTTGTTGAGCCGAGCAAGGCATACGCGGACATCATCATCCCCGAAGGGGGATTCAACGACGTGGCGATCCGTGTCCTCATCTCCACGATTGAGCAACACCTGCGCGGGCAAGCCCCAGTTGCCCCACCCCCGCCTCGAAGATAATGGGAATCCAAGCGATGGCCAAGGTTCAACGAGGAAGCCTTCTCGTCTATAAGTTTTTTGACATTGCTGAAGAAATTGACTTGGAGGGGATCGAAAACTCGCCGGATTTTCGACGGAAAGCAAGCCGTTTCAGACTGACTCGCAAGACCCTGAAAGCCGTTGTCGTTCCTCAACCCCCTCTCACCTTGCGGTTAGGCTCCGTCTCCTTTGAATGGCAAAATTCCCCATATACCGGAAGTCTCCATGTTCGACTGTATGACTTTGGGGCCGTGAGTTTTCTACTCCGTATTCCGCTGCCCCCTCACACCGACCTCAGGGGTTTAGAACGATGGATCGATTTCCTCTATGATGAAGTGTTCGAAACTCTTTGTCGGCGGTATCTGGATGAACTGATGAAGGCCCTCCACCCCTATCTGGTGCAACCGCATGTAAAAGAGTTGACCGAGGAATATCTCATTTACTATTTCGAGCGTCTCTCTGTACCTCTGGAAACCTTTAGGGAACAGGCAGATCTCCCCAGGTTACTGTATGGTGAAGACGAAGACTTTTCCCCACAAATTCGCCAGGATCTGTTGCGACATAGTTATTCGTACTCCACCGAAGACCTGGTCGTGATCGGATGGGAAGCGGCCATTGTGGTTGAACCTTCCGGGATCATGGAAATTCCCGATATTCTGGAGTTTGCACATGTCCAGATTTTGGAGTTGACCTATTACGATGAACTGTTAGACCGGGAGTTGGCACATGCCTATGAACAAGTCGAACATCCCCAACGTTTTCTCTGGCTTCATATTGGCCATTACCGGCGGGTGATGCGCCGCCTGTTCCAAAGCCGATTGGAAATCACCGAAGTCATTGAACGGGTGATGAACGCGATTAAAATCACCGAAGATGTGTATTTTGCAAGGGTCTACCGGTCCGCCCAGCAAGTCTTCCGCTCTTTAGAACGGATCCGAAACATCGAGAATAAGATCGAAATGTTTAACCAGTTCTATCAATTCATCGGCCAGGAAATCTCAAACATCCGATTAGAGATCCTGGAGATGTCGATCCTTCTGCTGATCTTATTAGAAGTGATCTTGATGCTGTGGCAATAAGGGAGGGAACTACTTCTCCCCCCACTTCTCATCAAAAAGACGATCTAAATGCTCTCGAATATAGGGGATTTTCAGTTTCTGAATCCCGGGGGTCAGGAACCCTCGAGCGATCAGTTTCACGGCTTCGGGGCGTGAGAGTCCTCGGGTCTGGAGATAAAAAACTTGGTCGTCTTCGATTTTGCTCACCGTGGCGGCGTGGGACGCACGGACTTCATCCGCTTCAATCTCCAAAGCAGGTTCGGTATCTGCATGTGTTCCACGGTTGAGGAGTAAAGCGTGCTCCTCTAAATAAGAGTTCGTATTCTGTGCGCCAGGTTCGATCCGAATCAACCCCTGGAGCACCGCCCGAGCACGATCTTTCAAAACCCCCTGGATAAACACAAACCCCTGGGTATTTGGAACGAGGTGCCGTAAGTTTGAGGTGAGATCTATATGCTGACGTTGGGTCCCAAAGAAAACTTGAGAATCTGTAGCCTCTGCTCCCTCACCTCGGAGATAAGTCTCTGTTTTCGATTGTACCAACTTCCCTCCTAACCAAATCGCGGACCAGTCCAGATGGGCATACCGTCCCACAAATCCAAAGTTACGCCGCACGTGATATACCCTTTTTCCCAGAGATTGAATCGAGCCGTAATTGAGATGACTCCCCTCTTCGAGATGCACGTGGATCACATGGGATACATACCCTTCTTCCGTGGATCGCTCCTCCTGGATCAGGGTCAGAGATGCTCCCTTCCCCAAGAAGATCCAGGTATGAAATGCCAGAGTGTACCCATCTTGATGCTCGATCTGGATGTATACCGGCTGTTCAAGGTGTAAACCCTCGGGGACAAAGATCACAACCCCCCCCGAGAGATATGCCAAATGAAGGGCTTCCAACTTGTCACGAGGTTGCCAGGATTCAAACGTTTCTTTCAGGGACGGAAGGGGATGGCTCAAGGCTTGGTCCAGGGGAAAAATCTGAAGGTTTACATCTCGGGGGGTCGACTTTGGAGCGGCTTCCAGACGCCCGTTTCGGAAGAGGAAGACCCAGGGACTGGGAAAAGGGGTCGAGTCCTGATCGAGGGCTTTAGGGGTAAAGGGCTTCGATGGCTTGGGGATGTCCGCAATGCGGTGAAGATCCAACCCACGAAACTTCGTGAAGCGGGTCTCGGGAAGCGGGAGTTCAATGCTCTGATAAAGGGCTTTTTGCCGGAGGTCTGTAAACCACACCGGTTCGTCGACAAAACGATGGAGATCGATGGCTTGAGTTTTCATCGTCATTCTCCTCAGCCCACGGAACCTTCCATCTCCAAGCGGATAAGTCGGTTCAGTTCTACCGCGTATTCCATCGGTAACTCCTTTACGAAGGGTTCGATGAATCCCAAAACGATCAAGGAAAGAGCCTCCTCCTGTGGGAGTCCTCGAGACATCACATAGAACAACTGATCATCTCCAATCTTCCCGACGGTCGCTTCGTGAGCGATATAGACCTCTTCTTCCTCAATTTCCATGGTGGGATAAGTGTCGGACCGGGAATGTTCATCCAGGATCAAGGCATCACAATTGACGCTTACATGGGAATTGACAGCGCCTTTATGCACCTTGACAAGCCCGCGATAGGTCGCTCGACCGCCATCTTTGGAAATAGATTTGGAAGTAATGGTCGACGTCGTGTTGGGTGCGGCATGGATCACTTTGGCGCCGGCATCCTGATGTTGGCCTTTGCCCGCTAAGGCGATGGAAAGGATGCTGGCCCGGGCACCGGGCTCGAGCATGTAGACTGCGGGATACTTCATAGTCACTTTACTTCCCAAGTTCCCGTCCACCCATTCCACAAAGGCATCGGCATACGCCACTGCCCGCTTGGTCACCAAGTTGTAAACGTTGTAAGACCAGTTCTGAATCGTGGTATACCGCACGTGGGCACCGCGTTTCGCGATGATCTCCACCACTGCAGAATGCAGAGACTCCGTTGAGTAAATCGGGGCGGTACACCCCTCAATATAGTGCACAGAACTCCCCTCATCCGCAATGATGAGCGTTCGCTCAAACTGTCCAATATTCTGGGCGTTGATACGGAAATAGGCCTGCAGAGGAATATCTACCTTGACGCCCGGAGGGACATAAATGAACGACCCACCCGACCAAAAGGCAGAGTTCAGGGCAGCAAATTTGTTATCATCGGGAGGCACGACGGTAGCGAAATATTCACGGAAAAGTTCCGGGTATTCCTTTAAAGCAGTGTCCGTATCCAGAAAAATGACCCCTTTTTCTTCCAGATCTTTGCGGATGCTATGATACACGACCTCGGATTCGTACTGGGCCCCTACACCGGCGAGGAACTTTCGTTCCGCTTCCGGGATCCCTAAGCGCTCAAAGGTCTCTTTGATGTAATCTGGCACGTCATCCCAAGAAGACGCCTTTTTCTCAGAGGGCCGAGCGTAGTAAATGAACTCGTCAAACTTGATCTCGGACAGATCCGCGCCCCAGGTGGGCATCGGCTTCTTGAGAAAGATCTCCAAAGCCCGGAGGCGAAATTCCCTCATCCAGTCAGGTTCCTCCTTAATGGAGGAAATTTCTTCGACGACCTCGCGGGAGAGCCCGCGCTTTGCCGTATGCACATACACGGCTTCGTCTTTGAAATCATACTTGGAATAATCAACAGAAAGTTCCTTCTTCAAAGATTTCTTTTCGTCCACGGTATTCATGTTTGGACCTCCTCGCCAACCTCCTGAATGAGCCAGTCGTATCCCTTGGCTTCCAATTCATGGACCAGGTGTACATCCCCCGTTCTCACGATTTTTCCGCGGATCATAACATGAACCACATCCGGTGTGAGGTAGTTCAGGATCCGCTGGTAGTGCGTAATCACGAGGGCTCCGAAATTCGGTCCTCGCATGGCATTCACGGCTTCTGCAACAATACGAACAGAGTCGATGTCCAGGCCAGAATCCACTTCATCCAATACTGCGATCTCGGGCTTAAGCACCAACATCTGAAGGATTTCTGTGCGTTTCTTCTCCCCACCGGAAAACCCAACATTCACATACCGATCGATAAAATCGTCACTTAATTGCAATCGTTGGAGGTGTTTTCGGAGTTCTTTCCGGTATTCCAATGGGTTCGAGGGATAGGCGTGACCGTTCGACTTCTTCCGCTCCATGATCGCCGTCCAAAGAAAATGGGACAGACTGACTCCCTCGATCTCGAAAGGATACTGGAAGGCTAAAAACAAGCCCAATTTGGCACGTTCATCCGGTGAGAGTTCCAAGAGATTTTGCCCTTTGTACCAAATCTCGCCCTGGGTTACCTCATACTTGGGGTGTCCCAAAAGAACCATAGCCAATGTACTTTTGCCAGACCCATTCGGGCCCATCAAAGCATGGATTTTCCCTTTTTCAATGGTCAGGGAGACACCCCGTAAAATCTCCTTCCCCTCAACTTGAACGTGAAGATCCTTAATCTCGAGTCGATCCATTGCAACCTCCATGGAAATGGTTTAGTAAAATGCTCAAGTATTTACAGTATACACCTAACCACCCACTTCTATCAATCAGATTCATGCCTATTATCCAGGGAAAGCCTGGGAAAGGGAAGGGGTGAGATTGAAGAAAACTACAGGAACTCTGGGGTGTTCTACCTGCAACGTACGTCCAGAGGCCGCTCTTCTTCCCGCGCGTCTCATCGAAAAACTTGAGAACAGTGGTTTTGACTTTATTCACGTCATCCCATAGGATTAAGCGTCCCATGTGATTCCCGGAATAAGAAAACAACGAGAGACGGGGACGCAACTTCTCGGGAGAAGGTGCCATGGAAGAAAAGAAAACGGCTGTGATCGCGATTGGTGGCAACTCTCTCATCCGCGACAAGGAGCACCAGACCATCGCGGACCAAATGGCTGCGATCCAAGAGACCAGTGTTCACATCGCCGATTTAATTCAAATGGGGTTTGAGGCCATCTTAACGCATGGCAATGGACCCCAAGTAGGCTTTGCAGTCCTGCGTGCAGAGGCGGGTCGGAAACTCTTTGGCCTCCATACAGATCCTCTGGATGTCTGTGTTGCCTCCACCCAGGCCACCATTGGCTATCTTCTTCAACAGGCCTTAGAACGGGAATTCCGGAAACGCGGCATCCAGAAGCCGGTGGCAACGGTGATGACCCGGGTCGTTGTAGATCCTCAAGACCCAGCCTTCCAGAATCCTACAAAGCCTATCGGCCCTTTCTTTACCGCTGAAGAAGCCCAACTCCTGATGGCTCGGGAGGGCTGGGTAATGAAAGAAGACGCCGGAAGGGGGTGGCGGCGTGTTGTCCCCTCCCCAAAACCCAAGAAAATCGTCGAAATTTCGGCAATTCGATCCC
Source organism: Caldifarciminota bacterium (assembly GCA_015490555.1). Classification (GTDB taxonomy): domain Bacteria; phylum Hydrothermota; class Hydrothermia; order WGAB01; family WGAB01; genus S141-55. The sequence goes on along the minus strand of WFXO01000033.1, from coordinate 49,297 downwards.
TTTTTGAACAGGGCTTCGTCGTGATCGCAGTGGGCGGGGGCGGGATCCCGGTCGTTGAAACGCCGGATGGAACTTACCAGGGGGTCGAGGCCGTCATCGATAAGGATTATGCCTCCAGCCTTCTCGGGAAACTCCTGAATGTCCGGTATTTCATCATCTCTACAGCGGTGGAATTTGTTTATCTGGATTACGGGACCCCGAAGCAACGCCCGATCCCCCGGATGGGGATCTCTGAAGCCCGCCGTTACTTGGAAGATGGCCAATTTGCAGAAGGCAGTATGGCCCCGAAAATCCGAGCAGCAATGGAATTCCTCCAAAATGGAGGAATCGCTACGGTGATTACCTCGCCGGAAGCCCTCACCCGGGCGGTCCTGGGACACTCCGGCACCTGGGTGGTTCGAGACAGAGATCTCTGATTATCCCCTCCGCACGAAGTATAAATCCCCAAACGGTGAGCCCTCCGGCCTCGATTCTTCATGGACACACTCAAACCATGGAGCCAGGAGTTCGAGAATCTCTTCTCGAAGATCCGATCCATGGTATTCGATCACCATCCGGTCAATTCGATGGAAAATTGGACGGGCTCCTTGAAGCGCCTCCACTTCCGCTCCCTCAATGTCCATTTTGAGGAGATCGATATGGGACCATCCCGTTTGTTCCAACAGTTGAGGAAGGGTTATGACCTGAACCGTCGTTTGCCGTTTCCATTGGGTGGGAAGCCAGGGACGTTCTAAATGAAAGGCCGTAATGGCCGGGATTTGGGGAACATACTCCAATGTCCGGAACCCCTCGGTTGCCCCAATGGCTTTCTGGACCAGAACCGCTCGATGAGGGAAATTGGACCGGATGTTTCGGGAGAGGACCTCAAAGGTCTCCGGATGAGGTTCAACAGCCAAGACCTGACAAGTCGGGTTCTGAGTCAAAAGTTTGAGGGTATAAAAGCCCTCACACGCGCCCAGGTCCACGATGTGCTTTGCGTGGGTCCCATCAAATCCAGGGGCTGCCATGTGCGCGCGGTATTTGAAGATCTCTGTGAAAATCTCGACGGACGAATATGCGCTCCTTCGTCGGAACCATACGGTGAGTCCCATGAGTCGAACCGAAAAAAGTTCATCTCCTTCGGGAAGGACGCCCTCTTGAAACACACTCCAGTGGTCTTCTTGAATTTGTCGGATCTTTTCGTGGTCTTCGACCGTTTCGGCGTGTGCCAGAAGCCAGGGGAAATCTTCAAAGTCCCGCCCCATCTTCATGGCATTCCAGACTTAAGACTGGTAGTACAAGACCTTTTGGGCAAAGGTGAGATAGCCCGTGTGGGCAATGATGCGTTCTCTGGGGCGTGTTTTGCCTTCCCGGATGAGCATGGGCCGGAGGATCACCTCGACCGTCCGGATTCGGACAAAGAAGCCGTCCAATTCCCGAACCGTCATCTGGACTTGTTCGATATTCGGGGACAGTGAGGCCCAACTGCCACCGGGTTTCAAGGCCTCCCACACAGGCCGGACCAAGGTCCAGGGCTCAGGGACATCGACAAAAGCCGCATCGAGCTCCTCCACCCCAAACCCTTCCACGGTCGGATCGAGGAGCCGAAATTCAACACGATGGGCAAGGCCCGCCCGTTTGACATTTCGAATGGCGTTTTCCTGCAGGTCCCGGCGTCGGTCAAAGGAATAGACCTTCCCTTCATCTCCCACAATTCTTGCGAGCACGATGGTCAAAGCTCCGGATCCGGTTCCCACCTCCAAAACACGACTTCCTGCCTGAATCCCGGTTTCCAGGATCATCAATCCGGCCTCTTTCGGGTAAATGATGTTGGTTTTTCTTCGGACCCGCATGGCCAAATCGGCCGTGGTCGGGGGAAGCAAATAAAAGGTTGTCCCTTGATGGGAAGGGACAACCATGCCATAGTAGGCAGGATCTGGGAGGATTACGACCCCCAGGTGTGTGGAGAGTCGTTTGCCCGGTTCATAGGCCGTCAAATACTCGGCATCCTCGTTGGCCCATACCAACACCGGCTCTTTGGGCAAAATGCGACGTGACATCAAGTACCTCCCGATCGGTTCGCCAGGATCGGGGTCTCGGTCTGTGAACGCTGGAGTTTGAGGATCAGGTCCTGGAGGGAGTGTGGCTTGAAGGACTGCTCAAAGACCTTTTCAAAGGCGTTCACCACAACCGGTTTCACTTCATCTAAAGGAACGGAGCGCTGGAGTTCTTTTTCCATGCTGGTCACCCCGCGGTCCACGATGCCACAAGCCACAATGAGATCAAAGTACCGGAGATCGGTATGCACGTTAAGGGCAAACCCATGGAAGGCAACCCATTTCTTCACGGCGATGCCGATCGCAACGATTTTGTTCAGACCCACGAAGACGCCCGTATACTCCGGATCTCGATGAGCCTGGATCCCGAATTGGCGGAGTGCTTCGATGAGTGCAGACTCTATGGTCCGCACAAAAGGACGAATCCCTGCTAAATGATTGGAGATCCGAAAAATAGGATAGCCGACCAGTTGCCCTGGACCATGGAAGGTCACATCCCCACCCCGTTCGACTTCATAGAACTCGATTCCTCGGGCTTTGAGCAGGGGGAAGGGAACACGAACATGGAGGGCACCGGGGGTCCGCCCTCGAGTAATCACGGGCGGATGCTCGACCAGTAAGAGTGTATCCGGGATCTGGTCTTGCACACGTAGGGTGTGAACCTGTTTTTGCAGGTCCCATGCTTCTTTATAGGGCATCCGCCCTAAGTCTATCACCCAGCCTTCCGGCTTCATGCCACAATTGTACAGGACCTGGGGGATGAACAGGCCCTTACTCCATGACTACACGATCCCTTGCAGGCGGTAAAATTGCTCAATTGCCTGGACGACATATACCTGTTGCTCTTCCGTGAGTTCTGGATACATGGGGATCGAAAGGACCTCCTGTTGGGCCTTCTCGGCCTCGGGGAAGTCACCCTCTTGATAACCGAGATCGGCAAAGCATTTCTGGAGATGAAGAGAAAGGGGGTAATAGATGGCGGTTCCAATCCCCTGTTCAGTGAGATAACTCCGGAGTTCGTTCCGGTTTCGTACACGCAGGGTATACTGGTTCCACACATGACGTGTGGAGTCCGGAGATTGCTCCGGGAGTTGTACGATCCCGGCCTCTACTAATGGGGTCTGTTGAAACAGTCGGTGGTACCGGGCCGCGACCTCTGCTCGTTGACGGTTCCAGGTATCCAGGTATCGTGTCTTGACCAACAGCACCGCCGCCTGGATGGAGTCCAACCGGCTGTTCGTACCCACCCAATCGTGAAAATACTTCTGCTTCGCGCCATGGACCCGCAGTGCCCGGAGTCGTTCCGCCATTTCTGAATTTCGGACGGTGATCATCCCACCGTCGCCATAGCCTCCGAGGTTTTTGCTGGGGAAAAAACTAAAGGCCCCAAAATCGCCAAGACTTCCGACTTTTTTGCCTTGATACTCCGCCCCAATGGCCTGAGCCGCGTCCTCAATGACAGCCATATGGTAGGTTTTCGCGATCTCTAAAATAGGTGCCATGGCCGCGGATTGCCCAAAAAGATGGACAGGGACGATGGCTCGTACTTTTCTGCCTCGGTAGGTCAGGACGTTCCCATCGAATTCCATACGCGTTTCGATAAGAGTTTGGAGGGCTTGAGGACTCAGGTTAAAGGTCTTTGGATCGATATCCACAAACACCGGCAAAGCACCGAGCCGTACGATCGAACCTACCGTCGCGAAAAACGTGAAGGGAGTCGTAATTACAGCATCCTGTGGGCCGATTTCCAGGGCCATCAGGGAGAGGAGCAGGGCGTCTGTCCCGGAAGCAACCCCCACCGCGTCTGGGACACCAATATAGCCCGCCATCCATGTTTCCAACTCGTGGACCCAGGGCCCTAAGATAAATCGCTGGCTCTCCAGAACTTCCTGGATTGCCTGCCAGACCTCGTCACGGATCTTTTGGTACTGTGCCTTTAAATCAAGTAAGGGGACTTTCATGAAACCTCCTTGATTGGCTTGGCATGTAATTATATGGGAAACCAACGGAATCGAGGACCCATAAGGTGCAGGAACTCCCGTCAAGGTGTATGATTGAAACCACAAGTGCGGGTTCTGACTCACGGAGGTCCATGATGCAATTTCACACGGTCTTTTTGTATCTTCTTGTCACACAGTTTGTTCCTTACATGCAAACTGCGGAGAACAACCTATCTCTGGCATTCCAACAGTGGCTCCATGCTGCGGAGTCTTCCGTCGACCTCTGTTTCTACCAGATCACGGATCCGGTCATCAAGGACAGTCTTTTGGCGCTCCATGCTCGAGGGATCCAGATCCGGGTGATCGTGGATGATGATCGGGAATATCTCCTGGGGCCTCTGGTGTACGCAGGCATTCCGGTCATTTCTGATACCTTTGGAGGGAATGCCGATTTTACGATGCATGACAAGTTTGCTCTGCGGGACGTCCACGATGGAGATCCGGCCAACGACGCCGTCTGGGTGGGCTCATGGAACGCCACGCCGTATCTCCATGCCGACAATGCTACAGAGATTTACAACCACGAGGTGGCCCAGATCTTCCTCGCCGAGTTTAACCAAATGTGGGGATCTGATTCCTTGATCCCTAACCCAGGGCAGGCTCGATTTAATGTCGCCAAACAACCCCTATTGAGTGACCGACAGGTGATCATCGGGGAGGATACCCTCTGGATCTACTTTGGTCCTCAAGATCGACCCGTCGATACCCTGGCGGCCTGGGTAGGACGTGCCCAAACATCCACAGAATTCCTCATCTATACCTTCACTCATTGGGGTCTACGGGATTCCCTCCTCTCGCTCCTGGCACGAGGGGGGACGGTCATTGGGGTCTTCGACTCGACGATGGCCAGCAGCGACTACTCACAATATGACGAACTCCTGGCAGGCGGGGCCCAAGTTTTTATCGACCCTGTTCCAGATCCCTTCTACTTATTGCACCACAAGGTGATGATTTTGGATGAGCGGCGCCTTGAATTCGGGTCCATGAATTACACCCACAGCGCCAACACGTATAACGATGAGGTGGCGGTGTTTTTAGCCGTTGGTACCTCTACACCGCAGCCGGGGAACGGACGATCTGTGGTTCAGAGGTATCACGAAGAGTTCCTCGCTCGTTTGGCTGAAGTTGCTCCCTGGGCCGTCCAGGAGACACCCGAGAACGGGGAGCAGACTTGGTGGATCCCGGCTGTGGTGCGGGATGTGATCCGACTCCCCTCTCACGGGAGGTATCAGATTGTAGATCGGGTTGGCCGTATCGTCTTACAAGGAGAAGGTACTCGAATCTCCGTCCGATCATTGCCTCCGGGGGTGTACTTTCTCCGCCAGGGACAAAGGGCCGTTCCCTTCATCCGCATTCCTTAATCCCAAGGCCAACGCCTCAGAAATCGTGTGCGTAGGGGTGTAAAATTTCCCCTGTGATTACGATCGTTGTAGGTCTCCAATGGGGGGATGAAGGGAAGGGAAAGGTCATCGATTTCCTTTCCCAAGAACATGACATTATTGTCCGGTTTCAGGGGGGAGCCAACGCCGGCCACACGGTCTACTTAGACGATCAGCCCCTGATCTTCCATCTCCTACCCACAGGGCTCCATCGACAAGGGAAAACAGGTGTGATCGGACCCGGAGTGGTCCTGGATATCCAGCAACTCGTACAAGAAATCCGGGAGATGGAAAAGTATGCAGGTTCCTTGGAAGGCCGGCTCTGGATCGACCCCCGCACAGCCCTGGTTCTCCCGGTACATCAGGCTGAAGATGGTTGGGAAGAAGAATTAAAAGGAGGCGTGGGATCTACACGACGCGGGATTGGTCCCACGTATCGGGATGTCTATGCCCGCCTGGGTCTTCGTGTGGGGGACCTATTCCATCCAGAAACCCTAAAACACAAACTGAAAGTGGCCTTAGATTTCAACAACCAGATCTTAGGGGCCCGGTATGGCAAGCCCCCATTTCTCGTGGAAACGGTGTATCCGCAACTCTTAGAATGGGCTGAGGTCATTCGGCCCTTTGTTGAAGACACACATTGGTTCTTGCGCTCGGCCCTGAAAGCGAACCGGGCGATCCTCTTCGAAGGTGCTCAGGGGACCCTGCTGGACATTTTCTTCGGCACGTACCCGTATGTGACATCGTCGCATACGCTGGCGTCTGGTGCTTTAATCAGTTTAGGCATCGGTCCAAAAGAGGTCGACCGAATCTACGGAGTAACCAAAGCCTACACGACCCGAGTAGGGAAAGGGCCGTTTCCTACAGAATTGAAAGGTGAACAGGGAACGATTCTGAGGGAACGAGGACACGAATACGGGGCCACCACAGGACGTCCCCGCCGATGTGGTTGGCTGGACCTTGTTCTGTTGAAGTATGCGGTGTCCCTGAATGGTGTTACCCGGTTGGCCGTCACCAAAGTCGATGTTCTCGCCGGCCTTCCGGAAGTCAAGGTCGCAACATCCTACCGCCTGGATGGGCAAGACAGAAGAGTGCCCCCGGCGAGTTCAGAAGACCTGGAGCGGGTGCAGCCGTTGTATCAAACATTTCCTGGGTGGAACGAGTTTCCGCGTCCGAGTCAAAAAGAAGACCTCCCTGAACCCCTACAGCGCTATTTGACCTACATCGAAGAGTTTGTGGAGGTCCCCATTGGCTTCATCTCGTACGGGAGGCGGACGGATGAGATCCTGGCCATCTTCGAATCCTGAATCGGACCATACTCCCAGACGCCCAAAAACCAAAAGACTGCGTCGTGTGCTACGGAAGCCTTCCGGGAAACGCGGATGGCTTCAACTGATCGCGATCGTCGGAGTGGGGATCGGTGTTTGGATCCTTTTGGCCTTGATAAGTCTCTTCGTGGTAAATTACACTATCTTGCCCCTTTATACGGGAGGGAAGGTCACCCATGTTCCTCATATCGAAGGCCTCCCTTTGCCTGAAGCATTAGATTCCCTCCGGGCCCTTGGCCTCACTCCCGATACCGCTACCAGCCGGTATAGCAAACTGCCAGAAGGCTTCGTGGTAGAGGCAATCCCGACACCGGGGATGAAGGTAAAAGTCGGCCGTAAAGTGAAACTGGTGGTATCCAAAGGAGAGCATTTGATCGAGGTCCCGGATGTCATCGGCATGGACTTCGAACTGGGGACCCGGATCCTGGAGCAAGAGGGCCTGGTTATTGGCTCCACAGAATACACCTTCTCTGATGAAATCGGACGAAATCGTATTCTGAGTGTCACGCCACCCCCAGGGACCCAGGTTCGACCAGGAGATACCGTACGGATTGCCATTTCTCTGGGCCCGCTGGACCTGGAGATTTATTGATAGAGTTTTTTCGGGGAAGTTCATTTTCCATCTTCACAGGTGCGGGAAGCCCATGAGTGAAAGTTTGAGGTCTTATGTCATCGCCTCGGTGTTGTACTACACCGGGTATGCGTCGTATTACGTCTTACTCAAGCCAAGGGTGTATGACTTGGGCGGCTCGTACCTCGCATTACTACTCCTGGATAGTATTCCGGCAGGGTTAGGATTGACTTCCGTCCTGTGGGGATGGTGGGCAGACCGGACATCACGGAAGCACGTCCTACGGTGGGGGTTCCTGGGGAGCGTCGTTTTACTGCTTTTGGCATTTGCGAAAACCCCTCCCCAGATTCTGGTCCTGGTCGCTGGGGTCAGTTTATTCCACGCGCTGGTGTTGCCGGTCATCAGCACGGTGTTCTCCTTGGCAGAGAAACCGGGTGTGGCATTTGGCTACTACGCCGGGGCACAGGGGGCAGGATGGGCGATCGGAGGCGGTCTCTCAGGGATCTTGGTAGAACGGATCCCTTGGGGCTACACGGGGGTCTACACCTTCGCAGCCCTCTGTTTTGGCCTGGCCATCGCGCTCTTCTCCCGTACCTATCCAGAACATGCACCTGACCAAAGCCCAAGGACCCTCCCCTTTCAGGCCCCATTTCCCGCGATTTTCTGGACCTTTCTCACCGCGGTTTTCTTACTCTATCTGGGGATCATGTGGGGGTATGGTCTGCTCTCGATCCGCCTCTATGAGGTGCTGGGGGGATCAAAAACCTGGTACGGGCTGATCTGGGCCACAATTCCTGCGGGATTGGCGGTTCTCACCAGCCCCTTTTATGGCCGTTGGGTCCAGCATATCGGCCCAAGGCCGACCCTGGTGTTCCTTGGAGTGCTTTATACCACCAATATGTTGGCCTTAACCCTTTTGCCCGGATGGGCCATGCTCCTGCTCTGGGTCATCCCCTTGTGGAACCTCTTGGTGATCGGGGTCAATAGCCTGGCTACGGAACTGAGTGGAGAGGAACACCGAAGCCAGGCTTTGGGGATGGTCAATACCATCATCAATTTGGCCACCGGCCTGGCTTTTCTGGGGGGACTGGGAGCGGATCGATTTGGACGAACCCCAGCCATCTATATGGCGGTCTTGCTGACCGCTTTCAGCATCATCCCTGCGTTTGCTTTGCTCCAGAACCTACGGAAACGCCCTACTTCAAAACCGCGACCAGGACAATCCCGATCCCAAGAAATAGAGATGTCATGAGCAATCCTACATAAAAAAGCGACCGGTTGTACTCAAAGACCACCGTGTGATCACCCTTGGGAACCTCGATAGCACGAAGGGTGTAATTTGCAGGGAAGATCGGCACAGGGGTTCCGTCGATCTTTGCTTGCCAGCGGGGATAGTAATTTTCCGATAACACCAGGATGGCATTGGTGGGGGCGTGGACTTCCAATTCAATCCGATTGGGAGAGTATGAGCGAATGGCCACAGGAATGAACGAGTCCACAGGAGGCGGATCGGGTAAAGGAAGGTCTGGCGTACGCTCCAAGACCACCTCCCGGAATGGATCGAACTTCGAAGACGCCATATATTGCAAGATTTGGGCTGAGTCCTCAAGGACGACATACCGCCAGATCAGATAGGCGCGCGGGAGGTAACGGGGACGCTCCACCAGGGCGCCTCCTCGCCCTCTCCGTTGTGCCTCAAAGCGGACGTTGAGCATATCAAAGAACTTCTCGCGATCCCTCTGGAAAAACTGCTTGAGGGTGTTGTATCGATTGAGAATCAGCGGATTGTAGCCGTCTGGCGTGAAGATCCGATAAATCGATCCGATGTTCCGCGGATAGAGGATGAGGGATTTTTGACGGATATTGGTACGAAAATACTCTTGCCGTTGAAGTTCCTGGATTTTCTCCAGTTGGGGGGTCTTTGCAAAGAACCGGTCCGGGGAAAAGTCACCGTTATTGAATGTGCCTCCATATGCATAAAGATCATAGAAAACAAGGAGGACCAGGACGAAGAGCAAAACGTGACGGTTCTTGGGGGTCATGATGAACAGGAGTGTGATAAACACAGCCATCAAAAGGAGGGCCCGGACCGCTTCGGCACTCACGAAAGACGACACGGCATCGGGGATATGAAACCCCAGCAAAGCAACGAGGATGAGCAGGCCTAAGAAACTTGCCCACGCAAGGAGGGTGCGGCGTTCTCGGGTCCCAAACGTTTGGATCTGCTGGATGAGCATCTGGAGTCCCAGGGTTAAGGTCAAGGTGCCGCCGAGGACATAAAGCAACATGAATCGGGCTGGAGACCGCATCTGGTGGAACGGAGGGAAAATGTAAAAAAGCAATTGATACAGCGGGGAATACTTGCCCAAGGCCATGAGGACCCCAAAGACCATCAGGGAAAGTGCTCCCCACTTGGCGACTCGATTTTGGGACCTCAAGACAACCGGGAGAAGCAACAGGGGGAGGAGCCCTACGTAGCCCCCGGTCTCCCAGTAGAAATACGTCGGGCCATACCCCCAGTAGGTAGCGGCATTCCCTCCATCCACGGAACCGAAGAACCGGGGGACGAGCAACGTGATCAGGCGCCCCGGATCTACGCTAATAGCCAAAAGTTCTGCCTTCGAGTAGTGAGCCCGTGCAGACGCAAGGAAAGCAACGACGGTGGGAACATATTGGATTAGAGGAACACCCACGGCAAAGATCTCCAAAACAAGGAGGAAGCTGAAGGGTCGGAATGATCGGTCTCGGATCCACCACCACACGATGCTCAGGATCAACAACGCAAAAAAGAGCCAAACTTGAGTTTGCGGGTATCCGCCCAGGGCTCCAATTCCCTGGACCAGTCCCCCCAGGATTGCCCATCGGATTTTCCGGGTCTCCCAGGCCTTCCATAAGAGGCCGACGACCAGAGGCACATAGGTCACCACATGGAGGGTATTCAGATGCGTGATCTCCAGGATGATGCGGGCAGAGAACATAAAGGTCAGGCCACCGAAAAACGCAGGGATCCCGGAGAAGCCCATCCACCGAAGGGCCAGGTACATAAACCACCCGGCCAGTAACACATGAAGTAAAGCCTGGATTTCCACCGTGTGATAGGCCAGCCAACCGTTTTTAACAAACAGGGTCAAAACCAGATTCAAGGGATAAAACACGGCGGCTTGGACATCCCCAACGAAAGGAAGTCCGCTCCAGATGTAGGGGTTCCAGAAGGGCAAAAGGCCTTCTTTCAAATGGACGGCTGCAAAAAAGCGGTAAACATAGTTCTGGTAAAGGAAATCCTCCCAGAGGAATGCTTGCTTCAAGAGAATTGCACGGAAGTAAAACACCCAGAAGGGGAGGTATCCAAATAGGGCCAGGAGAGGGTGAGGAATTCGGCGGATCCAGGGGGGCAGTGAGAGGCTGGGTGGTGTGGTTGAGTCTTTACGAGTTTTTCGCTTTTTTGGCATCAAAGAAATGGCGCCCCCGGGAGGACTCGAACCCCCAACCCCCTGATCCGAAGTCAGGTGCTCTATCCAATTGAGCTACGGGGGCGTGCTGTTCTTGGTGGTCCCATAAATATCCAGGAGAATCCTTCCAAAATCAACGAAAGGGCCGGAATCCACTCCACCCCATAAGGGTTGAAGTCTTTAATCTCGTACGCTGCCCACGCGGACGTTTCGGAACCGTGCCGAGGGGGTTCCATGTCCGGTGTGCATGGCCTGAGAAGGTTCTCCCTTGCCACAGTTCTGGATTCCCCAGAGATACCAATCGTTGGCGACCCCATCCATGCTTCGCCAAAAGACCGGTGTGATCCCGGAATAGATCGGGGTTCGCACCATTTCCGCGAGTTTCCCGTTCCGGATCCGCCACCCAATCTCTGTGGCGAACTGGAAGTTCAAGCGTCGTTGATCAATCGACCAACTCTTGTTCGTCATGATAAACAGGCCGTCCTTTACGCCATCAATGAGTTCTTCCAGGGTCATCTCTCCGGGTTCCAGATTGACATTGGTCATGCGGACGATGGGCATCCTGGACCAATCCTGCGCCCGGGCTGCACCTACACTTTTCCGGCCAATGAACGGTGCGGTGTCACGAGAAGAGAGATAGCCGCGGAGGATCCCCTCCTGGATCAAGTACACACGCTGGGCGGGCACTCCATCGTCATCATACCCGTACGTGCCCAGTCCTCCTGGAAGGGTCGAATCCGAAGTGATGTTCATCAACGGCGATCCATACTGAAACGTATCCAACTTGTCCAAGGTTGCGAAACTCTCGCCGGCATAGCCTGCTTCCCAGCCCAGCACCCGGTCCAATTCCAAGGGGTGGCCTACCGATTCATGGATTTGGAGGACCATTTGGGAGTGATGAATCACCAGGTCCATCACGCCTTCCGGGGCAGGCGGCGCTTTTAACAAGGCTTCCGCCTCTTCCACCACATGGGGAGCGTGACTCAGGAAATCCATCTCTTCAATGAATTCGTAGCCTTTTCTCTGCATGTTCCCGCCATGGGCGGCAGGATAAGAACGGCGGACCAAGATGCCGTCTCGGAAGGCAAAGACATGATACCCACCCCCGGATTCTACGATAGTTTGCTCGATCAAGGTGCCTTCCGTGGAGCCAAAAACCTGATACCGCTTGACAAACCTCAGTTGGAGTTCCCGGTTGACGATGTGTTTTCCCTGGCGAAGGATCTCGTCAGTTTTGAGCAACAACTCGATCTTTTGATCCAGAGGGACCGCAAAAGGGTCCACCTGATGGGGGGTCACATAGGTATCCTGGACAGGGTCCACTTCTGCCAGTTGTAGGGGTCGGCCTCCTGCGATCCGGGAGGCTTGGGCAATGGCCTTGGCCTGCTTCACCGCTTCGGCAATGTTCGCCACGGAGAGGTCATGGGTCGCATAAAACCCCCAAAATCCATGGTCCAGGATCCGAATGCCCATTCCTAACGATTCCGAAACCTGGATCCGCTCTACTTTGCCATCCCGGACGGTGATCTGCTGTTCCTGGATCTGCACCAGACGAGCATCCCCATAATCAACTCCCTCCATGAAATCCAGTGCGGTGGAGACTAAGTCTTTCATGACGAAGGACTCCCTTTGATGGTCCACAGTGTTCCCGAGGGGGTATCCTCTAAGACAACCCCCAAGGCCTTAAGACGATCTCGAATCAGATCTGCGAGGTCAAATCGCTTCTCCTGTCGGAGGATTTGGCGAACTTCGACGATCAAGCCCAGGAGGTCATCAACCCATAGATCGGTCCGTTCCTTCTCCTCGAGCCGGAATCCAAGAACGTTCATGAGGAAGATCATCCCGGCTTTCAACGCTGCCGCATCGTCCCCCCGCTGGGCTTGGAGGGCTTCGTTCCCCTGTCGAACCATTTCGAAGATCACGGCCAGTCCGCCCGGTGTATTGAGATCATCGTCCATGGCCTGTTCGAATTTTTGGAGCCAGTCTTGAAGTTCCGGAGATTTCACCATCTCTTCGACGGGATTTTTGGGATCTGGCGCCTTTCGTAAAAAGTTGGTGATCCGCTCCATTGCCCGTTCTGACCGGTCCAGGTGCTCCATTTCGAAGTCAATGGGAGTCCGATAATGGGTACTTAAGAGGTAGTGTCGGATGGCCTGGCTGGAGTAACGCTGAAGAAGATCGGTGATGGGGGTGAACAGGCCCGTAGATTTCGACATCTTCTCCCCGGCCTGTTTGACGAACCCCACGTGGAACCAATAGCGAGCAAAGGCTTTGCCGTGTGCCGCTTCCGCCTGAGCAATCTCGTTTTCGTGGTGGGGGAAGATCAAATCGGATCCGCCACCGTGGATATCAAAGGGTTGTCCGAGGTAATGGGTTGACATCACCGAGCATTCGATATGCCAGCCAGGGCGGCCCTTCCCAAAGGGGCTATGCCAATAAGGCTCCCCCTCTTTCCACCCTTTCCAGAGTGCAAAATCCGCCGGGTTTCGCTTCCCAGGTGCCGGCTCGACTCGATAGCCTGCCAAAAGGTCCTCGAGTTTCTTCCCGGAGAGTTTCCCATAGGAGGGGAACTTGGAGATGTCAAAATAGATGGAATCCCCGGCTGGATAAGCAATCCCTTGATCCATCAGGGTCTGAACGGTCTCGATGATCTCCTGGATATGAAGAGTCGCACGGGGGAAGAAGGTGGCGGGTTTAAAATTCATCGCCTCTGCCGCACGTAAGTACTCCGTGATGTTCCGTTCTGCAATTTGTCGCCAATCGACGTTTTCCCGTCGTGCTCGATGGATGATTTTGTCGTCGATGTCTGTGAAGTTTTGGATATAAGAGACGTCGTAGCCTTTGTACTCCAGGTAGCGTCGTAGGACATCACCGGCCAGAAAGGCTCGCATGTGCCCGAGGTGGGGACGGTCTTGGACGGTCATACCGCACATGTAGATCCCCACTTTGGGCGGGTTCAGGGGTTCAAAAGCCTCTTTTTTCCGAGTTAACGTGTTATAAAGCTGCATGCCCTTTAATATAGGGGTGCGGCAAAATGGGGTCAACTTGACGTTTTGACAATCCTTTGAAAATCCTGGACACTTTAACCGCTGTTCAAACGGGAGTGCGTCCTCCCCCACAGGAACCAAGGAGGCGATGATGGAACCGAGAGATGAAGTCGGGCTGCGACCTGTCCAGATCACCCGAAACTATCTTCGAGATGCCGAAGGGTCTGCATTGATTGAGGTTGGAAACACACGGGTGCTTTGTGCAGCAACGGTTTTGGACACTGTGCCTGCCTGGCGGCGGGGTTCTGGAGAGGGGTGGATTACCGCAGAATATGCGCTGTTGCCGAGGGCGACCCGGGTCCGCAAAGTGCGAGACAGCCAGTTGGTCCGCCCGGATTCCCGATCCGTCGAAATTTCCAGGGTTATCGGACGCGCACTCCGCGCAGCGGTCGATCTCCGTGCGTTGGGAGAATACACCATTATCGTGGACTGTGATGTCATTCAGGCCGATGGCGGCACCCGAACCGCTGCCATTACCGGGGGATTCGTTGCCTTGTACGATGCGATTCGATTCATGCATCAGAATCACCTCATTGAAACCTGGCCGGTCCGAGAATTCGTGGCTGCCGTCTCGGTCGGCATCCTCCACCATGAGATTGTAGTGGACCTCTCCTACGAACAAGATGTGGAAGCAGAAGTGGACCTCAATTTAGCCATGACAGAATCCAAGAAAATTGTTGAAATCCAAGGGACGGCAGAAGGAGAGCCTTTTGATCCTCGGGATCTTCAGAAAATGGTGGAGAAAGCCTGGCCCGCGATTGAAAAACTGATCCGGATCCAAAAAGAGGTCCTCGGCGTTCGAACTGAGTCCTAAAACGCGGCAATATCCGTTCGGTATGTCATCCCCTCGAATCGAATCTTTTGAACGGCCTGATACGCATGGGTGCGTGCCTCACTTAACGTCGTACCGAGCCCCACGACATTGAGAACCCGGCCCCCCGCCGTCACGACCTTTTGGCCCTGAAGGCTCGTCCCTGCGTGGAAAATCAAAACATTCGGCTGGTCCCGGAGATCCTCCAGACCCTCGATCACCTTGCCGGTCTCATACTGAACGGGGTACCCCTGGGAGGCTAAAATGACGGTGACTGCATGGAGATGCTCGTCGGTCTGAACCTCGCTCTCTCCATTCGAGGCTGTGGCGTACCGGTAAAGCAAACGCGCAAAGTCTCCCTTGAGCCTGGGAATCAAGACCTGGGCCTCAGGATCGCCAAACCGAATGTTGTATTCCAGAACATAGGGGCCGTGATCGGTGATCATCAGGCCGAAATATAGGACCCCAGAATAAGGGAACCATTCCTTTTTCAACCCCTCAATCGTCGGCCTGATCACACGGTCCAGAATCTGTTGACGCTCTGCGTGGCTGAGTTTGGGATGTGGGGAGATCGCCCCCATCCCTCCGGTGTTCGGCCCTCGGTCTCCATCGAGGAGCCGTTTGTAGTCCATGGCGTCGCCCAAGACCTGGTACCGGTATTCGGAATCAATCAAAACGAAGACGGAGGCCTCATAACCCTCAAGGTATGTTTCCAGGACCACCCGTTGAGAGGCTGGGCCAAATTTCCCCTTCTCCATGAAGTCGATCAATGTTTGCGTCGCCGTTGTTTTGTCGGGTGCGATCACCACCCCTTTGCCCCCCGCCAGACCATCGGCTTTGATGACGACTGGCCAGGTGGGCCACTGCTCAACACTCTTCAGAGCCGAATGGAGATCCGTATGCGTCTCAAATGAAGCCGTTGGGATGCCATTCCGCGCCATGAATTCTTTTGCTTGGATCTTGGACGCCTCAAGAAAAGCCGTCTTTTGGGGAGGTGCGAAAACGGGGATCCGGAAAGTCTGTCGGATCCAATCCACAAGCCCTTCCGCAATCGGAGCCTCGGGCCCCAAAACCACGAGATCTGGGCGGAATGCTTCTATCACCTGCTGGACAGACGCACGGTCCTTCCAAGAACCGGAGAAGTTGACGCCTTCTCTGAGTGTCCCGGCATTTCCCGGAAGAATCCCGACGGTTGCCCCCGAACGATGGAGTCCCCATGCCAACGCGTGCTCCCGCCCACCGGATCCAATGACCAAAACCTTCATTTCATCTGACCTCCTGGTCGCAAAATGAACGATGAACTTGTCTTAAGATCTCTTGAAATCTCTCCCGCGGAGAGCGGAGCCGACAGGGGGTCGAAGTGGACAGGGGATGGCTTTAGACCACAAGGTTCAGCAACCGGTCTGGAATATAGATGACCTTCCGAATGGATTTGTTCTGGACGTACCGCTGGATGTTCTCATTGGCCAATGCCCGTTCCACGATGTCTTCCTGGGGAAGCCCGCGGGGAACTTTAAGACGGGCGCGGACCCGACCGTTGACTTGGACCGGGATGACGACAGTCTCTTCCTCCAAATAGCGGACATCCGGTTCGGGAAGCGGGATCTGTGCCACAAACCCCTCGCCGCCCATCTGTTCCCACAACTCCTCTGCCAGATGCGGGGCAAAGGGGGCTAACATCAACACGAAATCACGGAGCGCATATGCAAAAACCGGGGAGTCTTTGGCCGGGAAATCCGTCAGATCGTTCAAAAATTCCATGAGTTTAGCAATGGCTGTGTTGAAGTGGAAAGCCTGGGAATCCTCCATAACCCCCTTTAAGGTCTGCTGGAGTCGAATATAGAGTCGTTTTTCCTCAGGCCCTAAAGTTTCAGGATCCACCTTGACCGATGCGGAGGGCTTGTGTTCCTGGTAAATTTTCCAGATGCGTTGTAAGAACCTACGCGCTCCTTCTACACCCGCATCCGACCACTCCATATCTTTTTCTGCCGGTGCAGCGAAGAGGATCGCGATCCTCGCGACATCCGCCCCGTTCTGCGCAACAAAGGGGCCCACAGGGACAATGTTCCCTCGGGACTTGGACATCATCTCCAGCCGTTCTTCCACCGGGGTATCACAGACTTCGTGTTTGCCCTCCTGGACTTCACCGTCCACCAACCGGTGGCATGTCGGACAGTACCAGTAGCGTTTCAAGACCAGCCCCTGGGTAAAGAGGCGATCAAACGGCTCATCCACTTCTAACAACCCCGCATCATATAGGGCCTTGGTAATGAACCGTGCGAAAATCAGGTGTTTTGTCGCGTGTTCAGCACCGCCGATATACTGATCCACGGGCATCCACGCGTTGGCTTTCTCCGGGTCAAAGGGCTTCTCCTCGTTCTTCGGATCAATGAACCGAAGGAAATACCATGAGGAATCCACAAAAGTGTCCATGGTATCCGGATCTCGGCGGGCCGGGCCACCGCAAGAGGGGCAGGTCGTGTTCATGAACTCTGGCACGTCCTCTAAGGGAGATCGGCCTTCTGGCAGATAACTCTGGATATTTTCGGGGAGCAGCACAGGCAATTCCTCTTCTGGGACCGGGACCACACCACAGCGTTCACAATGGATCATAGGAATCGGGGCCCCCCAGTACCGTTGCCGGGAGATCAACCAGTCCCGGAGACGATAGGTCACGGTGGGTCCTCCAAGGCCGAGGGCCTGGAGTTTCTCACCGACCTTCTGAATCCCCGTTTTAGAATCCAGCCCGGAGAACTCCCCGGAGTTGACCATGACACCATAATCCTCAAAGGCGGCCTCCATCTCATCGGGATCCGGTGTTTCGCCGTCTACGGGTCGAATCACCACGCGGATCGGCAGTTCGAATTTTTTCGCGAATTCAAAATCTCGTTGATCGTGGGCCGGGACGCCCATGACCACACCCGTCCCATAGGTCGCCAGGACATAATCCCCGACCCAGAGGGGGACCTGTTCCCCGGTTAGAGGGTGTCGGACCGTGATCCCAGTATCCACCCCAGTCTTGGGACGATCCAGTGCGGTCCGTTCGATATCCGACTTTTTCAACGCAGCCTCGACATACTGGCGGACTGCCTCGCGGTTCGGGAACCGATCCAGGTATTTTTTGACAAAGGGATGCTCGGGTGCGATGGTGACAAAGGTCACCCCAAACAACGTGTCAATCCGGGTCGTAAAGGCGGGGAGCCGTTCGTTCCATTCGTCCACTAAAAAATGAACTTCGGTCCCTTCCGAGCGGCCAATCCAATTAATCTGCTGTTTAATGACTTGTTCGGGCCATTTACCCTCCAGTTTCTTTAAGTCATCTAAGAGACGCTGGGCATAGGCCGTGATTTTGAAATACCACTGTTCGAGTTCCTTCCGGACCACCGGGGTTTTGCACCGCTCACATTTGCCATCAACGACCTGTTCATTGGCCAAGACCGTTTTACAATGTGGGCACCAGTTGACCAGGCCGGACGCCCGATAAGCCAGACCCCGGTGATATAAAAACAAAAAGAGCCATTGCGTCCACCGGTAGTAATCCGGTGCACACGTGGCGATTTCCCGGCGCCAATCATAACTGATCCCTAAGCGCTGTAGCGTGTTCCGGTAGGTCTCAATGTTGCCGTAGGTCCATTTTTTCGGATCTACGCCTCGATCGATGGCGGCATTTTCCGCGGGGAGTCCAAAGGCATCCCATCCCATGGGATGCAGGACATCGTATCCGTTCCTGAGAAAGATTCGAGCGACCACATCTCCAATCACATAGTTTTTGAGGTGGCCCATGTGAAGGTCACCGGAGGGATAGGGGAACATCTCCAGGACATAGTATTTGGGGCGGTGTGGGATGTCCGGGGCGTCATAAATGCGGGCTTCCCGCCAACGTTTTTGCCATTTCTCCTCGATCTCACGGAAGGGGTACATGGTTTTGGGGACCTCCAGTGGATTTTTGGTGGAGCCGAGGGGATTCGAACCCCTGACCTCCAGAGTGCGATTCTGGCGCTCTCCCAACTGAGCTACGGCCCCAATTTTGGCTTTCAATTATAAAGTGCACATCGAAACGATGCCATGAAGGCCTTAGCCTGTACACCCTTCCCGTTGTCACTTTCCACGGATGGATCCTAAGGGCCGAAAACCTCCAAGGGTCACTGTTTGACCTTTTCACGGTGGATACGTATAATTTGCCGCATGAGAATACTCGCTTTTTTGCTACTCCTTGGCTGGCTTGTCCCCGGTGACGCCCTCTACGAAGACCTCTCTGCGGGTCCGGTCACCGATGCACTGGCGGGTGCCTACGTGGCGTACGCTGCCGGCATCGATGCAGTCTACACGAACCCTGCTGGCCTGGCTCAAACTTCCAGGTTTATGGCGGAGACGTTTTATAAGCCCCTTTACGGAGGATTGGGGATCGGACTCCGGACCCTTCAGGCATCCATCGCACTGCCCTATCACGGGACAATGGTCGCTTTTTCTTACAAAGAAACAGGCGCTTCTTTGCAAACCCAGGGATATGAATCGGCCTATACCGGAGCATATCGAGAGAGCGCGTGGACCTTCAGCATGGCCCGCTTCCTTACCGAAGGGCTGGCTTTGGGCATGAATCTTCACCTCTTCCGATTCCAAGAGCCTCGCTTTGGGGGAACCTCCACCTTCGGCCTCGATCTTGGACTCCTGGGCCGGGTCAATACCCGCTGGACCTTGGGCGCCTCGATCCAGAACTTCAACCGCCCATCCCTCCACGGCACCTATCGCAATGAGCCTCTTCCTGTAACCATCGCCGTCGGGCTTTCGTACCGGCCGTGGGCCTCTGCGACCACAGTGGTGGAAGCCCAGAAGACCATGGATCACCCGGCACGGTTGAGTTTTGGGCAAGAAATCCGGTTCGCTCAGGACCGGATCGCTCTTCGCCTGGGGTTGGCTCAAGAAGGGGAAGTCACCACCCCAACGCTTGGCTTCGGCTTGACCTCCGGATCCCTTCAATTGAACTATGCTGCCGTCTTTTCTTTAGACCTTCCTCTGACCCATGTCTTTGGCCTCAGTTATCGGAGGTAGTGGTCTGTGACCCCCTGGCTCCTCCTACCCTGGTTGTTCTTCCGTGCTCCTCCCCAGGGGGTGGACCTCAATGTAGCTACTCTCAACGAGATCCGCTCTTTGCCTATTGGCTATGAAGACGCAGAAACCCTCTCTCAGGAACTGGGCATCTCTCTGGATTCTGCCCTCCAATACTCCATCCCACAGGCCAAGGCCGAGAGTCTCTATGCCTGGATCCAAACCCGGGGCCCTCTGACTTCTTATTTCGAACTCTTAAAAATCCCCACAATCCAGCCTGGTGACCTCGCCCGTTGGCGTGACGTAATCCGGATCTCGAAAGTACGAGAAGGGAAAAACTTTGCGCTCTATGTAGAGCGTGTACGGGAGCGAGGCGCCAGCGAGGAGGCACCCCGTGAAAGTTATTTCGATGAATGGATCGGCTTTTTAACGGAACCTATCAATGTGAACCGAGCCACGGTTGATGAACTCTACAGCCTCTATCGTGTCTCTCTGATCGACGCGGCCTCTGTGGTCCGCTTTGTGAAGGTCTTACGGCTCCGCAATGTAAGGGATCTCCGTCGGGTTCCCGGCCTCTCTCACTACGGGTATCTGAACATGCGGAACTTTTTGACATATCGGGATCTGAAGCGCGTGCCCCTGCGGGGCTGGGTCCATATGGACGCCTACTACTCCCCGTACCTGACCACAGCCGGGAGCAACCTCTCGGAACGCCTTCAACAATTGGAGGCGACGGATCCCTATGCCTTAGACTCCCTCTTGCAAGAACAGGGGTGGTCGGAGTCGGAGATTCAGCACCTTCACGATCAATTGGTCGCAGAGAAGGCTTACGTCCAGGCTTTAAAACCTGAGCCTTCCTTCAGGGCAAAAGCCCGATGGAGCCTCTGGGGGCGATATAAGATCGGATTTCTTTATCAACGATCCCCTTACCTTGGTTCTCAAACCCTTCTAAAGGCTTTTGTAGGAATCGACCACTGGGGGATACTGCGTCGACTTCTGATCGGGGACTACCGGTTGACTTTCGGACAGGCCCTCCTGATGGACAACACGGAGGAAAGCCGGGACCGAATTTTGGATCGTCCCCAGGGCCTTTATGGGGACCTCACCTCCCAGCGGAGTTTTAATCTCCGGGGAGTGGCTGCCCAATTCCGTTGGGGTGCCTTCTCTCCGACTTTTTGGTACTCCCAAGCTCCCCGCCACTTCATCCCCAAACCCGATGGGTCCCCAAATTTTTACTACACCGGCCGATTCATTCCACCGACCTTCGAGAACCGGATCAAGGAAACCCTTTGGGGCACACGGATGACCTATGACTTACCGCAACCCTGGTTCCCCACGGGCACGCAAATTGCGTTGAGTTACATGGAAATTCGATACCCGGAAGCGATCGAACCGGATTTCCAAGCCCTGGATTTACCAGGAGATCGGTATCGTTTAAGTCCACAAGATGGATCTTTCTACTGGATTGGTGGCCGAAAGAAAAGGTTTATTGGAGCGGAATTCCGATGGGTACGGGCTCCGGTGTCTTTCGAGTGGGAAGCGGCTCACGAGTTCCAAGGTGGAACCGCCTGGCTTGCAAAAGGCCGGGTTCAGTTCGATCCATTTTATATCAACATTCTGTTCCGCCACTACCCCGTAAACTACACTAACCCCTACATGAGACCGTTCCAAGAAGACAATCGATTTGAAGACACACCATTGGAATATGAATATCGGGTCTTGGATCCCCTGTACTCTGAACTGGCCAGTTTTCCGATGCCGAAACCGGAAACGGGGATCTGCATGGAGACCCGGTACCAGTTTTCCGATAAATGGCTCATCCCTCGGGCCTATGTGGACCTCTGGCGAGACAATACCGACGGCCTACGAAACTATCGGATCCAGGCAGAAATCGAGTACCGGCCGGTCTTTCCCCTTCGCCTACGATTGCGACAGAAGTGGCAAAAACGCAGGAATCGGCGCGGTGTAGAAATCACGGAGTCCCTGACCCGGGAAACAACGTTCCGGGCGTATGTTCTCCTGACAGACTATGATTACTTCGGCATTGAGACCCGTTATGGATCTGTAGATCTGAAGGAACGTTTGAACTATCCGAACGATGAGATTAATGGGGGATTCGTGGCGTTCCAGTTTACCAAAACTCTGTCGGATAAATCCGAAGTGAAGGCAGGATATATTGTTTGGCGGACCCAGGGGATGTCTCAGTGGGCCTTTGAGGATACCGGCATCGATTTCTTCTATGGCAAGGGGGCCAAATTCTACCTGGCCATCTTCCATCGGCCAACTCCGAATCTGGGACTGAAGTTTAAAGTTCGGTTCAAGAACACCATCTTTGAGCATCAGGGCCTTTTTGGCCAGGGGATCCACACAGCAGAGGGTCGCACCGTGTTGGGTTTCTCGGAAGAGGAACCGTTCCATTCCATCTCCCTCAGTTTGGACTACGCGTTTTAAGGGAGGACGTGAGGGATGCAGATCGGGATCGACGTCGTCACGGTTTCTCGCATTCGCAAAGCGATTGAAAAACACGGCAATCGATTCCTCCAAAGGGTTTTCACCGATGCTGAAATTCGATACTGTGAAGGGTTCCGGAACAAGATGGGATGCTATGCGGCCCGATTTGCAGCAAAGGAGGCACTCCTCAAGGCCCTGGGCGTGGGACTGACCCATGGGATCACGATGAAAGAAATTGAGGTTCTCCGGACCCCGGGGCATCCCCCCTATTATCGGGTCACTGGCAGGGTGCAGAAGATTCTGGGCCAACGAAAGGTGACCCTCAATTTAACCCATGAAGAACACGGCACAGCGATCGCGGTGTGTATCGTGTACTCGTAAACGGGACATGAATTGAACGGAGTGGGCCCCAGTGAAGTTGGCACTCTTGAGTTCGGCGATTTTTGCAATCAATCTCCCCTTCGGTTATTGGCGGGCACGGGTGCCTCGCCGTTCGCTCCCATGGTTCCTTGCGATCCACATTCCGGTCCCCTTTGTCGCAGGGATCCGAATCCTCTTAGGGATTCACTGGACATTGCGAATTTTCCCACTCCTCGTCGCTGCCTATTTTCTGGGACAAGCGGTGGGAAGTGCTTTTGCCCGGACCAAAAGAGAGCCCCACAAACAGCCGGATCTAATGCGCAAGAGCCAAAACTAAGGACCCGAGAACGGGACAAGAAATACCGCGGCTTGATAAGGCGCCAGACGGATCTTAAGAGGGGCTGTCGAAAGCACCTCTGGCTTCCCCCAAAGAAGCGTGGCTTCAGAAATAGTAAACGTGTCAATGACGGTTTGGGCGGTCGGATTGACGACGCAAAGGACCGTCTCCTCTGCATGGGTGCGGAGATACGCCACCAGCGGGTTGTGTGCCTCGAATGTCAGATCACCAGCCCGGAGAGCAGGATGGGCTTTCCGAAGGTGAATGAGGGACCGATAGTACGCCCGCAAGGACTCATCCCGGTGCTCCGGCTCCCAGATATACACCCGGCGGCAGTCTGGATCTTGGTCTCCGAGCATGCCGATTTCGTCTCCGTAATAGATGACCTGTGCGCCGGGGAGGGTCATCTGTAAAAAAACGGCTGCACGGAACCGCACCGTGTCCCCTTGCAAGATTTGGAGCGCACGGGGCGTGTCATGAGAACCCAAAAGGTTAAACAGAGCATTTCGGGTTTGAGGGAGGTACCTCTGGTAGAGTCGAGTCACTTCCCGTTGGAAAGTGAGGGGTGAACGTAGGTTTTGTAAGAGATCCAGGATCAGGGAGCGAAGTGGGTAGTTCATCACCGCATCGAATTCATCGCCTTGGAGCCAGGGAGAGCCATCCCCCCAGATTTCCCCCACGATATAAATTTCGGGATTAATAGCCCGAACCCGCTGTCGGAAGGTCTTCCAAAAAGAATGGGGAACCTCGTTGGGGACGTCCAGACGCCAGCCATCGATCCCCTTCTGGGTCCAATACTCGGCGACCTGGAGCAGGTATTCCTGAACCTTTGGGTTTTGGAAATTCCATTCTGGCAGGCTTCCGAAGCCCCACCAGCAGTCATAGTAGTCACTGGGTTTTTCCCCGTCGAAACGGTCCGGGAAGGGCCAGCGTTTGATATGGTACCACGTGTAATAAGGCGATTCTGGTCCCCGGGCTCGTACATCTTGAAAGAAAGGATGCTGATCTGAGGAGTGGTTGAAGACCCCATCCAGGATGATCTTGATACCCCTCTCGTGGGCGGCTTTGAGCAATGCATCAAAAGCGGAATCCCCGCCCAGCCGGGGGTTGACATGGAAATAGTCGGTGATGTTGTACCCGTGGTTGGAGGGAGAGACAAAGATGGGATTGAGGTAGATCGCCTCGATCCCGAGGTCCTGGAGATAGTTCAATTTCTGGATGATGCCCTGGAGGTCCCCGCCATAAAAGACGTACCAGCCTTCGGGAGGAACCAAGGTCTCGTATTGCCAGGGCCGGGTCCCGGGTGGGTCATTCGTAGGATCACCGTTCATGAATCGATCGGGGAAAATTTGGTAGATGACCGCGCCCTGTACCCAGGAGGGGACCTCAAAGACTTTGGTGTGAGATTGATCCCAGACCACCGGGTTTTGAGGGTACAGGAACTCCTGGGGTCCGTCAAAGAGTTGGAACTGATAGGTAAACTGGGGGGCAGGAATCAGGAATTTCGCTATGGCGACGGCTTCCAGTGAACTGAGGACCTGTTGGGACATCCTGAAAGTTCGAGGACTGGGAGAGAGGATTCGGAGCCGTACGGAATCGACATCGTCCGGCAAGAGGTGGAGTTGGATTTGGAGGGTGTCTCCCATGAGATTGACATCCCGGATCTGGGATGGGTCATGTGATATAAAGGACTGCAGGATTTTCCCGTCTCCTGGCTGAAGGATCACACTTGGGAATCGATGTGGACCGACCTCGAGGACAGAGTTCCATCCCCCGAAGCCATCTGGCGTCTTCTGGGGGTTCTTGGGATCTGGATACCACTCAGAGCCATTGACAACAAACTTGTAGGAATATGTACCGGCAGGAAGCAGGAGTTCCGTAACAAAGCGGTCCCCCTCAAGACGCATCGGGTTCGCGGTGGTGCTCCATTCGTTAAAAGTGCCGGCTAAAGTAACGGTCTGCGCCTGATGCGGGGGACGAAATTCAAACCGAACACGATATAACGTCAGCCCCCGCAGGTCTGTGAACAACAGACCCAGGAGCAGAATAAGCCATAGAAATCGCCGGTGGCTGGACATGCCCCTGAATGTAAAGCCCGAGTCATCAGGACACAACACTCCTTTGGGATTTTGACTTTTTTAGTGGGGCGGGTTATCCTTTTGCCCCATGAAATGCAAGATCTGTAAAGGAAAAGCCGTGATTCACCTTCGCCAGCACAACCTGGCGTTGTGCAAGGAGCATTTTATCGAGCGATTCGAACGGGAAACTCTCCGAACCATCCGGAAATTCAAGATGTTTGATAAAGAGGAGCCTGTGGTCGTCGCGGTTTCCGGCGGCAAAGACAGTCTGGGTGTCCTCTACCTCCTCCACAAACACGGCTACAACGTCCGGGGCCTGTATCTGGACCTCGGGATCCATGGTGGGTTTGGCTACTCGGAGTTGTCCAAACGGCGTGTTGAGGAGTTTGCAGAGAGGTACGGCGTGGAGGTCCGGATCTTTACGATCCAGCACGATCTGGGGTATACCATCCCCGAGATGGCAGAGAAACGCTATGAACCAAGGGTCTGCCGTGTGTGTGGCACCCTCAAGCGGTACTATCTCAACAAAATCGCGCACGAGATGGGGGCGACAACCGTCGTAACCGGCCATAACTTAGACGACGAAGTCGCAACGTTGTTCGGGAACACCCTGCGGTGGGATCTCTCTTACTTACGTCGGCAGGCTCCCCTGCTCCCTTCAACCCATCCGAAACTCCTCAAACGGGCCAAGCCCTTCGTGTTCTTTACGGAGAAAGAGACCGCAATGTATGCCATCCTCAACGGAATCCCTTATGTCCGGGAGGAGTGCCCATTTTCCGTAGGGGCGAAAAGTATCCTGTACAAAGAGGTCCTCAATCGCATCGAAGAGGTCTCCCCAGGGACCAAGTTACGGTTTTATCGAGAGTTCCTTCGATTCATGAAGGAAATCCGGGTCCCCGAAGAAGAACAGGTCGAACTCAAAGAATGCCAGGTTTGTGGGATGCCTACGGTTCTTGAAGTTTGTGCGGTCTGTCGGATGAAGGGGGTGACGGTCCCATTGAATCCATCCGATCAGTGAAAAATCACTTGTTTCCTCAGGACGGTCCGCCCTTGACTCTCAATCCTTAGAAAATACGTCCCGGAGGGTAGGTGAAGGGGGATCACCTGCGGGGAAGTGCTTCCTCGCCCTTTTACAACCAGTCTCTGGCGACCAGCAAGATCGTAGAGGGTGAGGCGATAGGGGGTCGGAATCTGGAGGACGAGTCTTTGGGAGGCTGGATTCGGGAAGACTTTGATCTGGAGGAGAGGCTTTCGCATCGACTGCTCTTCCACCGCGGGTTGGACGCCGAAATAGTGCATCAGGGAATCCAAGAAAAGAGCTTTGCCTTGGGGAGTCTGCTCTATCAGGCGTCCGAATTCATAGGGGGTTACGTAACCATGAACGGAGTCCAGATTCACGGTATAGGCCGCAGGGAAACTCCCAGTTGACCCGCCACTTTGATGAACATACACAAACATCGCGACAATCCCACCGCTCCCATCTGCGAGAACCTTCGTATAGGAACTAATCCCGGTGGTATCATACGAGAAGGTCAGACCGGGGCAGGGGCTCCAAGAGGATGTCTTCAGAGAGTCCAGGGTTTCTACGGTGACCCAGTTCTCGTATCGCAGAGGAAACATGGAAAGGAAGGGGATCGTGTCCTTCTGAAAGAGGATATGGTCGCCTTCCAGGTAAAACATGGCCCCCCGACGGAGGGCACGCTCTAAAGCGTCTGCAAAAAGACCCTTGGAGATTTCTTGGTTGTAAGAAGAAACGCCCGCACAGAGGAATACAGCCTCTGTGTTCCGGTACACCCAGGGAAACAGACTGAGGTCATTGAGGATTTGGCCACGATAGCCCAGGTCGGAAAGTATCGAATCCAGGACAGGCGGACTGGGGGATTCAGGTGCAACCGGGAGGACTATGTAATCCACATTCCCCACCATCATTTGGAACCCGAGGGGGAGGGTGTAACCATCTGGAAAGTGGACCGTGACGGTGCAAGCCACCCAAGTTCCTTCCAGCACCAAAGGGTCAACAGAGATCTCAAAGGGATCGTCTATGTTCCAGGTAATCTCACCTGGGGACACCGTCTGGATCTGTGTAATGGAATCTAGCACACTGATCCCCGGACGGTAGACCCTCAAGTTCATCGTCACGGCCTGAAGAGGGAAAGGCTCCCGATTCCAGAATCCGAGCACGAGAGGTCCTGTATCTCCCGGCATGGGAATACTGTCTTCAGGGTTGGAGGAAGAGAGGAAGAAATTCCCAGAAATTTCGAGTCGGAAATCTTGTGGGATGATCGTCAAGGTATCCACGAAGGTTTGTTGGCCTTGTGTGATGGTCAAAAGGAGTTGCTGGGGGTTATTTGTGGGAATCTCCGGGAGAAGGTAGAAGGAAAGAGAACTGTCAAGAATGACTTCCCCGGGTTGAACCTCAGGAATGATGGACAGTGTATCCACAGGACTCAAATAGGGGGAGAGCATGTGAAGTGTGAGTGTCACATCGTTGGCGGGTTCACCCCCTAAGTTCGCCAGTTGCACGATGACATGAAGCGTCTCAGCGGGGTTGGGAGTCCCATTCCCGTTTCCCTCGATTCTATCGACTATTTCCTCCTGGAGGACCACAATTTCGGGAATGCTGTCCGGGCCAAAAAAGGCCAACCCTTGGTAGGGATATATTCCATCACCGGTGACGGTTACGGTATATATTCCGTGGGTGGGGACAGAAAGCACGGCGCTGCCGGTTTCATCTGTGGTGTCCTGTACAAATTGTCCGTTGTTGAAAAAGGTCACATACGCATTGGATACAGGAACGCCTTGGCGAGTTACCGTCACAGGAAATGTCCCCGATGAAGAATGGGAAGGATACGTGACCTCCACAGGTCGAGGAGTGTGTTTCCAGGGCCGGAGTTCGGGATCTCCTAAGATCAAGAACTCTTCATAGTGGTATTGTGCCCAGAATTCTGGAGTAGGAAAGAGGCTTAAAAGGTGCATTCGCCCGGCTTCCAATAGATAGCCCAGGGAGGGAGAAGGGAGATCCAAGAGGCCCCGGAAAAATCCAACATCCAATGCATTGCGTCGGTATGTGTGGAAATACGGATCGCCTTCCATACCGAACACACAACCCGAGGTTGAGACATAAGCAACCGCACCTCCAAGCCCCTGTTCAGGTTGGTATGTCGTGAGCCATACTTCCCCGTAGTCCTGATTTGTGAGGGTAAAATTCCCCATGTCACACGTAGGAATCACAACAATCGGAAAATGTTGACCGGTCAGGGCATGGGAGGCATCCACGGTATCCCAGGGCGGGAAAAGTTCTCCAAACGCGTTGCCACGATAGTTTAAAAATCCACGACCCTCCGCTAACGCATTTAAGACATGCGAAGAACTATACATGGGGCCGGAATCTGTGAGATAAAAGGCATCAATTTGCGTGAAGCCCAACGTCTCTAAAACCATCCGAGTAGAATCTTTTGCCATAGAGTACATAGAATCACGTTCAAAGATGTCTCCGGAGAACAAAACGGCCTGAGTGAGCCAGGGGCTTGTGGTATCTGGGGTGCGTTCATAGACCAAAATTTTGTGAAGAACGCGCCGCAGTTCGTTGAGGTTCCGTACAGAAATCCGTCCCAACATCACATCTGCCAAGTAGTCTTCCCCGTCGAGTTGAGCATAGGGGTTGTCAATGGGGAAATACCCTCCGCAGCCCAGACTGTCATAGACGATCACCGGGGGGATCCAGGATTCGTCTCCCACTAAAACCACGTATTCGGGAGGCACATCCCAGGTGTTATATGCATTTTGGATGAAGGCATGGATGGAGGAAAAACTGGTCCCTGTCTCTTCTAGGGTTGCAACAACTGTGGAGACACCCCGAAGATTCTTCCACTCAAGCCATCGGCCAAGACTATCCACGAACGAGGAGGGGGTAATCACTAACACCCGAGCACCCTGGGTCCGTGGGTCCCCCCTTGGAGAACTCGAGGGTGGTATGACTTCCACATGATTGACCACCAACAGGCGGTAAAGTTGCGCAAATTCTGCCGAAAAGTATTTCCCGGGATGAACCACAAAGGGATTGGGAACTTGGAGTTCAACGGTTCCGTGCCCTTGGAGGTGCACTTGGAAAAGGGGTAGATGCCGCATAAAAAACGGTCCTTCAATTTGAACATCTGCAGCGCCCGAGAGGATCTGGACGTGGATCTCACTCCGGGATGCCGCAGCAACCCAGAAAGTCTGCGGTTGACTGACATTCAGCATCCCTATCCATAAAAGCATCCATGCATTCATCATCCCCATGGTAGACACTCCAGATCATTTGCGCAGTCTTAAGGAGGAGGAATCTCCCCCCGATATTTGCCTTTTTCTTTCAGACGCTGGAGGGTGATCAGGAAGGCTTGATCTGCCAACTCTTCTGGTGCTTTCTGGGCATCGAGAACGACAAATCGTTTTCGAGCCCGTCGGGCTAATTTTAGGTAGCCTTCCCGGATCCGTTCATGGAAAAGGACCTGCTCTTCTTCGAAACGTGTCCGCTCATCTATGGATTTTCGTTGGAGTCCAGACAACGGAGGGAGGTCTAAAAGAAACGTAAGATTTGGCTTGATCCCCAAGGTCGCAAACTTATTGATTCGGGAAAGGAGGCGAAGGGGCAAGCCCCGGCCAAACCCCTGATAAGCCATGGTCGAGTCGTCGTATCGGTCACAAAGGACAATTTTTCCGTTTTGGAGTGCGGGGAGAATCACGGTCCGGGTATTTTCATAACGAGCGGCAAGGAGAAGAAAGACTTCTGACCAGGGTTCGATGGAAAGGCCCGGGGTCAGGAGAATCTCCCGGATCCGTTCACCTACAGGGGTGCCCCCGGGTTCGCGGGTCATCACGACCTCGAACCCGAGGGCTTCCAACCGGTCTTTCAAGAAGTGGGCTAAAGTAGACTTCCCGCTCCCCTCGATCCCTTCAAAGGTGATGAAGAACCCCCATCGGGCCATTCGGGGCTATGATTTTTTCTTTTTGGCTGTGGCCTTCTGGCCTTCGCCCCGAATCCATGCTTCTAACAGTTCGCGGGCCTGGAAGTCTGGGATCTGCTTGGGTGGGGATTTAAAGAAGTAGGCGGAAGGTTCGATGATTGGGCCGGCCAAGCCCCGATCTTTCGCAATCTTTGCGCAGCGGATCGCGTCAATCATGACCCCTGCAGAGTTTGGGGAATCCCAGACTTCCAGTTTGACTTCCACATTCAACGGGACATTCCCAAATGTGGTGCCTTCCATTCGGATATAGCACCATTTCCGGTCTTTCAGCCACGGGATATAGTCGGAGGGGCCGACATGGACATTTTCTTCCCCAAGGTCATACGGCAACAAAGAAGTCACCGCTTGAGTCTTTGAAATTTTCTTGGACTTCAGACGTTCCCGCTCGAGCATGTTCAGGAAGTCCGTGTTCCCGCCGAAGTTGATCTGATAGGTCCGGTCTAAGCGGACCCCACGGTCGATGAAGAGTTGCGCCAAGGTTCGATGGAGGATTGTGGCCCCCACCTGACTCTTGATATCATCCCCAAGGAGAGGGAGCCCCGCATCAATGAATCGTTTAGACCAATAGGGCGAGGTGGCGATGAACACAGGGATTCCATTCACAAAGGCCGCTCCTGCCTGTAAGACCTGTTCCACATACCACTTCGTCGCCTCTTCACTCCCGACCGGGAGAAAGTTCACGACGACGTCGACCCCTTCATCTTTCAAAATTCGGGCAATGTCCTCTGTTGGGCCCGGGGCCTTTTCGATGACCCCTTCCAGATATTTCCCAATTCCATCGTGGGTCATCCCCCGATAGACCTTCGCACCGAGTTTTGGGACATCTGTGAACTTATAAGTGTTGTTGGGTGGGGCAAAAATTGCCTCGGACAGGTCCTTACCCACCTTCCGGCGATCAATGTCGATCCCCGCCACGAATTCGATGTCCCGGATGTGGTAGCCGCCTAAGACGACGTGCATGATCCCGGGGATTTGTTCATCTTCTTTGGCGTTTCGGTAAAAATAAACCCCTTGAACAAGACTCGAAGCGCAGTTCCCTACGCCAATAATCGCCACTCGGATCTTCTTCTCAGCCATGGACGTTTCCTCCTTCTTATCGATTTTTAAGGGAATTATAAAGTTCTGTACTCCGCCTCACAACGGTAAATGCCACAAGAAACGTGACATAAGGTAAAAGGAGAGCAAAGACCTTTGGGCCGAGGAGGGTGAGCACCACCAGGGTAAACAATCTTCCGGGCCGGTTCATTGGGCCCACCTGGACGGAAACCCCAAGTCCTTCTCCCCTCGCCCGAACATAACTCACCAAGATGGAACAGAGCAAAAAGAGATAAAGCCAGACCTGTGTCCGAGGATCACCCCGGAAATACAAAAGGTATCCACCGATCAACAAAAACTCCGAGATCCTGTCTAATGTCGAATCCAGGAACGCGCCGAACTTGGTGGTCTTCCCACTGGTCCGGGCCAGTTGTCCATCAAGAAAGTCCGTAGTGATCACGGCACTCAGTGCGATGGCTCCCCAGAAGAAGTGTCCCTGGACGATGAGCCAGGTCGGAAGAAGCATCAGGAACAGACCCGCCACGGTGAGGACATTGGGATGTACCCCTTGGCGGGCCATCCAGTCCACCAGAGGTTGAAAAAGTGCCCGTCCTCTAAGTTGTACTTTCACGGAATTTCCTCCCTGGGATGACCAACACAAACTCCCCTTTCCAAGTGATTTGTGACAGGAGGTCCGAAATTTTGCCGAAATAATAGGACTCGTGCAACTTGGTCATCTCCCGTGCGACGAAAATCTCGATATCCCCAAAGATTTCTTGGATCGCCTGTAACGTCTTTTGAATCCGGTGCACCGACTCAAAAAGGACCAATGTTCGGTCCTCTTGCTTAAGTTCCTCCAGCCTGGTCCTGAGTTTTCCGGGTTTCTTCGGCAAAAAGCCTTCAAAAACGAACCGGTCCGTCGGCAATCCTGCAACCGAAAGGGCTGCCGTGACCGCGGAAACCCCGGGGATTGGGATCACCGGAATCCCGTGTGTCCGCGCCAGTCGAACGAGCCGGTAACCAGGATCGGAGATGCAGGGGACCCCGGCATCGGAGACCAACGCCACCTGCTGCCCCTGTTGTAGCCACTTCAACACCTCGGGGGCTCGCTGCCTTTCGTTGTGCTCATGATAAGACTTCAAGGGTTTTTGGATGCCGAAATGTGACAGGAGTTTTCGTGTGTTCCGTGTGTCTTCACAAAGGATGACATCCACGGCCCGGAGTGTCTCGAGGGCCCTCTGGGTGATATCTCCCAGGTTCCCGATTGGGACTGCAACTACGTAAAGGCTACCGGTCATGGTGCTCAAGCCAAGGCTTCAAATAGGTCAAAACCCGTTGGGTGGCACCCTGATGTTGTTCGACAAAACGCCTGGCACGAGTCCCGATGCTCTTCCGCGTTTCTTGATCACGGAACAGATGGTCCAGAACCTTCACGAGAGTGTTTGGCCTTTGGACTTGGATGCCACCTCCCCCTTGGAGAAGCCCCTTGGCTACCTCTTGAACGTTTTCAATGTAAGGGCCAAAAACCACAGGAAGCCCGTGAAATGCTGGCTCCAAGAGGCTGTGTCCGCCATACGGGGCGAAGGTTCCCCCAACCACCGCCACATCCCCCAGTGCATAGACATCCCACAGTTCTCCCAAGGTGTTCAAAATCACGATCTTGGCCTCCTCCGTTGTTGGAATCGCAGGATCCGGTTGCCGAAGCCGCACAGGCCACCCTCGGGCCTGAAGTTTCTGAATCAAGGGACGAACCCGATCTAAGTGCCTGGGCGCGAGGATAAATTTTACACCGGGACGCAAGAATGTTGTAAGGGCCTCCAAAATCAGATCCTCCTCTCTGGACCGAAGGCTTCCAAAAACCACCACGAAGTCTTCTGGAGTGAGGCCCAGATCTTTCCTTTGGAGGCTTTTACGAGGTCGACCCGCTAAGTCAAATTTGAGGTTCCCTACCACCCGAATCCGCTCACGCGGGATGCCGAGGCGGTGGAACCGCTCTGCATCCGGGAGACTTTGAGCCAAAACCCAGGTGATTGCCGAAAGATGGGCAGAAAACCATTGTCCCAGGAGACGATACCGCCGAAATGCAGAAGGGGTGAGCCGGGCATTCACTATAAACACTGGGACCCTCTTTTGATGTGCGGTCTTCAAAAGCATCGGCCAGAGTTCGGCCTCAATCAAAATGAGCATCTTTGGCTGAAAGTAGGTAAACACAGGCTCCAGCCTCTGAAGATCGTCCCCGGGGAAACGATGGACTTCCACCTCTGGCATGGACTCGAAGAGTTCGGTTGCCCTGCGGGATCCCGTTGGGGTGAAGACCGTGATCAGCAACGGGAGATCTGGCCAGGCTCCCCGAATTGCGTGAACCAGACTGTATGCAACATGGACTTCCCCAACAGACGCAGCATGAATCCAAATACCACTGCTCTTCTCCGGTGTCCAAACCGGAAGGAATCGCTTGAAAAGCCCCTGAAGAACGCGATAAAAGAAGTCCAAGGGTGGAGGTTGCTTATGTCTTGAGGGGTTCCAAGCCTCGGAAGCTTTGGGTCTGCAATGATCTTCGCAGTGGATACTCCATACGGCTTAGGAAGAGCGCTTTCGGCGCTTGTTGGAGTTCGGGATGCCCAAACTGGCTCGCTTGATCGCCACAGACCTCCGCGAGAGGATCACCCCGTATTTTCGTTTCAGAATCTGCCGAATTTCGTCGTCGGTGTAGGGTCTTTCTGGGTCTTCGTTTTCGATAATTTCCTGGATGAGATGAAGGGTTTTGTCTAAAGAGATTTCACTGGAACCGCCGGCGCCTCGTTGGAAGAAGAACCGGAGTTCAAAAAGGCCAACAGGAGTCTCCGCATACCGCCCTTTGACCACTCGATTCAATGTGGAGACCGGAATCTCCAGCCGTTGGGCTGCCTCTGTCTGCGTCAACGGTTTGAGATCAATCGTTTTACCTTTCAAGAAATCTTCGTGCCACTCCGCAATCAGTTCGGCAACCTTCCGGATGTTCTGACGGCGTTTATCAAGGGCCGCCAGAAATTCTTCGGCACGTTTGACCTGCTGAATGATGAACTTTTTGGTCTTTTCGTCTGTGGACTCACTGTTGAGTAGGGCCATATACCTCCGACTCAACCGGAGCCTGGGAACTCCTGACTCCTCCAACTCAACCACAATTCGCCCCTCGATCAGCCGAAAGTAGACTTCGGGTACAATGTAGGCCGAGGTCGGATCAACCGCATATTTCTCTGATGGGGAAGAGTAAAGAAGCGACACCAAATGCTGTGCCGACTCGATCTCGCTTCGAGGAACATTCAAGACCTTTTGAACCCCTTCCCACCCTTCCTTGCTGAGGACATCCCAATGGTTGTGGATAATCTTCCACGCAAGGGTATCGCGGTACCCGAGAGACTCCAGTTGAATCAGGAGAAGTTCACGTTGATCGAGTGCTGCGATGCCTTCCGGATCCCATTCCCGGAGAATTTCTTGGCGGACCTGTTCTACGTCCTCAGGAGAGACTCCAAGCCGTTCTGCAATAGTTTCTACCGGCTCTGCCAAAAATCCTAATCCATCCAGGGCCTCCACCAGGGCCTCTGCGATCTTGCGTTCCTGGCTTTCTGGAGCAAAATAACTGTGGAGTTGGACCTCAATCCGCTGCCAGAATCCCAGGGGTTTTGACTCGTAAACAGGAACCGTTTCTTCTTCCTCTTCGGGTTCTCCATAAGGGATGGGAACGGAGTCTCCACCGAGTTCTAAGAGTCTTCGGACCTCTTCCAATTCACGTTGTTTGGTCTCCTCCGGCGAGGCTTCCTGGACACTTCGGTCTTCCTCCAAGCATGGATTCTTTTCGAGTTCCTGTTGGATCCGTTGAGAGAGTTCTAAAATCGGGAGTTGGAGGAGTTCTACTTCCAATCGGATCCTCGGAAGAAGCAGAGGACGGAGTCGAAGGCTGGGGGTTTGCCGTATGTCCAGTCTCATAACCGAAACCTCTCACCCAAATAAATTTGACGTGCTTCAGGATTTTCGACCAGTTCTTTGGATGTGCCCTCAATCAAGATGCGTCCTTCGTAAATGATATAGGCTCGGTCCGTGATCTCCAATGTCTCCCGGACATTGTGGTCTGTAATCAGGATGCCGATTCCCAGATTGGCCAATTGACGGATGATGTCCTGGATTTCCTCCCGGGTTTTGGGATCAATCCCGGTGAAAGGCTCGTCCAGGAGTAAAAAAGCAGGACGGAGAACCAATGCCCGCGCAATCTCAACACGACGTCGCTCCCCACCGGAAAGCCGATCTGCTCGCTGGTCGCGAAGATGCGCCACTCTCAGCATGGCCAAGGCTTCCTCTGTCCGTTGGATCGCCTCATCTTTTGGAACTCCTCGCATTTCTAACACGGCCATGATGTTTTGGAATACCGTGAGTTTGCGAAAAATTGAACTCTCCTGGGAGAGATACCCCAGGCCGGCCCGTGCCCGTTTATACATGGGCATCCGGGTGATGTCTTGACCGTCCAGGTCGATGGCCCCTGCATTGGGTCTCACCACACCAATGATCATATAAAAGGTGGTCGTTTTCCCTGCACCGTTCGGCCCCAGAAGCCCGACCACTTCCCCAGAACGAACCTGGAGTGAGACACCGTCTACAACGCGCCGGTCCCCATAAATCTTGACAAGATCACGAACCCGAAGGACCCTTGTCTTTCGATTGAAGTCGTTCTTCATAGCGACCTTCCTGAATGTTTTGAGCCCGGACAGTTTCCAGAGAATCGTTCACAAATTCCAGCAGGATCCACTGAGCAGTAAGGGTCAGGGAATTCTGATCTTCCTGGGCGGTAAGTTGGCTACTTTGCTTCGCAATGACCCGATAACTTGAGTCGGAAAGTTCTTCTAAAACTAAGGTATCGCCGGTCAGGCTTCCCTGGTCCCAAATCAACGATGCATCCTCGATGAGATGGATCCGATTCTTCTGAATCCAAGCAAACTGGGCATGCCCCAGAAGGTTTCGGCCTGTGATCCGGACCGGACCCGCAGCCTGGACGAGATCCTCCTCCAGCCGAAATGTATCCGCCACAATCTGAATGGTATCTTCACGGAAAAGGGTCATAAAGGCATGTCCCCAAACCTTTGCCCAGGCAGATTGGACCGCATAAAGGGCTGTATCCCCCAGAATCTGGATGCGTGGTTTCGGCATCCAGATCCGGAGATTTCCCCCTGCAAAGACCGTATCAGAACGTTCACGAGCACGGTCCACAAAGACCTCCCGGGTCGAGTCGACCCAGTGGACTCGACCCACAAAGAAGAGTTCTTCGGAATTCTCATCAAAAAACAGGGTGTCACTGGTCACCCGACCGGAGTCCAGAACCATTTCCACCCCATGAGCCAGGTAGCCTTTTCCCGTGGACTCGGTATAAAAGGCTTCTAAAGCGCGGACAATCGCACCCTCCATCCAGACCGTCACTCCTTGAGAGAAATGCATGACACTCTCTTGACCCTTTTGGAGGATTTCGAGGTGTCCGGCCTCAAACTTTGGCTCCGGTGTTGCAGAAAATAGGCTACACAGCCCAAGGAAGACCCACACCATACCGGAATTTTATGGGGTGCCCATGAGACCATCAAGCAAATACCGAACTGACTTCAGAGCGAGAAAAAGGCCCCTGTTGAGGGCTCGTCAGTGGACCTTAAAAGACCGGTCTTCTTTTAGTGGGCAAGGGCGCGGACCGTATCAAAAACCACCGGAAGGGGGGCGGTGGTTTTGAAGGCATTGGTATGGAAATGAGTCCATGCTGCGGGATAGCCCCGGTCTTTGAGCGCTCGAATGACTTCTGAAACCTTTGGGGGCGAGATCTTCAGTCGCTTTGAGACGCGGTCTAAACGGTAGAAAAAGGGGGGCATGCCGACCTCCTCACGCATTCGATCCAGGAAAAAAGCAACCCGCTCAATCTGAAGCCAGTGGGCTACTCTGGGGAATTCTGATCGCATCCTTTCTAAAAAGTCTGGATTGTGGAGTTCCCCAAGCCACAAGGGGCCGGCGAGTTCTACGGGATGCCCTTGACTGCATTGCCGGGGGCAACACTGCTTCATCGGAATGGCTCGGACTTCCCAACACTGTGGACAAAAGGAGAGGAACCCCTCTTGTTCGGGGTCAAGATCATAACGGCCATGGACCACTTGGAAAAAGCCGCGTAATGCCAAGCCATCGAACATCACAAACAAAGGCGCTGCTTGAAATTTGCGTCGTGCACCTGCCCGGATCACCGCCCGGGTTAGAATCCGGGCCGCTGTCTCATGACAAAACCAGTTCTGCATCGTGAGGACTCCGTAATGGTTGAATGCACTCCGCGGGTCTACACCACAGAGAGCGGGAAGGTCCGTTGCGGTCACATACAAAACACCCCCCTCTCGAACCGCATGGAAGGCGGAGTCCAAAAACGGCACCGGGGAACCAAAGGCATCAAGATCCAGCACATGGGGAAAGATCTCTTGGGTCTTAAGGGTATAATGAAAGTTGTTGGCTTCGAGACGAAAGGTCGTGATCCGGTCCTCCAGACGATTCAGACGCGCATTCTTTTCAATCGTTTGTAGGGCTTCACTGTTGAGATCATTAAGATAGGCATGTTCGACATTGGGCACTTCACGTAAATATCGAAGAGAGCGAATCCCTGTGCCTGCAAACGTTTCCGCAACGAGAATGGGCTCGGAGAACGCCATCGCACGAATCCCCAAAACACCCAGATCCCGTGCTAACCGCGCTCGTTCCCGAAAAAAGACCTTAGGAGGGGGTGGAATGAATTTCACAGCACCTTCTTGGTGGATCATGGAAGGGGTCTCCATGGGCCGCGGGCTTTTCACGACTTCACGGTCAAAAGATCTCGACGATCTTGTCGAGGTGTTCCTGCGCTTCTCGATAGTCCGGCTTCAATGCTAACGCCTTTTCGTAACACTCCTTGGCCTGGTCCATCTGGTTTTGAAGTTCGTACACCAGGCCTAGAAGATAATGCCCCTCTGCACATTGGGGATGTTCTTTGACCAGTTGCTGAAGAAGCCGCTCGGCCTCTGAATAATTCTGATTCAGCAGATAAAACTTGGCCTCTTCCAGTTGGGACTCTAAGGTGCGTTCGTCACTCATATTGATCCTTTAGTTTCTCAATGTCTTGGGTCTTTCCGAGAATCACCAGAATGTCCCCGTCTTGAATTTCCTCCTCGGCACCAGGTGCGACAATGGTTCGCTCACGGATCGAGAGTTCCCCCCCTTCTACCACTTCCGGTTCCTTTCGACGGATCGCGATGACATTCACCCCATGTTTTCTTCGGATGTCTAAGGTTTTCAGCGACTGCCCCACAAAGGCCTTGGGGGCCGCAAACTCCACAATCGAAAAATCGCCCGGGAGTTCCAGATAATCAAAGACCATCGGGGAAGTCAAACTCCTTGCGAGACGGACTCCCATCTCCCGTTCCGGAAAGACCACACGGTCAGCCCCAATCTTTTTCAGAATGGCTGCATGGGCCTCGGAGTTCGCTTTTGCGACCACGTGTTTCACACCCAACCCTTTCAGGAGAAGGGTCACGAGAATGGAATCCTCGAGTCGTTTCATCGCCACAATCACCCAGTCGAACTTATCCAGACCCAGTTGTTGAAGCGCACGCTCTTGCGTCGCATCCAGAACTGCCGTATGGGTCACCTTCTCATCAATTTCCATCACACGATTTTCGTCGCGATCAATGGCCAGAACCTCGTGGCCCATCTCCGCGAGGGTCACTGCTACGGTCGCTCCAAATCTTCCTAATCCAATGACACAGAATTGCATGTTATCCCACGATAAAACGGCCTTCGATGTATGAAATTGGTTCGCGTTTCCGTTGGATCAAAAACGCCGTAAAGGACAACACCCCCACCCTCCCCACCAACATGGTCAATATGATAATCCCTTTCCCAAAAGCGGAAAAGTCATGAACCAGGCTTACTGTAGGTTGTATCAAAGACCCAAAAGACAACCCCACGGTCCCAAAAGCAGAGACCACTTCAAAAAGAAGGGGGAGGAACCCCGAGGTCTGAACCAGGGTCGCCTCTGTCAGCGAGAGAAGGAACGTAGCAAAGAGGACGGTTGTTCCTCCTAACACGGTGATCACTAAAGCACGATGAAGTGCCTCCTGAGGGAGAGAATAGCCACCGACATGGGGGCGCGTTTTCCCCTTGACTAAAGAAATTGCCCAAAGATACAGACCGGTGATGGTGGTGGTTTTAAGCCCCCCCGCGGTTCCTCCGGGAGATCCTCCAATCATCATGAATACAATGAGCAACAGGACAGATGCCGTGGAGAAGGAGGAAATCGGGAGGGTATTAAAACCGGCGGTGCGGGGAGTCACACTCATAAAGAGTGCATTGGTGACTCGATCTAAAAGGCGAAGCTGTTCCATGGAGGCAAGATCGACCCCCAAAAGCCAGAGGGTTCCTAAACCGATAAGAAAAGCACTGACCATCAGGACCACACGGCTGTGGAGATAAAGTTTCCGTTTGGTCTTTCGGTACCAAGTGAAATAGAGGTCTTCATGGACGACA
Organism: Caldifarciminota bacterium; assembly: GCA_015490555.1. Classification (GTDB taxonomy): domain Bacteria; phylum Hydrothermota; class Hydrothermia; order WGAB01; family WGAB01; genus S141-55. Next base: position 9,819 of record WFXO01000033.1, on the reverse strand, counting down.
AACCCCAGTCCACCGGCAACGATGAGGACCACCACCGTGAGGATGACCAGAGGGTGGACCCGAAAAGATGACAGGCTGTCCGAAAATGGAGCGAATCCAGCATTGCAGAAGGCAGAAATGGCAACAAAGAGGCCCCGCCCCATGGCTGTCCCCAGGGCCATCCCGCTTTTCCAAAAATCAAAGGAAAGAAAAAGCCAGCCGATCCCTTCAAAGAAGAGGGTCAGCATGAGAACACGTTTCGCAAAGACGAAGATCCGGCCCAGTGTGAGTTCCGGGAAGGATTCCGCCATGGTCATACGGAGAGTTAAACTTCCACGGCTCTTCAGAAAGAACAGGAGGATGGTTGCAAAGGTCATGTACCCGAGCCCGCCGATTTGGATGAGTAACAAGATCACAGCCTTCCCTAAGGGGGTGAAGAATGTAGCGGTATCTTTCACGATAAGGCCTGTGACGCAGACCGCGGAAGCAGCCGTAAACAGTGCATCCAGGGGATGGAGGGGACCGGTCCGCATCCATGGCAAAAGAAGCAAGACCGCCCCGACAAGAATGACAAGGACATAACCTCCAATTAGCAGTTTCAGCGGGTGAACGCGTTGAATTGACATAGAGGGCCGACGCCCCTATGGAGCCAGGACTAAATCCCGCCCCGTAGCCCCACAGAAAACATGGTTTGATTGTTTACAAACATCACCTCACCATAGGCCTTGATGAAAGGGATGGGCGAGAGTTCGACCCCCAGAAGTGTACGAAATTCAGAAACGGACTCGATCCCAGATAAGGAAATGTAATTTTCATCTGCCGGTGTTTTGTACTCTGCAGAAGGGGTGCCTTTGACCCATCCAAGACTGAGGTACGGAGTAAACACCAGGACGTTCTTAGAGACTTGAAGATACAACCCCGTAGCGTTGAACCCGGCCCGCAAATACACACTGTCGCCCTCTGGGGTTCCACCCTGCAACTCAAACGGAGAAAAGTTTCCGTAAATCACCGTGATTGCAGCAGCCGGAGACCATAAATGGTCCTTCAATAACCCGATCCGGGCTCCAATTGCCCAAAAAGCCGGGACGTTCTTGATGTACTCGGACGCATTTTCTAACCCAGGGAATACCGAAAACTTTCCAATGAGGTCAATGCTTCCAACCCCCGTGATTAAAGGTGTGAGAGAGAGACCGGGGAAAACCCCAACGTCGGCCATCAGGAAGGGGAAGGGGACCCAAGCCTCAATGGAATCGTTCGCCGCTGGATTCTGGAAGGTGGCCTTTGCAAAGTTGACACCGATCCCAACCCGAAGATGAGGTAAACTGCCTAACGTATTCGCCGTTGCCAAGTGCTCTCCTACGAGTAAAGGATTCAACGAAGGAGCAAGGGTGTTCACTGCCCCTGCCGCGGTTTCCTCTAGGGACTGCGCTGAGAGACCCCCTGCGATGGCCAAGACCATGAACCACTTCTTCATCATTTCCTCCTTTTTTTCGTTTTTGGACCCTCCTTGGAACGGCTAAATTTTCGAGGAAACAACGAAGAGAATCAAATATAAGACCAGTGGGGGAGTTTCCCGGTGCTCTACCATGCGTTTAAAATTACTACGTCAAGGAGGCACGCCATGATCGGACTCTTGTTCCTTTTGTCACTGGTGCATCCAGAGAGTATTCTTCCCTTAGGGGATCACCGGGCCATCGTATCTTCGATCGGGGAGTTCAATCAAAACGATGGCACCCTGGTGATGGTGACCGATAGTTCCCAGAAGGTCGTCGTGACCGGACTCCGCGATCCTAAAGGCCTGGCTGCTTACCAATCCTGGATCTTCGTGACAGACGTCGACCGTATCTGGCGTGTCCATCGCTCAACCTGGAAAGCGGAAATATATGTGGGCCCCAAAGACTTTCCAGAACCCCCTCAATTTTTAAACGATATCACCGCCGCACCAGACGGTACCCTTTATGTTTCGGACACCTTCCGAGAGAAGATCTTCCAAATTCTCCCCAACAAAGAAATCCGTATTTTGTGTGATGCCGACCGCCCGAACGGTGTATTTTTCGACAAGGACACCCTGTATTTTGTGACGTTTACCAAACCCGCAGAACTCTACCGGGTCGTCCACGGGCAGCCTGAAAAACTCTACACCTTCAAACAGGTCGACGGGGGAGACGGTCTGTGGAAAATCGGAAAGACGTTCGTGGTCTCCGGATTCCAATCTGGGACCGTTGTGCTCTGGTCTCGAGACCGTGGAGAGCAGGTCCTCGCCGGAGGTCTGATCACCCCTGCAGACCTCGTCTTTGACGCGGAAAACCATCAAATCATTGTGCCTTTGTTGCAGGTGGGACGACTTCGGGTGCTTCCGTTGCCCAATGTTGACCATTGATGGCTCCTACGGGGAAGGGGGTGGCCAGATTGTCCGGACCGCACTGGTCCTGAGCCTCCTCACGGGCCGACCGATCCGTGTGGTAAATATCCGCAAAGGACGCAAAAAGCCGGGGCTCAAAACCCAACACCTTTTTATCCTTCGTGCCCTCCGCCAAATCACAGATTCCCACATCCAAGGGGATCGATTGGGGAGCCTGGAAATCGAGTTCACACCTGGTCCCATCCGAGGGGGCACCGTTTACGTAGACTTTCAAACAGCAGGATCGATCCCATTGTTCTTACAAACCCTGCTTCCGGTCAGTCTTTTTGCAGACCAGCCGGTCCATCTTCGGATCCGTGGCGGGACCGACGTCCCCATGTCTATGACCTGGGATTATTTCGTGCATGTATTGGTTCCCTATTTCCGACCCCTCGTCCAAAGGCTGGAGGTCCGATGTCGTAGACGCGGGTATTACCCACCCGGGGGCGGTGACGTCGAGATCCGGGTAATGCCCCGGTTCCGCCGTTCCCTGTTCCCAGATTTCCAAACGTTTTTGGCAACTATTCGTTCGGAACTAGGCGCCCTTGATCTCCAGAAGAAAGGTCCAACACTTCGTCTCGATGTGTGGATCACGGTCTCACGCGCTCTGCAAGACCGACAAGTTTATGAACGGATTCGGAAAGGGTTCGAGAAAAGTTGGCATCAAAAGCAGTGGTCGGTAACGTATCAGGGTGGTTACGAAGATTCACGGTCTCCAGGATGCACCGCCGTTGCTGTGGCGGACTTTGGGACCCATCGGGCCGGGGTCGATCTCCTCTGCCGAAAAGGGGTGCCCGCAGAACGAGTGGGACAAAAGTTAGCTACCGAGTTTCGAGATTTTCTACAGTCACCTGACGCTGTGGACTCTCACCTTCAAGACAATCTGGTGCTTCTTCTGGCCCTGCGGGGAGGGCGTGTGCGGATGACACACTTGACCTCTCACACCCAGACCCATCTCTGGCTGGTCCAGAAGTTCCTGGGAGCGATCTTCCATCGGGAGGGGGATATTTTGAAAGTGGAGCCTACTTAGCCGATAGGGGCGCCAGGGGGGACCTCCTCATCAGGTTTTAAGAGAACTACATCCCCTTCCTGAGGAATCGCTCCGAGGACCAGGACTTCCGAGACGAAGCCCGCGATTCGTTTGGGAGAGAAGTTGGTGACCGCTACCACCTCACGGCCGATGAGGTCTTCCGGTCGATAGCGGCGGGTGATTTGAGCACTGGAGGTCTTTACTCCGAGGTCTCCGAAGTCAATCCGCATGGCGATGGCGGGGATTTTGGCTTTCGGCAAATATTCAGCAGAGATGACCCGTCCAACGCGGATGTCCAGTCGGCTGAAGGCATCGAACTCGATGGTTCCCGGCTTAAAACGGAACATGTGGTTTAATGGGCCGTGGCCATGGCCCAGAGGCAGTGCATTCTGGATGGCCCCGGTCACGTAGGCCTTGGCCTTTGAAATCGCCTCTTTGAGATCATGACCCAGCGCCAAAGCCGCCGCAATGGCGGAGGCATACGTACAGCCTGTCCCGTGGGTGTTCGGTGTGTCAATCTTGGGTGCAGGGAACTCGTGATAGGTCACGCCGTCGAAAAGCAGGTCAATGGCCTCGTCCCCTTCCAGATGGCCCCCTTTGATGAGGACATTTTTCGGGCCAAGGTTTTTGATAGCCTTGGCGGCACGTCGCATATCGGAGAGACTTCGAATTTCAAAGCCCACCAAGGCCTCCGCTTCCGGGAGGTTTGGGGTGACGACCAAGGCCAGGGGAAGGATCTCTTTGATCAGGGCGTCTTGGGCGTCCGGGCGCAACAAGGGGTCCCCACCTTTCGCCCGCATGACCGGGTCCACGACCACCGGGATCTGGGGGTATTCCCGCAACACTTGAGCCACCGTGTGGATGATCTCGCTGTTGGAGAGCATCCCCGTTTTGATCACGTCGGTACCGATGTCTTCCAACACGGAGCGAATCTGAAGCGCGACAAAATCCGGTGGCAGGTCGTGGATGCCCTGGACGCCCTGGGTGTTCTGTGCAGTTACCGAAGTAATGGCAGACATCCCAAAAACTCCGAAGGCGGTATAGGTTTTCAGATCCGCTTGAATCCCGGCCCCGCCGCCAGAGTCACTGCCCGCAATTGTCAAAACTCGGGGTATATGCATGAGAATGACCTCCTTTTCCCGCTTCGTGGCCTATAATTATACCGTGACAGTGGAAATCCGGAGGTTGGCTTCCCAAAGAAGTCTTCCCCCAATGCGATCAGAGGAGGCAAGATGATGTACCGTGTCGTATGGATCCTGGCGCTCTTTGTCACCGGAGCCCAGGGAAAACAGTGGGTCCGAATCTACGTGGACCGTCCCCAGAGCCAAATTCAGGAACTTCTCAAGGCAGGAGTAACCGACATTACCGCCGTGAGCCCCAAAGGCTACATCGACGCGTTGGTGGATCCAACCGTGGACTTGTCTCGATGGACAACGGTCATTCTGGATCCGGACATTGAACAGACCTTCCAACGTTGGCGAGATGAGGGGCTCATGGTCAACTTTGGGCCCTACTATACCTATGCCGAGGCAACCGCACAGTTGGACAGCATCCATGCCCAGTATCCCGACCTGACAACGGAGAAAATCTCCATTGGCCTCAGCATCGAAGGCCGGGACATCTGGGCCATGAAAATCTCCGATCATCCGGATCAGGATGAAGGGGAGCCTGCAGTCCTTCTGACCGGCGTCCACCACGCCCGGGAACCCATCGGCTGCACCATTACCATCGAATTTGCAAAGTATCTTCTTTCTCACTATGGCACAGACCCACTCATTACCTGGCTGGTGGATAACCGGGAACTCTGGATTGTGCCAATTGTGAATCCAGATGGCTATGTTTATAACGAGTTTAGCTCCGACGGCTACTGGCGCAAAAACAAACGAGACAACAACAATAACGGCTATTTCGATCCTTCCTATGACGGGGTGGACCTCAACCGAAACTATGGGTACATGTGGGCCTATGACGATTGGGGCTCCAGCCCATATCCTGGCGATCAGACCTATCGGGGCACCGCCCCGTTTTCCGAACCTGAAACCGAAGCCATCCGCGAACTCTGCGATAGCATCCAGCCCACCATTGCCCTGAACTACCACTCTTATTCGAATCTCCTCATCTATCCCTACGGCTACGACAATATCTACACGCCGGATCACCAGGCCTTTGTCGCCATGGCCCAGATCATGACCGCCGTCAACGGCTACACATATGGCACCCCCTGGGAACTGCTCTACCCGGTCAATGGAAGTTCTGACGACTGGATGTACGGGGAACAGACGGAAAAACCCAAGATTTTTGCGTTTACACCCGAGGTCGGTGAGGCGTTCTGGCAACCCGACGAGTCCACGATTCAGGAACAGTTCCAGGAGAATTTGTCCATGAACTTGTACGTCTTGAAGGCCGCAGGGTCCTTTGCCGACCTCGTCTCTCTATCCGTGACCGACCAAGGAGATTCTTCGGAACTCGATCCCGGAGACACCCTTTCTATTGTGGTGTCCCTGCGCGATCTTTCGCCCGTCGCCCCGATCACCGGGGTCCAAGGCACCCTCCGGCTGAGCGACACTCTGTACCTCACTTTGTTGGATTCGGTAGCCGATTTTGGCGATCTGGACCCCCTTCCGGCCCCACCCGTGGATAACTCTCTCAATCCTTATCGGATCTCGGTGGCCCCTCCATTTCCCTCGGGAGGCGTGATCCAGGCGGTGCTCCACCTCTCCGCTCCTTCCTCAAACTTCGAGGTGGACATCCCGATCCACATCTTGGTTGGCACCCCTCAAGTGGTCTTCCAGGATTCCTTGACGACTATGGACCAATGGATCACCGGAGGCAACCAGATGTGGGGGCTGAGTACCACAACCTATCATTCTCCTCCCTCCAGCGCTACGGATTCTCCGTACGGCAATTACAACAACAACGTGAGTACCTACCTCCGGTTGGCCCATCCGATCGATCTCACCGACGCAACTTTCGCCCGTCTGATCTTTTACCACAAGTACGATATCGAGGACGGCTGGGATTATGGCTATGTCCAAGTCTCCACAGACACAACCAACTGGCAGACGGTAGCGACCTACACGGGAACCCAGACGGTATGGCAACCGGATACCATTGACCTGACCAACTTCGTCGGGGATTCCCTCTGGATCCGATTCCTCTTGGTCACCGACGTATCGGTCACAGAAGATGGATGGTATGTAGATGACGTGACCGTAGAACGCGATGTGGCCGTGGTCCAGGTCGAGGAACCGCGGCATTACGACTTGCCTTTCACATCTTTACAGTTTTCCATTCGGCAGGTTCAGCCCAAGGTCTTCGAGATTACAACGAACCGATCCGCGTCTGCCACGGTGACCCTCTACGACATCACAGGACAGCGTGTTGCCACCGTCTTTCAGGGCCAGTTCCCTCCTGGAAAAACACGGATCCGGATCCCTCAATCCCTAACTTCCGGCGTGTATTTCCTGCGTGTACAGGCGGGTCAGACCGTCAAAACCTTAAAGTTCATCTCGTTCCATGGCAGATCTTCACATTGAGATCCATGGACTGACCTTTCAAAACCCGGTTTTGGTGGCCTCCGGGACCTTTGGCTATGGGCTGGAGGTCTCGGAGGCCTACCCAGTGGAAACACTCGGGGGCATCTGTACCAAGGGGCTCACTTTGCAACCTCGCTTAGGAAATCCACCCCCTCGCCTGAAGGAAACCCCATGTGGGCTCTTGAATTCAATTGGCCTGGAGAATATCGGCTGGGATGCGTTTGAAAAGCAGAAACTCCCGTTGCTCCGAGAACTGAACGGTCCCCGGATCGTGGTGAACTTGAACGGAGAAACCGAAAAAGAGTATCTGGAACTGGCGGAAAAGGCCGAGGCCGCCGATGGGGTGGATATTTTGGAAATCAACGTCTCCTGCCCCAATGTAAAGAAAGGGGGGATGGAGTTCGGGCGGGATCTCCGCGCCTTGGAGAAGTTGGTTCAAAAAATCCGCAAAAGGACTTCAAAGCCCCTCTGGATCAAATTGACTCCCAACTTCGTGGACATCGTGGAAGAAGCCAAGGCGGCAGAGCAGGGAGGCGCGGATGCCGTTTCCCTGATCAATACCCTCTTAGGAACGAGCATCGATCTCCGAAGCCAGACGTATGTGCCCGGCTTCGGCCATGGAGGCCTTTCGGGACCGGCGATTTACCCGTTTGCCCTCTACTGTGTGCGCGAGGTCGCCAGGGCGGTCTCGATCCCGGTGGTCGGCATCGGGGGGATTGCCAATACCCACATCGCCCTGCAGTTTCTCATGGCCGGCGCCTCGCTCATCCAGATTGGAACCGCCGCGATGATCGACCCGCGGACCCCGTTCCAGATCATTGAGGGCATCCGGCAGTACCTGGACGAGCACGGGTACTCTTCGGTCTCAGAGATCATTGGAATTGCCCATGCGCCGGATCTTACTCCTCGCCCGACACGGCCAGACTGAGTGGAACCTCCAACAGCGGATCCAGGGCTGGACGGACCTTCCCCTCACCGATCAAGGTCGGCAACAGGCCGAACGCCTGGCAGAAACGCTCAAGTCTTACGAGATCCGGCGTATCTTTGCGTCTGACCTTCGTCGTGCCCGGGAAACCGCAGAGATCGTTGCCCAGATCCTGGGCATTCCCATGGTCGTGGACCATCGGCTCCGGGAAGTCCGGAGGGGCGAATTGGAGGGCTATGTCACCGGGATCGCGGAATTGGAATATCCAGAGTTTTTTGAGGCGTGGCGTCGGGATTTTTATCATGCCCGGCCTCCGGGAGGCGAAAGCCCGGCAGATGCCGAACCCCGCGCCCGTGCATTTTTCCGAGATTGGTGGCCCTGCTTGCCGGATTCCGTGATTGTCGGCCATCTTTTGATGAACCTGGTCCTTCTGCGGGTTCTGGGAGTTCCTCTCTCAGAGGACGTCTTCCAACAGATCTCCCGCCAGGACGGATCTGTATTTGAGGTCCAACTACCTCCGGAGTCCCCGATCCGTTCACTTCACTCCTAAAGGGGAATTGAACTCGGTTTTTATCGCGGCTGAAGCCGCTCCTACATCATGTTCCAGGGGATGGGCCTCGTTTCAAGATTTCTTGTAGGAGCCGCTTTAGCGGCGATCTTTGTTGTGGTTCAACCCTTCCATGTTGGATGTAGATCTTCCCAATAAACGAACAATCAAAATTTCGTATCGATCTTTGATGGATCCATGTGTATGGTTCCGATTGTAGTGTAATCGGAGTATAATTTTGCTCTTCTCAAACTTCAAAACGGAGGTTCAGTCCCATGAAAGACGCGGAGCAAACCAAAGAAGAATACGGTCCGAAGATTGTGGTGACCCCACCCGGGCCGAAAGCCCAAGCGCTCATCGAAAAGGACAAAAAGTACATCTCCCCCTCCTATTGGCGTCCTTACCCTGCGGTCATTGAACGAGGGCAAGGGGTCTATTTGTGGGATGTGGATGGCAACCGATACCTCGATTTCACGGCGGGGATTGCGGTGACCGCGACGGGCCATTGCCATCCGGAGGTTGCCGAGGTCATTGCGAGCCAGGCCCGGACCTTAATTCATATGTCCGGCACAGACTTTTACTACCCACCCGAGATCTTGCTGGCCGAGAAATTGGCAGAAATCGTCCCGGGGGCCCAGAACAAAAAGGTCTTCTTTACCAACTCCGGTACGGAGGCCATTGAGGCAGGCTTAAAATTGGCCCGATACAAGACGGGCCGCCCGATTTTCCTGGCTTTCTTTGGGGCATTCCACGGCCGGACCTTTGGTTCTCTTTCCTTGACCGCTTCAAAGGCTGTCCATCGACGTCACTTTAGCCCACTCTTGCCCCAGGTGGTCCATATCCCATATCCGGATCCTTATCGGACCCCCTTCGGGGTTGCACCGGACCAAGTAACCGACACCGTTCTGGACTACATCCGGACGTACGTTTTTGAGCGGGTGGCTCCACCGGAAGACATTGCGGCGCTCTTCTTTGAGCCCATCCAGGGCGAGGGCGGCTATGTGATTCCCCCCAAAGACTTCTTCCCGAAACTGAAAGCCCTTTTAGACGAGTATGGCATCTTGATGGTCGACGACGAGATCCAGGCGGGAATGGGTCGGACCGGACGGATGTTCGCGATCGAACATTGGGGCGTGATTCCGGATATGATCGCCATTGCGAAGGGCATCGCTTCCGGACTCCCTCTCGGCGCTCTGGTCGCACGAGCGTCTCTCATGGATTGGGAAAAAGGCAGTCACGCGTCCACCTTCGGCGGTAACCCGGTGGCGTGTGCCGCTGCCTTGAAGACCATCGAACTCTTGGAAAATGGCTTGATCGAAAATGCGGAACGCGTCGGCCATTTCCTGCTTAAAGGCCTGCAGGAAATGGCAGAGCGGTATGAGTTCATGGACTATGTTCGAG
>WFXO01000032.1 GCA_015490555.1 Caldifarciminota bacterium | reverse complement strand
ATCTTATCCGCCTCCAGCAAAAAGAAAAGATCCCCAAACGCATTCTGCATGGAACCTTGTCTTTGCTGGCGACATCCGGATATGTGACCGCAGTCCTTCTGGCCCGTCAGGCACGGGAGCGAGGGGATCTTGACCGATATCGCCTCCATCGAACCGCGGCACTTTTATCCATCGGGGCAACCCTTCTGACCGTCGGGGTGATCATATGGTGAGATCCGGGAAAGTTTTCCTCAGTCTTTTGGGACTTTGGGCTTTTGGGACGTGGGGGTGTCGTGCATCCCAGGTGTCCCTTCCCAAAGATTGTGAGACCATGGTTGATTTCGATACCTGCATTCAGCCGATTCTGGATGCGCGGTGTGTAGGATGTCATGGTGTCAATGGAGGTCTCTCGTTGGAGCCGGGACAAGCCGAAGCGAACCTTGTCGGGGTCCCGTCGACATGTAATCCCCAGGTTTTGCGGGTCAAGCCCGGCGATCCAGACTCCTCCATGTTGTATTGGAAGATCACGGACGATCCACGGAAATGTGGACAACGGATGCCGGCCGCCGGCCCTCCCTTGACCCAGGAGGAAATCCAATTAATCCGTCAATGGATCACATCCCTCTCCCCATAGTCCTGCCCTTTCCATAGTTGCAAGAAGATTTCCAGGGTTCCACACATCCCAAATCCTGAAGCTTTCCGTGTCAGCAAGTCAAAAAGGTCTGGGTTGGTTTCCAGCAGCATGGGAAAGAACACGTTTCTTTCTCTCCAGGGAAAATTTGTTCTTGTGGGCCAGCCGCTGCTGTTGGTTTCTTGCGACTGTGAGTGGACCCGTGTAAAATTACTGCTGGCACCGGGGGAGCCGTAAGGCTGAGAGTCTCGACCCTGAAGGGTCGGGAGACCCCTTGAACCTGATCCGGGTAATGCCGGCGTAGGGAAGGTGCCATTCCCTTCCGCCCCATTCCCCGCCTCCGGTGTCCTGCTGGAACCATCAACAAAACAAGGAGGCATCACTATGGAACGTGCAACATTCCCCGAGATCGGGAAGATCTCCCCGGAGTTCTTTGATGCGTTCATCTATCCCCGCCTGGGTCGTCAACGGGAGGATGTCCTGGTGGGACCCCGGCATGGCGTCGACAACGGCATCGTCCGCGTCGGCGATGGCAAGGTCATGGCGATCACAACGGACCCGATCTACATCGTCCCTCAATACGGCTGGGAAAAGGCCGCATGGTTCTCCTGGCATATCCTGGCCTCTGACGTGACCACCTCGGGATTCCCGCCCGCCTTCATCATTCCGGACTTCAACTTGCCCATCGGCATCACTGAGGAGGAGTTTGAGATCATCTGGCGCATCTGGGACCAGGAGTCGAAGAAATACGGTGCCGCCATTGTTGCCGGACATACCGCTCGCTACGATGGGACCGACTATCCCATGGTGGGTGGGGCGACCTTTATTGCCATTGGTCCTGAGGACAAGTACCTGACCCCCGAAATGGCCCGACCTGGCGATGTTCTGGTGATCACGAAAGGGGCAGCGATTGAAGCGACCGGGATCTTTGCGTCCACCTTTGTAGAGACCATCCGGAAGGATCTCGGGGACGACATCCTGGAGGCGGGCCAGGCCTTCTTTTATCAGATGTCCACGGTGGATGATGCCCTCACCGCGGTCGAAGCAGGGGTTCGCGAGGACGGCGTTACGGCGATGCATGATGCGACGGAGTGTGGGGTCATTGGGGGGCTCTACGAGGTTGCCCAGGCCTCGCACGTGGGCCTCATTGTGGACAAAGACAAGATCCCGGTACATCCCGCAGTCCAGGCAATCGCCGATCGGTTTTGGATGGACCCTTACATCTCGATCAGTGAAGGGACCTTGGTCATGACGGTCCGGCCCCATAAGGTCGACGAAGTGGTCCGGCGTCTCGAAGCCAAAGGGATCCGTGCAGCGATCGTGGGGGAGGTCTTACCCGAGGAGCAGGGACGTTGGATCATTGAAAACGGCGTGAAGAAGCCACTGGAACACCCCCGGGTCGATCCCTTCTGGGCCGCGATCCGGCGCGCCTTTGAAGAGGGGCTCCGATGAGCCGCAAACGGATCGGCCCCCTGTATGCGGTTACCGATCCCCATTGGATTCCGGAAGATCGTTTTCTCGAAGTGGTGGAGCAGGCGCTCCGGGGGGGCGTCGATGTGCTCCAACTCCGGGAGAAGAACAAACCCAAAGACTTCGTCATCGAGCGAGGGCGTCAACTTTTGGCGCTTTGTCAGCGGTACGGCGTGCCGCTGATTGTCAACGACCATCCGGAGATTGCAAAAGCGATTGGTGCAGACGGCGTCCACGTAGGCAAAGACGATCCTCCTGTCACAGAGGCCCGGGCCCTGTTAGGGCCTGATGCCATCATCGGGGCGTCCGCTTATGGAGACGTGGATCTCGCTGTGAGGTTGCAGGAAGAAGGGGCGGATTATGTCGCATTTGGGGCCGTGTTCCCGTCACCGACCAAACCGGAAGAGCCAGTTGTGCCCATGGAGGTGTTTCGCCAAGCCCGGAAGATCTTGAAGATTCCGATTGTGGCCATCGGTGGCATCACCCTGGAGAACCTGCCACGGCTCATGGAAGAGGGGCGACCCGATGCGGTCGCCGTCATCTCCGCCATCTTTGGACAACCCGATCCGGAACAGGCGGCCCGTGCACTCAAAAAGGTCTTGCAAAAATACCTGGAAAAGCCATAGGATGTAACCCTTGGGAGGTGTGCAATGGATGTGCTCAAGACCTTGGAGGTGGCGGGCCGGAAAGTGTTGATTGGGGTAGGGGACATTACGGAGGAACAGGTCGATGCTGTGGTCAATGCCGCAAATTCCTACTTGAAGCATGGGGGCGGGGTGGCAGGAGCGATCGTCCGAAAGGGTGGGAAAATCATTCAAGAAGAGAGCGACCGGATCGGCTATGTCCCTGTAGGGGGCGCGGTCGTGACCACGGCCGGGAAGTTGCCCGCAAAGTTTGTGATCCACGCCGTTGGACCCCGTTGGGGAGAGGGAGAGGAAGAGCAGAAACTCGAGAAGGCGGTCTGGAATGCGCTACAACGGGCTGAAGAGTTGGGCATTGCGTCGGTGGCGATGCCGGCCATTTCCACGGGGATCTTCGGGTTCCCCAAAGATCGAGGCACAGAGATCATCCTTCGAACCGTAGTCAATTTCTTGCGGTCTTCGGCTCGTTCCCTCCAGGAGGTCCGATTGATTGATCTCGCACCAGAGACCGCGGACTTTTACATGAAGGCTGCAGAGAAACTGGGATTAGGATAAGCGCCCGTCCCCTTTCCCAAAATGAAGATCGAGATCTGCCCGGATCTGGAGGCAGGAGGAGACCCTGCGTCCATGGAAACCCCGAGACTCCAGCCCACCGAAGTCCTGTCTCCGGAGAATCTCTATGCTAAGGGCCTTGGCGCTACTTATTGGGGATATGGATGGCGCGTTTGTGGACGTTCTCTGCGGCCTCCATGAGGACTTCGGTTAGTGTGGGATGCGGATGGATCGTTAAGCCGATATCCTCGGCTGTGGCTACCATTTCGATCGCCAAGACCGCTTCTCCGATTAAAGACGAAGCCTCTGGCCCGAGGATATGGATACCCAGAACCTCATCGGTTTCTTTATTGACAATGATCTTGGCGAGCCCAACGTTCTCTCCGTAGGTCAGGGCGCGGCCGCTGGCGAGGAAGGGGAACTTCCCGATCGCGATGTCTATGCCCTGTTCTCGGGCCTCTTCTTCGGTCATTCCCACGCTGGCCAGTTGAGGTTCTGTATAGACCACCGCCGGGATGGCCCGAGGATCGAAAGCAGAGGGGAGACCCGCAATCACTTCGGCGGCGACCACCCCTTCCCGGGATGCTTTATGGGCCAAGAGGGGTGGGCTGGCGAGGTCCCCAATGGCAAAAACGGTTGATACCGAAGTTCGGCGCTGTGCATCCACCTTCACATAGCCGCGATCATCCAATGCAATGCCCACCTTTTCAAGGTTCAAGTTTTCAGAGTTTGGCCGGCGTCCGATGGCCACCAGCAATACCTCGCCTTCTGCCTGTTTTTCCTGATCCCCATCCTGATAGGTCAACACCACGCCCGTCTCTGTCGAATCTACCGCCGTAGCACGGACCCCGGTATGGATCTTGATGCCCTGGCGTTTCAGGGCTTTTTCCAGTTCTCGAGCCATCTCGGTATCTGTTCCAGGCAGGATTTGGGGCATGAGTTCGAAGACCTCCACTTCACTGCCAAAATGCCGATAGACATACGCGAATTCGAGTCCGATCGCTCCCGCCCCCAGGACCAGGAGTTTTTGGGGAACCTTCGGGAATTGGACGGCGTGATTGGAGTCCCAAATCCGATCCCCGTCGGGTTCAAAGCCTTTCAGGACCGTAGGACGCGATCCCGTTGCCAGGATGATGGCTTCTGCCTCATAAGTCTCCTTGGTGCCGTCTTCCTTTTGCACTTCTACAGTCGTGGGGCTGCTCAGGGTTCCGGTGCCCTGGACATACTCTACACCATAGGTTTTCCAGAGGCTTTGGATGCCTTTGACCAGCCGCTGGACGATCCCGGTTTTCCACTGGTTGACTTTTTCGAGGACAAACCCGTGGTCTTCGAGGCGTAATCCGATCTTCTTGTTGGCGTGTTCGACCTGTGCGCGGAGGTGTGCCGCATGGAGTAAAGCCTTGGTCGGGATACAGCCGACATTCAAGCACACCCCGCCCACATACTGCTTTTCCACCACTAAAGTCTTTTTGCCAAGTTGACCAAGCCGGATGGCGGCGACATAGCCCCCAGGGCCTGCGCCGATCACGATGGCGTCGTACTTCTTCATACGACCTCCTTATGTTTACGATGTCGTGCTGTGATTAAGCAGACAAGAGAAGGCGTTCTGGGTTCTCTAAGATGGCGATGAGGTCTCGGGTGAACCAGGCGACTTCTGCCCCATCCGTAACCCGATGATCAAAGGCCACAGAGAGGTAGACCATGTCCCGGATGACGATCTCGCCGTGATCGTCCACCACAGGCCGTCTCTTGATGCTATGGACGCCAAGGATGGCGACCTGGGGGTAGTTGATGACCGGAAACGAGAAGAGGCCGCCGATGGACCCGATGTTGGTGATGGAAAAGGTGCCGCCCTCGACGTCTTCCAGTGTAAGCGTGCCTTGGCGGGCCTTCTCCGCCTTCTCTGTGATTTCACGGGCCAGGGTGAAAAGGTCTTTCTGTTCCGCATGGTGAATCACGGGGACGACCAGCCCTTGGTCCGTGGCGACTGCAACCCCGATGTTGTAGGTCTTATGGAGGACAATTTCTCCGCGCTCGTCGTCGACGGTGGCGTTCAACATGGGATATTTCCGAAGTGCCTGGATCACCGCCTTAATGATAAACGGCAGGAACGTGAGTTTCACCCCTTCCTGTTCGGCCAGGGGCTTGAGTTTCTCGCGGATTCGAACCAGTTCAGTGAGATCGGCCTCATCGACGTGGAGGGTATGGACCGCTTGGTCTTTGGATTGACGGAGTCTTCGAGCAATCTCACGTCGAAGCCCACGGAATGGAATTCGCTCCGGCTCCGGGATGGCTCCGACCCTGGCGATCGGGGGACGCTGACGGATCTGTTCGGCATACCGGAGGACGTCTGCCTTGACGATCCGGCCGACCGGGGTCGAGGGCGGGACCTCCCGGAGGTCGATGCCCAACTCGCGTGCGGCCTTGCGCGCCGCAGGGGTGGCCTTGATGGGACCAGGAACCGGCGGGGCTTCCGGAACTGCCGTCGCCATCGGGGTTGGGACGGGTGTCGTCGAGGGTTCCTCAGCTGCTTGTTCTGTCTTACCGGCGCCGGATGGGACCGTCCCTGCTTCCTCTCCCAAAATCTGGGAGAGGTCCAGACTGGCTGGGTCTTCTCCGGGTTCTGCAAAGACCGCAATCGGTTTGTGGACCAGAATCACGGACCCCTCAGGGGCCAGGATCTTCGCTAACACTCCCTCATAAGGCGATGGAATCTCGACGGTGACTTTTTCGGTCATGACTTCGACGATGGGCTCGTTCTTTTTCACGAACTCGCCTTCCTTTTTGAGCCACCGGAGGATCTCACCTTCCACCACACTTTCGGCAATCTCTGGTAGCAGTAGAACTTTTGCCATGTCTCGCCTCCTTAGATCAGCGACAGGGCTTTTTTGACGCCGCGGATGATTCGGGTTCGGTTTGGCATGTAGTAGGACTCGAGCGCATAAGGGAAAGGCGTATCCCAGCCTGTGACCCGAACGATCGGGCCGTCGAGAACGTCAATGGCTTTTTCTGCGACAAGAGCCGAAATCTCGGAAGCGACAGAAAGGATCTTCGGAGCCTCAATGACGATGACGAGTTTCCCGGTTTTCCCCACCGATTCCAGGATGGTCTCCGCGTCATACGGAACAATCGTGCGCAAGTCGATGACTTCGGGATCGATGCCCTCCTGAACCAGCGCCTCTACGGCCTTCATGGTTTCGTGGAACATGTAGCCGTAAGTGACCACGGTGACGTCTTTTCCGGACCGCGCGATCCGGGCTTTGCTTAAGGGCACGGTGTGTTCCCCTGCCGGGACTTCCTCTTTGACGGCGAAGTAGATCTTTTTGGGCTCTAAAAAGATCACTGGGTCGTCATCACGGATCACCGAGGTGAGGAGCCCCTTGGCATCCGAAGGCGTGGAGGGGATCACGACCTTCAACCCCGAGAGGTGGCCAAAGATTGCTTCAGGGCTCTGGGAGTGATAGAGCCCGCCTTTGACGCCGCCGCCATACGGAGAACGAATCACAAGAGGAACTCCATACTGTCCTCCGGAGCGAAAGCGGTATTTTGCGATATCAGAGGCGATCACATCGAACCCTGGCCAGATGAAGTCAATGAACTGGATTTCTGCGACGGGTCGGAGGCCCATCAGGGCCAAGCCTGTCGCCATGCCGAGGATCCCGTTTTCGTCTAACGGGGTATCGAATACCCGTTCTTCCCCAAACTCTTCTTGGAGTCCCTGTGTGATGTTAAAGACCCCGCCCCGTTTCCCGACGTCTTCTCCGAAGACCAGGACCCGGTCATCGCGTGCCAATTCCCCGCGGAGTGCATCGCGGATGGCTTCTCCTATGGTCATTACAGGCATGGTCACTTCCCTCCTTGTCGGGACTCCTGGATCTCTTGAAGGAGTTCCTGCATTTCTTCGAGGAGATGGGGAGGCGCATCGGCGTAGACTTCCAGGAACATCTCTCTGGGATCGGGCAACCCCGCGTTCTCTGCAATTTCCACAGCGTTCTCGATTTCCTTCTGGATGCGTTCTCTCAATTCTTGTTCTTTGGTTTCGTCCCAGAGGCCTTTGGATTCGAGGTATTTTCGGAAGCGGATCAGAGGGTCTTTTCGTCTCCAGGCTTCGACTTCTTCCGTGGATCGATAGCGCTTATCGTCATCGGCAGAGGAGTGGGGATCCAAACGATAGGTCAGGGCCTCGATCAAGGCGGGTCCTCCGCCGGCTCTGGCTTGATCCACGACCGTTTGGGTGACCGCATAGACGGCCAGAACATCGTTCCCATCTACGTAATAGCCGGGAAGGCCGTAGGCTTTTGCCTTGATGGCTAAGGTCTTGGCTGCCGTCTGCCGAGGGCGTGGGACTGAGATCGCGTAGTGGTTGTTTTGGATGAACACGATCAGGGGGAGTTGAAAGACGCCGGCGAAGTTCAAAGCAGAGTGAAAGTGCCCTTCACTGGTCGAGCCTTCCCCGCCGTAGGAGATGACAACCTGGCGTTCTTTTCGGTATTTCAGGGCCATGGCTACACCCATGGCGGTGACGTGTCCGAGGGCCACGGTACTCCCTAAGACGAAGGCACGGGCCTTTTTGGACCCGAAATGACCGGGCATCTGGCGACCTTTGCTCGGATCGGTGTTGGTGCCGAGGATCTGGCCAAAGATTTCCTCCAAGGTCGCTCCTCTTAAGTGGAGCGAGGGCTCAGTTCGGTAATAGGGCATCACCCAGTCCTCTGGGTCCAGGGCATAGAGGCTTCCGATATGGGCGGCTTCTTGGCCGCCGATGGAGATGTAGAACGCGGCTTTGCCCTGTCGGACGAGGATCCAGCCCATCCGGTCGATCTCCCGAGTTCGGACCATGGCTTCGTAAAGGAAAAGGAGGTGTGAATCCTCTAATCCCAGCACAGCCGCAGGGTCTCCCTCTCCCACAGGACGTCCTTCGTCATCAATGAACCGGATCGGTTCTTCGGTGAAGGGTTGGATCTTAAGGGAGGGAGGTGTTTGCGTTTCTTTTGACATACGGACCTCCTTCAATTTTCCGTACAACAGAACCAATTATACAGGGTTGAGTAAATTTCCCGAAAGTTTAAAAACGAGGCCTACCCATGAGCATTGGCTCGATGGGTAGGCCCTTTGGGCACAGGCAAGGAGGGTTAGCGTTTTAAGGACTCCAGGGCTTTCTGATAGTTTTGTGCCACCTGGTCCCAATTCACGATCCGCCACCAATTTTCGATGTACTCCGCACGGCGGTTCTGGTATTTGAGGTAGTAGGCGTGTTCCCAGACATCGAGACCGAGGATAGGGATCATCCCCACCATGACGGGGTTGTCTTGGTTCGGAGTGGAAAAGACGCGGAGTTTGCCGAAGTGATCCACGGCGAGCCAGGCCCAGCCACTGCCGAAGCGGGTCGACGCGGCCTCTGAAAAGGCGTGCTGGAAGGTCTCGAAGGAACCGAAGGCATGCTCGATGGCCTCCGCCAGGGCTCCTGTGGGTTTCCCACCTCCGCGTGGGGACATCACTGTCCAGAAGAGGCTATGGTTGAAATGGCCGCCGCCGTTGTTGCGGACTGCGGTCCGAATGTCTTCGGGGACCGATTCCAGGTTTTGGAGGAGTTCTTCCAAAGGTACAGATTCCAGGGAGGGGTACTTCGACAGCGCGGCGTTTAGTTTATTCACATACCCGGCATGGTGCTTCCCATGATGGATTTCCATGGTTCGGGCATCAATGTATGGCTCCAACGCATCCACAGGATACGGGAGTTCAGGTAATGTATGGGCCATGTTGGTCCTCCTTTTTACTCTTTTTGTGTTGCTTGAGTTTCCGATGGCGATGCCTTTGGTGGTTGTGTCGCCACCTTTAAATAAGCGATCAGGGCTTGTATTTCATTCTCTTTTAAGCCCAAGTTTGGCATGACCACTTGGTAAATCTGATGGAGTTTTTGTAAGTAGGGGTCTTTTTCTACCATGGCCGGGGGATTTTTGAGGTAGGTTGCTAACCACGTTTCATCTTTTCCGGCTTTTTCTAAACGGTCAAAGACGCCTCTCAATCCGGGGCCCACCAGACGTTGGTCTGTAAGGGTGTGGCAGGCCACACAGCCCTTACTCTGGAACAAGGCTTCCCCTTGTTTTATCAGTGCGTCTTCGCCGTTCTCTTTGGCGAAACCCGATGTGGCTACGAACCAAAGGAAAGCGAAAGAAAGAAACTTCTTTACCATGTCTGAGACCTCCTTCCATGTGCTCGCATAGCATATGCCATTTGAGGTTGAAAATCAAGACTGAGAAATTCGCTCAACTATTTTGTGTATTCCTTGTGGTCGGGAGTGAGCACGGTTGTAGAATTACCAGGGGTTACTCAAGAACCGTATAGAGTTGGAACTCGTTGGGTTTGGAAAACCACTCTCTGGGAGTGGCACGAGCGTGTGCCTTCCGGAAGGCGGCTGACTCGACCCAGCGCTCGAAATCCTCTTTCGACCTCCACCAGGTCATCACAAGATAGTCTTCCCCATCGGTGGGGCAGAGGATTTCGGTCCGTAGCCAGCCGGGTTGTTGTTCCACCATCCGGATCCGATCACGGAACCGGGACTCAAACTCTTTTTGAAACTCCTTTTTCACAAATATGCGATTGACGGCGACAACCATCGGGACCTCCTTTAGGGTTTCTTGGGTTTCTTGGGAACCGCGCGAATGAAAAACCTGGCCGGGAGCGGCGAGGAGTGAATTTCTACGTGAAAGCCGGCTTCCAGCAGGAGTTGTTTGGCCTCTTCGGGCGAGAGACGTTCCTCCTGGGGTGGACCCGGAGGGCCCGAGTACGCCCGGTCCCAGTCCCAGATCCAAAAGATCCCCTGGGGAGCCAAAACCCGTCGCACCTCTTTTAAACTTTCCACCGGGTGATGAAGTTCATGTAGGGTATGAGCCAGGGTGACAACGTCAAATGTGTGATCTGGAAACGGTAAAGAGGCTTCCCCCACCTGCACAAGACAGACGTTGTGAATCCCGGAAGCCTTGAGATGCTGTTGAGCGATCGTGAGCATCTCTTTTTGGAGATCGGCCCCCACAACCCAGCCGGTTGGGGCGACCTGTTCCGCAAGATAGGGCAAGTAGAAGCCGGGGCCACATCCCAAATCCAGCACAATTTGTCCGTCTTGAAGGTCGAGAGTTTTCAGGAGGACCCGGGGGCGTTCTTCCTCGGCACGTTCCGGTCGAAGAAGCCGGTCTGCTGCCCCCGGGTCGTACTTGTGGGTCATCTCTATTCCTTTTTGGTGGAAACGCCGATCAGTTGGTATAGAGGACACCAGCCGAGCAAGGCCGTGATGATGGGGATCAGACCGATGATGATTGCGACCCACTTCCCAGCACCGGTGAGCCCGAACACGCCCCACAGGATCAGGACGATCCCGATGATCCACCGGATCCATTGGTCCACACTGCCCACATTCTTCTTCATGGCTCACCTCCTTGTTCTTGAAGAGGAATTTTCACGATTACCATACCACGGAAGTCACCAACATGGTACCCTCGGGCCCGGTCTTGTGGGTAATTTTCATCCAAAATTTTGCGGACCTCGGGGGATAACGTCTCCGTTGGCCCGTGGCACACCAAACAAAGTCCCTGGACATATAAGGGTTTTGCATACCGGAACACGGGTCTCCCTTGGAGGGTCACCGTGTCAACCCATTCATCGGGGGCGGAATCCTTCTTGGCGAGGGTCTCCAACGTCTGAAGCAACGCTTTTTCATCCGGGGTGGGAGCATTTCGAGGATTCCGAACTTTCAGGGAGGTTCGTTTTATCAGAATGCCGTACCGGCTCATCAGAGTCTGGGGGATTTTCTGGCCGAGACTGGAACATACCTCAATTGCCTTCGCGGGGCCCCCAGCCTGGAGTTCCTGGACGAGATGGGTTTTTAGAGAGTCCAGGAGTTCTTTTGTAGCCTCCCTCGCGATCTGGAGAGAACTGCGCGCGGGCCTTGGAGATTCCGCCCAGAGCCCCAACAGGCCCGTGGCCCATAAGATGCCAAGGATCCTAAAGATCATCGCCTGGGTTCTATCGTTCACGGGACACCTCCTGAGGCTGCCGATGTTGCACCCACTGTTTCAGACGCGCGATGGGCAGTCGGCCTACCCAAGCGCGCTGGACAACCCCGTTTTCCACCCGGATCCAGGTAGGCGTAGCGATGAGATTCAAAGCCTGGATCAAATCGGGTGCGTCCGCAACAGAAACCTCCCGGACGGGAACCCATGCTTGAATTTTAGAAACCTTGGGTCGTTCTGTTTCACAGGCGCGACAACCGGGCGCCGTGATAAAAACCAATACAGGGTCCGGCCACCGCCGAACCCATTGCGAAGGGACCGAAACCCCACTCATCTGAGAGATCTTGTACTGGGCCAGGACTCGGAGGCCAACAATGACCACGAAGACCACCCCCACCAAAATGAATAAGAGCATCAGGCTGCTCATTGTTCCCTTACTCCATTTTCTGGTCGTCCATCCTTTGCATGTGGGTGGCTTTCTGGGGCTTCTCTTTATTGTTTTCTTGTGGAGAGATAAGAGGGTATCCAGCAGAAGTCCACTGCATGATCCCGAGCCCATTAAAGACGTATTTGTACCCGAGATCTAAAAGGATCCGTTGGCCAATGCCTGCTCGATGGCCGGTTCGACAGTAAAGAACGACGGTATCTTTCTTCGGGTCTACCCCGAGTTCTTGGTGACGTTTGGGTAACTCGCTATAAGGAATGAGTGTGTCGGTTCCAGGGATGACCCCTTGTTGATGCTCATAGGCAGAGCGGACATCGACTAAGATAAAATGCCGTTTCCCGGAATCACGTTCTGCGATCCAAGTTTGAAGCGTTTGGGGATCGAGACTCTGCGCAATGCCGACCCGAGCGCCGGCAACCGTCAGAAGTACAACCAAGACCGCAATCTTCTGGAATCGACGATACATCGTTTTCACCTCCATCTTTAAGAAATTGACTGAATTATAAGGTAAACTTAAGTATAGGGGGTCTGCCCGGTGTTGTAAACTGCAGATCGGAGGACAGTCCTGTAAGAATCTTTCAGAGGTTCGACTTCTTTTCAGAGGAGCCCTTTTGCTGTGAGGCGCGATATTTTCGAAAGACGCGTTCCTCGACGGCAATCGGAACCTGGGCGCGGAGCGCAATCGCAATGGCATCGGATGGACGAGCGTCGATAATCCGCTGCCCGTCAGGTGTCTCCAGATAGATCTCCGCAAAGTAAATGTCTTCCTCTAAATCCGTGACCACGACCTGGGTGACTTTTGCATGCAACTTGCGCAAAATCTTGAGAAGGAGGTCATGCGTTTGGGGGCGGGCAGGCTGAATCCCCTTGAGGGCCAGTTGAATGGCATTGGCCTCTGCTGAGCCGATGAAGATCGGCAAAATTTGATCGCCTACAGTGTCTTTGAGGACTACTGCAGGTTGACCCAGGACCCACTCCGGGACCACATATTCTACTTTGACCGGGACAAGGCTCCACACAATCCAAGGTATCCACCACATTACCATGAATGTACATGATCCATTCGAGGATGTCAATGGCTTGCTGCGGCCGTTCCGTTGCATCTTTTGCGTGAATCCTTTATTTTCAGGGGAAAGGAGGACTTTGAGATGCCGCGAAAGAAAAGGGAGAAGTCTCTCGCCAAATTTCGTGTGGATCCTCAGCAATTGAAAAAAGCCTGCGAGATGGAAGAGATTGGGATTCAGGTGAGTACGGAGGTCGAACCGCTCTCCGAATTTATCGGCCAAGAACGTGCACATCATGCCTTTACCTTAGGCCTGCAGATCAAGGGCTCGGGATACAACATCTATGCGGCAGGGCCGCCGGGCACCGGGAAACGAACCATGATTCAAGCCTATTTGGAGCGGATCGCGAAACAACTCCCAACGCCCAATGACTGGTGCTATGTTTACAACTTCGAAGATCCCATTGCGCCAAAGGCCCTTTCTCTTCCCGCAGGAAAAGGGAAAGAACTCCAAAAAGACATGGAGAATCTCGTGGAGGAAATCCAGAACCGGATGCAAAACCTCTTCGAGTCCGAAGCTTATGCAACAGAACGCGACGCCCTGATGAAATCCTTTGAAGAACGACACCAGCGGTTGATCCAGGAATTTCAAGAGCGAGCCAAAGCCAGAGGGTTCATTGTCCAGTTCACACCGAAGGGGGTGGTCGTGACCCCGCATCTCCAGGGTCGTCCGTTGAGTCCAGAGGAGTTTGAAGCGCTTCCCCAGGAGTTCAAACAACGGATTCAGCAGGAGCGGGAACGGTTAGATCAGGAGATTAAAGGCTTGATTCGGGAGTTGCGCCAGATTGAGCGGGAAGCCCAAGAACGATTGAAACAACTGGATCAGGAGGCGTTCCAATACACGATCGAGCCCCTATTCCAAGACCTTTTTGAGAAATATGCAGATCTGCCGGAGGTTCGCGCCTATCTGGAACAAGTCCAGAAGGATATGTTGGAGCATGTAGACGTTTTTAAGCCAAAACCGACCCCTCCATTGCCTATCCCCATCCCGATCCCGCAACCTGCCGAGACCTCTTTAAAACGGTATCGTGTGAATGTGCTCGTGGACCACAGTGATGCGGAGGGAGCCCCCGTAGTGTTCGAACCGATCCCGAATTATGTGAACCTTGTCGGGCGGATCGAAAAAGAGGTCCACATGGGGGCACTCCATACCGACTTTACCATGATCCATGCAGGGGCCCTCCATCGTGCCATCGGCGGGTTCTTGGTGATTGAAATGGAAGAACTCCTTCGCCAGCCTACGCGTATCCTGCCCTGAAAAAGGCCCTCAAAACCGGTCAAATTCTCATCGAAGACCTGGGTGAGACCTTGGGGTTGATCACCACACGGGTGCTGAAGCCAGAACCCATTCCCCTTCAGGTAAAGGTTATTCTGATGGGGGACCCTTTGTTGTACCACTTGGCCTATCTGTGGGACCCGGACTTCCGCGAACTCTTCAAGGTCAAAGCAGACTTCGGTGTGACCATGGATCGCACGCCGGAAAACATCGCCAAGTACACTGCCTTCATCGCAGGGATTGTGAAAAAGGAAGCCCTGTTGCCTTTCTCTGCAGAAGCCATGGCCCGTGTGATCGAATACAGTTCCAGGATCGTCTCGGATCAACGGAAACTCTCGACGAAATTTTCAGAAATCGTAGACATCCTTCGAGAGGCAGATTTCTGGGCCAGAGAGGCGGGAGCCGAGATGGTTCAGGCAGAACACGTGGTCAAAGCCATTGAAGAGAAACGATTTCGTTCAAACCTGTTGGAAGAACGGATCCAGGAAATGATTGCCCGCGGGACCCTGTTGGTGGACGTAGAAGGCGAAAGGGTGGGCGTCGTCAATGGGCTGTCCGTTTTAGATCTCGGAGACTTTTCTTTTGGGCGACCGGTCCGGATTACCGCAACGGTCGGAGGTGGAAAAGAGGGGGTCCTCGATATCGAACGGGAAGTAGGGCTCGGCGGGAAGATCCACAGCAAGGGCGTGTTGATTCTATCCGGATATCTGAGCGAGACCTTTGGCGAGAAGGAACCGATTACCCTCTCCGCCCGCATCGCCTTCGAACAGAGTTACAGTGAGATTGAAGGGGACTCGGCCTCGAGTACTGAATTGTATGCCTTGATGTCGGCTCTCTCGGGCTTGCCGATCCGACAGGATCTCGCCGTGACGGGGTCCGTCAACCAAAAAGGGGAAGTTCAACCGGTCGGCGGAATCAACGAAAAAATCGAGGGATTCTATCGGATTTGCAAAGTTAAGGGATTGACCGGGACGCAAGGCGTCCTAATCCCCCGACGAAATCTGGAGAACCTCATGCTTCACGATGAGGTGGTACAAGCGGTCCGTGAGGGCAAGTTTCATATCTATGCCGTGGATCATGTGGAGGAGGGGATCGAGATCCTGACGGGGGTCCCCGCAGGGCGGAAACCGGATGGGACCTTTGAGAAGGGATCGGTCTTCGCACGGATCGCAGAGCGGTTAGAGGCCTTTAAAGAGGCGGCGAAGGAGCGGGAAAAAGCGAAACCATCCAAAAAGCGGACAACCCGCAGGAAGAAAAAGGCTTAAGCAGGGAAGCGGAGGATACAGAGGACTCGCCCCAAGAAGATCGGAGAGGGGAGAAGTTCTGATGATGTCACGGAGGTCGGAGGAATCGGCAAGACTTCCCATCCTTCAGGTCGCTGTGCAATGAATTGCCTGATGACCAATCCCTTCTCTGGAAGATACAAGAGAACCCAACTCTCTGGAGACGGGAGTTCATCTTGTGCTTGAACGATGAGCACGTCGCCTTGTTGCAGAGGGGACGTTTGAGAAGAAGGCTCTCCCCAACGTAACGCAAAGAGATGATCGGGTGTCTCGGTGTCTGAAATCATCCACTCAGGAAGATCGATCCATTCCTGGGCAGGTCCGAAAAAGGGGCCTTTCGGAGGTAACGGAAGGTCTCGATACAGAGGGATCCGGACGCCTCCCCGGAAGGGTTTGACAAGGATCCAGCCTCGCCGACCGCCTTTGAGGATGAGATATCCCTTTTTCGCAATCCTTTGAAGATGGCGATACACGGTCGAAGGATGGCGGAGGCCGAGGAAATCAGCGATTTCCCGGAGTGTAGGGGGAACATTCCGTGAACGAAGGTACCGTTCGATGAAGCCCAGGATTTCTTTTTGTCTTGGGGTCAGCGCCTTCATTTGGTGAGGATGGTACACCCGAAAAAGAAATTCGTCAAGGTCAATTTGCAAACCACACATTCAAACTTTAAACTTTTGAGTCAGAAATTGACCGGGGAGTCAAAAAATGAATGTTGGGTCAGATAGTGTAACCAAAAAGCGGAAAGAACGGGAAAAGGAACAACGGCGCCAAGCAATCCTGGAGGCGGCTTTAGAACTTTTCGTGGAGCATGGCTACCGTCGAACCACCATTGATATGATTGCCGAAAAAACGGAACTCTCCAAAGGTCTCGTCTATTTTTATTTTTCTTCCAAGGACGAGATCCTCTCGCAAATCATCAAGGACGCCTTGACCCTCCTGATTCGCCAACTGGAATTCTCCATCTCCTGGACCCAAAACCCCGTCGAACAACTTAAACAGTACATCCGGACCGAACTGGAATTCTATGCCAAGAATCGACCTCTGGCCAAACTTCTACATTCCCTTTTTGGTGGGTACGAACTCCAGGCCATCCGAGAGTCCTATCAGCAGACCTTCCGAGAACTCCATGCCCAGGAATTCCAAATCCTCCGGGAGATTCTGGAACGCGGGATCCAGGAAGGAGCCTTCCGCCCCGGTCCCGTCGACCTGTACATGACTTTTATTGCAGGTCCCATCCATAGTTTGGTCTTGTTTGGCAAAGGGAATTTCCCCGACCCCGAAACGTTTTCGGAGACCCTTGTCGATCTATTTTTTCACGGTCTAATTGGCCCATCGCAGAAAGATCCAGATACCAAGGAGGAAACAACACCATGAAATGGACCCGATGGATCGTCCGCCATCCTTGGTGGACCCTGCTGATTTTAACTCTTGCAACGTTTGTGCTGATGAGTCGGATGGGAAACCTCCGGGTAGAGACCGATATTGGTGCTGCCCTTCCGAAGGACCTCCCTGTGAAACGGCTCTACGATATGGTCGGCGAAAAGTTCCCCTCCAAGGATGTTATCTTCATCGCCCTCGAGGCTCGGGACCGTGTGTTTACACCGGATGTGGTACAGATCACAGATCAGTTTACGGATCGGCTTGCCCGTGTCCAGGGCGTTTACGACGTCATCTCTCCAACCAATGTCAGTGTCATTCAAGGGACCGAAGAGGGGATTGAAGTTGTTCCCGCGCTTCAAGCGGACCCCCGGGATCCTCAAGTCTTGGAGACGCTCAAACAGCGGCTTTTGGCTTCAGACTTTGTAGGAAACCTGGTCTCTAAGGACGAGAAGGCCTTCGGCTTGCTCGTCCTTCTGAAGAAGACGGCTGTCAATAAAAAGGTGGCGGCCGAGATTCTGTCTCTTACGGACTCGCTCCGGTCAGCAACCTCCCTTCAGGTCTATGCAACAGGCCGCCCAGTCCTGGAATACTTACTGGCAAAAGGGTTAGGACGGGATGTCCACGTCTTCTTCACCCTGGTCATCCTGGTGGTGATCGCGATCCTTGCCCTGTCATTCCGGAGTTTTCGAGGGGTCTTATTGCCTTTTACGGTGGTCATCGTCTCTGTCCTCTGGACCTTTGGGTTCATGGCATGGGTTGGCATCCCCTTTAGTCACTCCACAGAATTCCTGCCAGTGCTTCTGATTTCCATCGGGATCGCCGACGGCATCCACATCCTTCACATGTACTATCACCTCCGGAAACGGTTCACAGACAAAAAGGAGTTGGTTCTGGAGACCATGCGGCAACTGAATCTGCCCGTTATAATGACATCTTTGACAACGGCCGTGGCGTTCCTGGCTTTAGGATTCGCAGGGTTTACCTCCTTAAAACAACTGGGGATCTCCGTTGCCTTTGGCGTCCTTGTGGCGATGGTCTTCTCGCTTGTTTTCATCCCCGCCATGTTGGCGATCTTGCCATTGCCGAAGCGTGCCATCCAGGAGACCCAACTTCGCTGGCTCCACAAGGCCTTGGCCGGATTCGGCCGTCAACTGATCCTCCACAAAGGACTGGTCACGGTGATCATGGGGGTCGTGGTCCTCTTCTTCGTCCTTGGTATTCCAAAGATCAAGGTCGAGAACTTCACCATCGAGAACTTCCCCAAGAATCATGAGGCGCGGAGGGCGTATGAACTCATCAGTGCCCACTTTTCAGGGCCGGAGGTGGTGACCGCGGTCATCCGCGGCCGGGGTCCAGGAGCCCTCAAGGAACCGGCTCTGCTCAAGGAAATGGACGCCTTCAAAAGCCATCTCCTGAAAGACCCGGCCGTGGGCAACGTGACCGGGCTCCAGGACCTGATTAAACGGATGAATCAGGTCCTCCACGGTGGCGACCCCCAGGAGTATAGGATCCCGGATTCCATCGTCGTCGTTGAAGGACAACCCATTCCAGGGCGGGAGGTCGTGGCACAGTACTTAGCGCTCTATCAACTTTCTTCCCGGCCTGGCCAACTGGAGCGGATGGTAACCCCTGATTACGACATGGCACGGATGGATATCTTTATCAAGGACGGTCGACGAACCACGATCAAGCGGATTGATACCTACGCCAAAGAGTTCATTCGTCAAGACTTCCAGCATGCCGAGGAAGTTGATCTGACGGGTGCACCGGAGATCCTCTTGACGGTCAATGATATGGTGGTCTCTGGTCAAACCCGGAGCATCTTCCTCTCCCTTTTCTTGGTCTTCCTGCTGGTAGTCATCGCTTTCCGTTCTGTGAGTGCAGGCTTTTATGGCATCATTCCATTGACATTTGCACTGCTGGTCAATTTTGGCTTGATGGGCTATTTGGGGATCTACGCCAGCCTGGAGAACATGGTCACTTCCAACATCGCCATCGGGGTTGGAGTAGACTACATGATCCACTTCATCCATCGGTTCCGGCGGTTTTACAAAGCAACGCAGGGCAATGTGCTCGAGGCCACGGTCCAGACCATGGACACCTCCGGCGTGGCGATCTTGCTGAATGCCTTGGCGGTAGCCATTGGATTTGCGACCATCATGGCCTCCATGTTTAGGGCCGTCTCCCAGATGGGTTTTCTGATCTCCGTGGCCATGATCTCTACCTGCGTGGCTGCTTTGACCTTTTTGCCGGTCCTGTTGTCCATTTTGAAACCCAAATTCTTGAGTCGGTAAGGAGGCTTCATCATGCAAGGGATGATTTGGCTCTTGGGATTCCTGATCGGTGCTTCGCCAGACAGCGTGGCCCAACAAATCATGTGGCGGGTTTACAACCGCCCGTCATTCCAGGACATGCACGCCCAAATTACCATGACCTTGATCGATCCGAACGGCACACAAAGGGTCCGAAAAATGGAGACCTGGTCCAAGAAAGATCCGAAGACCGGCGAAACCAAGATGTTGATCAAGTTCATGGAGCCTGCAGACCTCCGGGGCACCGCCTTCCTGATTTACCAGCACAAGGATCGGGAAGACGATATGTGGTTCTACTTGCCAGCCCTGCGGAAGACCAAACGACTGGCCGCCAGTGGCAAATCCGGTGCCTTTATGGGATCCGATTTCTCCAACTACGATATCGGAGGAGGGGAGTACGAAGACTGGAATTATCGGCTTCTTCGGGAGGAAGACCTGGATGGGATCCCCTGCTGGGTCATTGAAGCGTTGCCGAAGAGTCCAGACGTCGAAAAGAAATCCGGCTACTCCAAGGAAATCCGTTGGGTCAACAAGGAGAACGACCTGGTCGTCCGAACGGATCATTATGATCGGTCCGAGATGCTCTACAAGCGGACGGTGGTCAAAGATGCCGTTCAGATCCAGGGGATCTGGTTTGAACGGGTCATTGAAGCGACAGACCTGGACTCTGGACACCGGACCGTCATGGAATTTACGGACATTCGAGTCAATCAAGGGCTTCCGGACGACCTTTTCTCGATCCGGGCCCTGGGGAGGTGAGTCATGGCGATCTCCTGGCTGATGGTCCTTCTGGCCTATACCCATTTAGGCGGGTACCTCCGATTTGAGTCCTTTGTACGGGTGGATTCCGGATACCAGATCCACAAACTGGCAACAACGCTTCAGTTGCGAACCACGTTAGATCAACCTGGAATTTCCGGCTTCAGTGCGTTGAATCTCATCATGGATCGCCGGGCTCCGGACCCCGTCATCTTTCGGCCGATCGAACTGTATCTCACCTTCCACCGGGGTCCCGTAGACCTGACCCTGGGTAAAAAGATCCTTACCTGGGGTGCGGGGGTGTTTGTCAGTCCGTCCGATTTTGTGAATCCGTGGGACTTCTCCGTCCTGTATTCGGACCTTGAAGAGTTCCGGGAAGGCATCGAGGTGGCGGATTTTGCCTATTACCGGGGAAACGCCTTCGTCGAACTGGCCTTTTTGCCGATGTTTCGGCCCAACACCTATCCTTTACCCTCACTCCAGATCCCCGTTCCCGCCGGACCTGATACTTTTGTGGTGTTCATGGACGGGACACACCCCGTCCTCCCGGAGCCGACCCTGAAAAAAGGAGAGGGATTCCTGCGTGTCGGAGGGACCTGGGGGCCGATGGACTTTCGGCTCCTGGCGTTCCGGGGCTTTGATCGGGACCCGGATCTGCAGGTCCGGTATGTGTGGCTTCCTGGCTCCAATCCTCAGGAACATCCGCCGGATACGATCCATTTACGGCCTGAGTACCGTCCGGTATGGATGGGGGCAGGGACCTTGACCTGGATCGTTGGCCCGTGGGAACTCCACGCCGATGTGGCGTATGTCCGCACAGAAGACACGGACGGCACCCTACCAACCGTCAAAAATCCGTATGTTTACGGAGCCTTTGGTTTCTTCCGATCCTTCTGGAACGATCAGTGGAGTCTGGGGCTCGACCTCCTGGTGAAGCGCATCTTTGCCTTTGGGCAAACTCCGGAAGATCCCATGGGCGTCAACGCCCTCCTGGAAGAACAAGCCCGGATGTTGAACTTCCAATATGAGGAGACCCAGCCCTCTTTGGCGTTCCATCTTCAGGGGTCTGATACACGGGACCTCTGGCGGTGGTCTGCCTCCGGTATTTACGACCTGCGGGCCCGGGAAGGATTCCTGTTGGCGACCCTTTCGTATGCCTGGGCGGATGGGGTGAGCCTGCAGGTCGGCGGCTTGTTCAGCGGCCGGAAAGGCCGGTCGCCCTTTAGCCAGATGGGAAGACACCTGGGGCAGGTGGGCTTTTTAGAGGCTCGGTGGAGTTTTTAGGCCTCCCCACCGGTCAGGAGGGGGTGTAAAATTCTCGTTTGATGCCGGAAAGAGCCCAAAAGTATCTCCTTTTTGTCCAGAACATCTCCCGGGAAGGACCGGGACGGATCCTGGACCTCCTCGAACCTCACCGGATCCCATGGCAAATCGTGGACCTCAGTCGGGGTGATCCACTTCCACCCGTGTCCGCCGTCCGAACAGTGATCGTGCTGGGTGGGCCAGACTCTGCCAATGATTCCACTCCCAAGATTCAGCAAGAACTCGCCTGGATTCGTGAAGTTGTTTCCGCGGGGATTCCCTATCTCGGGATCTGCTTAGGGATGCAACTGCTGGTCAAAGCGGTAGGAGGCGACGTAATTCGTTGTTCCACCCCGGAGATCGGGTGGCGCGACCCGGAAGGCCGTCCCTATACCGTCCGTTTGACCCAAGAAGGCAAGCGGGACCCGTTGTTCTCGGGACTGCCCGCGGAACTACCTATCTTCCATCTTCATGGGGAGACCGTGGTCTTGCCACCGGAAGGGGTCTTACTGGCCGAAGGGAGAGCCTGCCGCCCACAGGTCATCCGTGTCGGTCAAACAGCCTATGGCATCCAGGGACACTGGGAGTTAACCCAGGAGATGCTTGAGCGGTGGCTCCGCGAAGACCCCGATCTCCAGAAACTCCCCCTCGAGGAAGTCCGGAGGGATGCACAGAACCTTTGGAACGACTATGTCTTCATTGGTAACCGGATCTTTGAAAACTTCTTGAGGATTGCCGGCTGGCTTCCCGACTCCTAATAGCCCAGCCGGCGGACAAAGTTCAGATCTTTTCTCCAGTTTTTCCTGACCTTGACCCAGAGTTCTAAGTGGACCGGCCGACCCAGGAACATCTCGATCTCCTGTCGGGCCTGCATCCCCACGCGTTTCATCGCTTCCCCGCCTTTGCCGATCAAAATCCCCTTTTGAGAATCGTGTTCCACATAGATGATGGCCCGGATATAGTCCTTGTCACCATGTTCCGGATCCTGCTCCACAAACTCGTCGATCTCGACTGCCGTGGCATAAGGGATCTCCTGACGGTAATACTGGAAGATCTTTTCCCGGATGATCTCTGCTACAAAGAAGCGTTCCGGTCGATCCGTGATGTAGTCTTCGGGATACAGCGGTTCCCCTTCGGGTAGGTGCTTGACGATGAGATCCAGGAGCAGGTCCACCCCGTCCAATTTCAGAGCGCTGATGGGGACATACTCAAGAAAATCGTAGAGTTTGGACCACTCGTCCATCAGGGGAAGCAGTTCATCCTTTCGGATGGTGTCGATTTTGTTGATCGCCAGGATCGCTTTCTTTTGCCGGTCTTTGATTAGATCCAGGATGGTGAGGTCGCCTTTCTTGATGCCATAGGGCTCGACCATGAGGACCACGAGGTCTGATTCGTCAATGACCTCCTCGATGCGGCGGATCATGAGGCGATGGAGTTCATGCTGGGGGTTCAGGACATAGCCCGGAGTATCCAGAAAGACCGCCTGGTAGTTCTCGCCGGTAAGGATCCCCACCACTTTGCTCCGTGTTGTCTGGGCTTTGGGGGTCACAATGGAGAGTTTGGTCTGCAATAGCCCGTTCATCAGGGTCGATTTCCCCACATTGGGCCGACCGACAATGCCGACGTATCCAGATTTGAAGGATGCCATAGTGCTTGAATTATACGGCGTTTCGGGGATTTGGGAGTCAGAGGAGGGTTTCCAGCCAGTCCACGAAGGCATGGGCTCGGTCCTGGGCACGGAACCGTTGCGCCGTGTGAAGACCCGCCTGCACCCAGGATTGTGTCTGCATGGGGTTGTCTAAAACAAAAGCGATGGCCTCCGCAATGGCCTGAGGGTCTGGAGGAACCAGCCGGCCGTTGTGGCCATCCTGGAGATAGGTCCGGACCCCACCCGAGTCGGTCACGACCACCGGGGTTCCACAGGCCATCGCCTCTAAAGGCGGGAGGCCAAACCCCTCCAGAAGCGAGGTGTGGACAAAGAGGTCTGCAGAACTGTAGAGTTTGCGAAGTTTCTCGGGCGGAAGGAATGGTAACCAGAGGGTCGGCAGGGAAAGCGCGAGATCCTCTCGCTGTTCTGCCAGGATCCATAGAATCAGATCGTCCCGATCTTTCAGCATTTCCATCGCTTGGAGGAACAGCGGGACGCCCTTGAGACGAGCCTTCCTCCGGAAGATATACAACAAGGCCTTTCGCCCTTGTTTCTTGGCTTGCCATTCGGGGTCGGGATCGGGATAAAAAGCGTTGGAAATCCCCGGCGGAAGGACGACCCCCTCTCGTCCGATGCGCTGGCGAAGAAACTCCGAAACAAACGCATAGTGCACCCCGGAAGGGCGAAAGGTGAGACTCGCGAACAGGCGGGCGAAGCCCGGATAAAAGGGCCGCTCATCGTCTTGGACGTAATAAACCATCGGAATCTTTTCGCGTTTCGAGACGTAATAGACGGGATAAAAGGTAGGGAAGAAGTTGGCGATCAGGAGGTCTGAAGGGGGCATTTTTTGCGCCATAGTCCAGAGAAGGGGAATGAGTTTGGGCTTCGTGAGGGGCTCCACGGGCGGAAGCCGGTAGAATTGGATCCGTGGATGAAGTGGAATGGTCGGCTGAATCCGGTCTTCGGGGACCACCACCTGGACCAGGTATCCCCGCTCGACAAGCGCGTTCATGATGTGGATCAATACCTGTGTGCCCCCGTGATACCGGAGAGAAAGCACCGGGAAAGTCACGGCCTTTTTGACGGTCCCTTTCACGCGAGGGCCTCCTCGAGATGTGCAACAATCCGCTCGGCTGCATGGCCATCGTTTGGATCAAAGTAGGTTTTCTGGTCTTGGAGCAAAGCGCTGCGCATCGCTTCAGTGGGATGGAGCGCCTGATGGATAGCCGCGGATAACTCTTCGGGATTGCGGATATGGACAAAAGATTGGGACAGGAGTTCCCGGGGGTCAATCTCCAAGAGCGGCTCGCCGTCGTGGTGGCGGAGTTTTTCGTGGGTGAGATCAACAATGATCCCGTGTTTTCCGGCAGCCAGAAACTCGAAGAGGGTGCTGGAGGCCTCCGAGATGACGATGTCGGCCGCAGCCACATACGGCATGATTCGGAACTCTTCGACCGGAAGCAAAATCGCATGGGGATGAGAAGCAACCCATCGCTCCATAAGCCTGTGATGTTTGTGGGGGGCGTACCAGCCAGAATAACTGTAGGGATGCAATTTGACGATAAGGTTGTAAGCGGCGGTGGCTTCCATCAAGGAGGCTGCGATTTGTTCGATACTCGAAGGTTTATAGGTCGGGGCATAAAGGATCGTAGGTCGGGTAGGGTCCAATCCCCACTTTTGGAGGATCTGGGTGCCCTCGTACCGGCCTTGATGATAAAAGTCGAGTTTCGGATAGCCGGTCACATGGATACGATGGGGTGGGCTCAAATGTTCCTCCTTCAGACGTCTGGCACGGTGGGGGCCCTCCACAAAGAAGGTCAAAGGAGGCCCTGAGTATCGTCGTAGGAGGCGATACAGGACGGTTTTGATCCCCGTGCCATGGTTGACGACGGCAATCCGGGAAGTGTGTCGAAAAATCTCGGCCCTGGAAGGCACATCAGTACATAGAATCCAGTCATACGGTCCGTGGAATTGAAGGGTTGTCTGAACCCCTTGGTTTTTCAAGATCTGGAGTCCCCGGTCTCGGCGGTCCCGCTTGAAAAACCAAAAGGCCCGTTCCGGCCAGCCTTCCAGATAGACCTCCACATCCCAACCTTTGTGGGTGAGCACTTCATAGACCGATTCAACGGCTTCCCAGTGGTAGAGGTGACCCAGATAGATCAGAAGCAGAGGAGAGGGAGAGGGCATTAGGGGTAGATTTTCTCCAGGAGGCGCGGGAAGGGGATCGCTTCACGGACATGGTGGATCCCGGCGATCCACGCCACGGTCCGCTCCAGCCCCAGGCCAAACCCAGCGTGGGGCACGGAACCGTAGCGGCGGAGGTCCAAGTACCACTCATAGTCCTCTTCCGGTAGACCATGCTCCCGGATCCGTTGACGAAGGGTCTCCAGATCATCCTCACGCTGGCCTCCGCCGATGATCTCGCCATAGCCTTCCGGTGCGAGCATATCCACGCATAACGCAAGATCCGGCTCTTTAGGGTCTCGTTTCATGTAAAAGGCCTTGACTGCAGCGGGGTAGTGGTGAACCATGACCGGCTTGTCAAAACTCTTGGAAATGACCGTTTCTTCATCCCCGCCAAAGTCATCGCCAGGTTTAAAGGGCAGACCCGCCGCCTCAATGATGTTCACGGCCTCGCTGTAATAGATCCTTGGAAACGGCTTCTTGACTTTTTCCAGAGGGGCCGTGTCCCGTTCAAGGATCTCCAGTTCGTGTTGCTTTGTTTCCAGG
The DNA here is from genome assembly GCA_015490555.1 of Caldifarciminota bacterium. Lineage (GTDB taxonomy): Bacteria > Hydrothermota > Hydrothermia > WGAB01 > WGAB01 > S141-55. The sequence continues at coordinate 12,511 of WFXO01000032.1, read as the reverse complement.
ACCCGCTCTACGATATAGACCACCAGATCTTCTGCCAGATCCATGATGTCTTCCAGGGTGGCATATGCCACTTCCGGTTCGACCATCCAGAATTCCATGAGGTGGCGTCGGGTTTTGGACTTCTCTGCGCGGAATGTGGGGCCGAAGCAATAGACCTTGCCATGGGCCATAGCAGCCGCTTCCATATAGAGTTGGCCGGATTGCGTGAGGTAGGCCTTTTCTCCAAAGTAGTCCGTCTCGAACAGTGTCGTGGTCCCTTCACAGGCGGAAGGGGTCAGGATCGGGGCATCAATGCGAATGAACTTCCGCTCATCAAAGAAATCAATGATGGCCTTTTCGATTTCATTGCGGATCCGCATCAATGCCCATTGCTTCCGGGAACGGAGCCAGAGATGTCGGCGAGGCAACAGGAAGCCGATGCCGTGTTCCTTTTTGGTAATAGGGTAATCGATGGCCTTTTGAACAATTTGAAGGTCTTGGACCTGGAGTTCATATCCCCCTGGAGCGCGCTTGTCGGCACGGACCGTCCCCCGGACGATCACCGAAGACTCCAGGGTGAGTTCGTCATAAAGGTCAAAAACTTCATCCGGGACTTCATTTTTGACGACAACTCCTTGGATGATCCCGGTCCCGTCCCGAAAGAGGAGGAAGTGAATTTTGCCGGAGGACCGTTTGTTGTAGAGCCACCCACGGATTTCAACGGGTTGGCCTTCGTACCGATGGACATCCTCAATATAGACCTTAGGGGGTTCCATGGCCACGTATTTTAGGCTCCTCCGAAGAGACTTTCAAGAAGTCTCGCATTCTTTACGCGCATTGACTCGTTGGGAGGGCAAGGTTAGAATTGCCGGGATGGCGCCAAAGAACCGCATGAATCTCCGCAGAACAACCGGTTTCCTTTTGTTCGTTGGGTGGCTATTCACCATCTGGGGGAGCGGGTGTGACCTCTTCCAGCTCCGGGAACCCGAGCCCCCAGCCCCTGGGGGAGAGCAGTGGCTGTTTCCAGACACGCCTTCCAAGGTCCTAACCAACTTTCAAAATGCCGTCAATAACTTTAATCTCTCTTTGTACCTTCGGTGTTTTGATCGCGATCAATTCCTCTTTTTGCCAGAGGAACGGCTCCTCCATGGACCCTCCGGGGACCTCTATCAGAACTGGGATTTTGAGGTCGAATCCACCCGCGTGGAGCAACTCTTCCAGAGCTTAGACCTCGGCCATTTTCCCTCCCCGATCATCCTCAACCTGACTTTCGAAGTCGTGGATTCGACACTGGAACAAGTCCGAATCGAAGCAACCTACGACCTTCAGGTCTATTTGCGGGAAAGTCCTGGAGAGGCACATGCCCGAGGGACTTCCTTGTTTACACTGGAACGGGACCCATCCAGTTTATGGAGTATTGTGCAGTGGGAAGATCAGGCCGATTCGGGCTATTTATCCTTTGCGGAGATCAAGGCCCGGGACTTTTCGTCCGGTCGGTATAGATCCGTTGGACCCGGGGGCCGACCCGGACCAAAATCTCATAGGGGATCGTCCCAGCCCAGGTCGCGAGGTCGTGAACCGTAATCCATTCGTCCCCGTCTTTGCCTAAAATCGTTGCAATGTCGCCCACCTTCACCGTCTCATCTACCTCGACCATAATGAGGTCCATGGTCACGGAACCCAGGACTTTTCTCCGTTTCCCATGGATGAGCACCTCCGCCCGATTGGTCGCCGATCGAGGGAACCCATCCGCATAGCCGATCCCGAGGGTCGCAACCCGGATTTCCTTTTGGGTGCGATAGAGCGGCCCATACCCAATTCCCTGACCTGCCGGAACGGTTTTTACCTGGAGTACCCGTGCCCGGATCTGCATGACTGGCCATACGGCGTATTGAGGAGACAAAGAAGGGTGCGGACACCATCCGTAGAGGGCAAGACCTGGCCGAACCATGTCCAGGTGACTCTCTCGCAATGTCACCAACGCCGCAGAATTCGCCATATGCCGGACCAACTGGATGTTGGGAGGGATCTTCTGAAGGACTTTCTGGAAGCGATCGAATTGCTCACGGGTGAGCCCAGGGTTCAAATCTGATGCCACAAAATGGGAGTAGATGCCTTCCCACTTCAGAAATGGGGAGAATGTGAGGATCTGGATGGCCGCGTCCACTTCGGGTAGCAAGACACCCGTTCGATTCATTCCAGTATCCACCTGGAGGTGGACCACGGCGTTCTTTTTCTGTTGTCTAAGCCACTCTGCAAGTCTCTGGAGTTGCTCGACATGTCCAATCGAAATCCGGAACTGATGCTCGACCGCCGCTTCCCATTCCGTAGGATGCCACAAGGGGCCAATGATCAAGATTGGGGTCTGGATCCCAGCCTCCTGGAGTTCCAGGGCTTCCTCGAGGGTTGCGACCACAAAAAGGGCGACTTTTCCATCCAAGCCCTGTGCCACATGGACAGCACCATGGCCATAGGCGTTGGCTTTGAGAACGGGCGCAATCCGGACACCAGGTCCGATTCTCTGCTGGATCCACTGGAGATTCCTCTGGAGGTTCTTTAAGGAGATCTCGGCCCAGACTCGTGTTGCTTCCTTCACCATCTTAGAATTTTGGCAGGACATTCAGGCCGATCGAAAAGAAGCGGAAGTCGGACAGCCGGCCAGGGTAAGACCAAAATCGAAGTGTGACTTCACTTGCCAGGCGTTGCAGATGAAGCCATTGCCAGGCCACTCCCAGCCCATATCCCCAGAACATCCCCCGTTCCCTCCCTGTGCCTTGCATTCTCTGGATCCGAGCAGACCGTAAAAGAACGTCAATCTGGGCCAGCGGTGTCCACAGTCGAATCCCTGGCCCCACGCTTGCCATCTGAACGCGGTACCGGTATTCCCCTAAAAACGAGGAGAGATCCGCCTCAGCATAAAGATGGACCCACGAACGCCAGGAAGTAACCCTTACGGAGGCCGTGACTCCATGACCATAGAGTAAGTTCTGAGTTTGAAGAGGGACCATGCCCGAGAGGCCGATGTGGACGGCAGGTGGAGTCCAACTCAACGTTTGAACCAAAAGGAGAAGGGTCATGAAGGAATTATATCCACCGATGGAATCAGGTGCAAGATGCGAGGGGCGGGACTTGAACCCGCACGGGGAATCCCCACCAGATCCTAAATCTGGCGCGTCTGCCGGTTCCGCCACCCTCGCCTTTGGTCACCTGTAAGTTATACAGCACCTCTATGCGCCACGAAAGTTCGCTTGTTTCCATGGGTTTCCCATTGTATATTTTCCGCATGCTTCGGATCCTGGGCTGGTTGAGTTTCATCGCGCTCCTCGTTCTCGCGGGTGTTAACATTTATTTTTATCAAGAGGTCTGGCAACCGACTCTACAGGAACTTCAGGATCTCAAGGTCCAGAATGAAAAACTCCTAAAGGCTTTGGGACAGGCCCGATCCGCTGAGATCTTGGGAACCACCCCCTCCGAACCTACATCCCCTCCCTCGTTGTTAGAGGGAGTGAGCACCCCTCAAGACACTCTGTCTCTAACCATTCGAACACTCCAACTCTTTGTCCGATACAAACCGACCCTTTCGTCAGCAGGTAAAAAAGTCCTTCAGCGTCTCACAGAAGGGATTTCTTCGCGATCTGTCCAGCAAGTCGAGATCCGAATGTATCAGGGTCCTTACAAGACGCTGACGCAGAAACGCTTACAAGCCCTCAAGCGATACTTCATCAACGCAGGGGTTCCGGCGTCTCGAATTCGTGTCATGCCTGATGATCATTTGAAAAAATGGACGACCTCCATCCGAATTCGATTCTGAATCGCATTTCCCCTTGAGAATGGCCAGTGTATAATTGGAGACCACCATGGAAGACTCAAAACGGACAAATCATCCCATATGGAAGATGTGGAATCGTTTGATCTGGGGGACAAGTGGGGCGTTGCTGTTCTTTGTCCTGGCGTCTTTGCTCTACGGCTTGGGTGGGCAGAAAGTCGGGACCACCCAGGCCCAATTCCTGAAAATCGGACCAGGCGCCGAAGCAACGGGTCTGGCTGGCGCTGCGGTCTCGATTCTTGAAGACGCTTCGGCCCTCTACTGGAATCCCGGAATCGTCTCTTTCTTCCGGACCACCCAAGCCTATGCCAACCACACGGATTGGTTCCTGGATGTGTCCCATGAATGGGTCGGGGTGGTCATGCCTCGGAAGAATGGCGCACTGGGGATTCAACTCGGAGCCCTCCTTGCTGGATACATCGAGGAAACGGACGAAAACCACCCCTTTGGAACAGGACGATATTTTAGCAATGGAGGGCTGTATCTCGGTTTCACTTACGCGCGCACCATTACCGACCGCTTCGGCTACGGTCTGACCCTCAAATTGATCCAGGAAACCCTGGCCGATGTCAAATACCATGGGGTGGCGTTAGATATCGGAACGCTCTACGATGTGGGATACCGGGATATCAAGATCGGGGTAGTGCTTTCCCATCTGGGACCCGATCTCTTCGCCCCTCGAGGCTACGAAGGGTTCTCCTTGCCGATTACCTACCGCATGGGGGTCTCCGGCCAACTGACCCGGGAACTCTATGGGGTCCTCCAACTCGAAAAACCTTCTGACGAAGAAGAAACCGTCCGGTGGGGACTGGAGTTTCGACCCGTTTCCACGTTCCGTGTCTATTTCGGATACAACATGCGGACTCCAGCACCCGGTTCCTCGTTTCCACCCTCCGGTGCCTCGGCCGGCCTTTCCCTCCACCTGAGCCGTTTCACTTTTGAGTATTCGATTACGGGCTACGGATATCTCCCCGCTGTGTCACGATGGAGTTTAGCGATCCGATGAAGAAGATAAGCATCTTGGGCTTCATAGCGGCATCCCTTCTATGGTGGGGCTGTACAGAAAAAATGGCCCTGCCGCCGGAGCCCTCCGGAGAAATCCCGCCCGAGTCCACCTACACGTTTATTTCGACCTGGGGAGAACACCTCTCCGGCACCCTTATGGACTTGGAATACGGCGCGGATGGGTATTTATACGTTTTAGATTCTGCAGGCATCCACAAATTCTTCGGAAACGGCACGGAGGTCGCCGTTTGGCCATACCATGGAACCGCGATCGATTTCGGGAGCGATCACACGCTCTGGATCGCAGCCATGGAAGGGATTTACCACCTGACCTTGGATGGGACTCCTCTGGATACCTTATCGTTTGCCTCTTTTCCGGAACTGGCGATTGCAGGGCTTGTAGAAGGTGAAAATCAGGGCCTCTTTCTGACCCTCCCCGATGCGGATCTTGTCCTCCAGGTTCAAGACACTCTGGTGGATACCCTGTCAACTTTCGGGTCCGGGATCCTTTATGTGGACGAGCCCAGAGGACTCGCCTTTCAGGGTGGCTGGCTGTATGTCGCGGTTTCCGGACACAACTGGGTCGAAGTCTGGGACCCTTACGCCTCGTCCCTTCAGAGTGTTCTGCATTTAGGGGGGCTCAACCCCGACGGCGATACCGCGCAGGGGATGTTCCGACGGCCCCTGGATGTGGCGGTCGATGAGAATGGCTTTATCTATGTGGCCGACTCTGGAAATGCACGGGTTCAGGTCTTCCGACCGGATGGCTCTGTGTTGACCGTCGTAGATCTGGAAGCCTCGACGGGCGTTCCGGAGGCCCCGATTCGGCTCACAGTCAGCCTCACCGGGAAATACCTTTACGTTTTGACGGATCAAAACCGCATTCTGAAATTTGAGCGGGTGGAGAAACCGCCCCCACCGCCAGATACCGGAGGTGGCGGAGGATGAACATGCGAAAACTGTTGGCATGGGCAAGCCTCTTGGGGATGCTGGGCTTAGCCTCGGCGGTTACCGATGTTTACCATTACACCACGATCGGTAAGGTGGCTTTGACCGTTTCCAACTTCGGAATGTTGGGCAACGGCTTCCGGGTCTATGACCCCCACACTTTCCAACCCTTGCCCTCGATGGAATACCCCAAAGGTTCCGGGAACGAACACCTCTATCGCGCAGGACTATGGGTCGGCGCCATTGACCCAATGACGGGTCAACCTCGTGTAACGACGGCGGTTTCGGACGCCACCTCCGCCTCTGCGGGAACCCAGGGCTTCGAATTTTCCCCGACCCCGGAGATCGGAGACACCGTGATCGAGCGCTCCTCCCTTATTACCAGCGCGTACTACACCCCTGAGGCTGTCTCTGAGCAAGACTTCCTGGCGACGTATTACGACTACATCGCCGATCCGTTGCCACCGAACCATCAGCCCCTGTATCTCCGTGTCCATCAGCGAAGTTATGCCTGGAGTTACTCCTATGCCGACGATTTTGTCATCGTGGAATTTGTGATTTATAACGACAACCCGGAAGCGGAACTAAGCGACGTGTACCTGGGCATGTATGCCGAGTTGGTCTCTGCCTCACGGGACTTCTGGGGAGACCGCTTCAACTCTTCCGATATGTTCCAATTCAAACGGTTATACTTCGACGACTCCCTCCGGATGGTCTATGAGCACAACTCCGGAGTCGACACGTTGGCCACGCAGTGGGCAGGGGTCAAGATTTTGGGGGTCCAGGGGCCGGTTCCAATGGATTCTCTTCAGGTGAACTTTCATTGGTGGTCCTGGCAGGATATGGTCGGGTCGGTGGAGGATGATATCCGGTACGCAATCATGTCGGATACCGTCAGGGATCCGGATGTCGACGAAGCCTATGTCATCGAGCACGGGTACCCTGACCCTATCTCCCTGGTTTCGATTGGTCCGATCCCCCATCTTTTCCCCGGGGATTCGGTGGTCTTTACGGTCGCCTTTGTGGCTGGGGAAAACGAAGAACACCTGAAAACCAACGCCTTTTGGGCCCAAAAGGCATACGACTCCCACTACATCTTACCCGCTCCACCTCCATCCCCACGGTTGACCTATCGGGTCCGATCCAACGAAGTAATCCTTTTGTTTGACAACTCTCCCGAATCGGCCATCGATCCCAATACCCACAAACGTGATTTTGAAGGGTATCGGATCTATCGGAAGGGGCCCCAGGATACGACCTTCATCTTGTTGGCGGAGTTTGATCGGATCGATAGCATCGGCTATAACCGCGGATTGCCCCCTCACTCAGACATCCCTGGGTACGAAGATTGGTATGAATTCGTGGATCGCGGGGTTAAAAATGGCTTCACATACGAATATGCGGTGACCAGTTTTGATCAAGGGGAACCGACTCTCGGTCTGGAGAGTTTAGAAAGTGCGATCGGCCAGAACGTGATCGAGGTGATCCCCGGGACCCCTCCAAGCCATGAGAAAAAAGTAGGGGTCTATCCCAATCCCTACCGACAGTCAAGTGTTTGGGATCGCCCCGGGGACCCGCGGGGCAGGGTCATCCGGTTCTACAACCTACCCGAGGACTGCATCATTTACATCTTTACGTTGAACGGCGAACTCATCAAGACCCTTGAGCATCATGACCCGATCCTGGGCGAAGAAACCTGGAACTTGATCACAGACCGGGACCAGGCGGTTGCATCGGGGATGTACTACTATGTGGTCAAGGATCTTCGGACCGGGAAGATCCAACGCGGCCGATTTGTGATCCTCAAGTAACCGTTGCCCGCTCGAGATTCTGCTTTTCAAGGATTCCCTGTCCTGGAAGTCATGAGATAAAATGAAACGGAAGAGGAGGTGAGACCGTGACGGATCCCAAAGATCCAGGTCTTGTAGTCCCGAAATCCCTTCAAGATTCTTTGGCTGACTTGACACCCCGTCAGATCGTTGAAGAACTGAACAAGTATATCATTGGGCAGGACCGTGCCAAGAAGGCGGTGGCGGTCGCATTGCGGAACCGATGGCGGCGTATGCACGCCCCGGAGCCGATCCGAGAGGAGATCACACCAAACAATATCTTGATGATTGGCCCGACGGGCGTCGGGAAAACCGAGATTGCACGTCGGCTGGCCGCCCTCGCACGCGCACCTTTCGTCAAAGTAGAAGCCACACGGTTCACAGAGGTCGGGTATGTCGGACGGGATGTGGAGAGTATGGTGCGGGATCTCGTCAATGTGGCGGTAAATATGGTGAAGGCGGAGAAGACCGCTCAGGTCCGGGAAAAGGCACGAAAACTTGCAGAGGACCGTGTGGTCGAACTCCTATTCCCGGGGATCGAAGACCGAAGCGATGCCGAGATTGAGCAAACGCGGGAACGGATCCGGTCTTTACTTCGGGAAGGAAAGTTTGACGACCGGATGGTCGAACTTCAGATTGAACGGCCTGCGGCCCCGTTTTTTGAGGTGATCAGCCCCCAGGGTATCGAGGAACTCAATCTCCTGATGCCCGAAGGCCTGGAGGCACTGTTCCCAAAGAAACGGAAACGCCGAAAAGTGACCGTAAAAGAAGCGCTGCGCATTCTCGAACAGGAGGAAGCCCAGAAACTGATCGATATGGATGAGGTAGTCCAGGAAGCGTTGAAACGTGCGGAGACCTCCGGGATCATTTTCCTGGACGAAATTGATAAAATTGCCGGCACGGATCGGCGGGGCGGGCCCGATGTGTCCCGGGAAGGCGTCCAACGCGACCTCCTTCCAATCGTCGAAGGGACCACCGTCCAAACCAAACACGGCATGATTCGGACAGACCACATCCTCTTTATTGCCGCGGGAGCCTTCCATATGACCAGTCCACAAGACCTGATTCCAGAACTTCAGGGCCGATTCCCCATTCGAGTGGAATTGGATCCACTGACAGAAGAGGATTTCCGAAGGATTCTGGTGGAGCCCGAGAACGCCCTGACCAAACAGTACCAAGCCCTAGTCGAATCGGAAGGCGTGAAACTCCACTTTACGGAAGGAGCCATCCAAAAGATTGCACACTACGCCTTCCTGGTCAACGAAAAGACCGAGAACATCGGGGCTCGTCGGCTCCACACGGTCATGAGCCTCCTTTTGGAGGATCTGCTCTTTGAACTCCCAAAGCCAGGACTGGTCGAGTTCACGGTGGACGAGGACTACGTAGACCAACGGCTTCAGGCCATTGTGGAAGATTTCGATCTTTCGCGCTATATTTTGTAAGAGCCATGCGACGGACACCTGCGGTTGCCGGGACCTTTTATCCAGCAGACCCGGAGGAACTTCTCCGGACAATTCAACATTTGTTCAATTCCACAAGCCCATCTCCGAGGTCCGACCTGGTGGCCGTGATTTCCCCTCATGCAGGATACCCCTATGCGGGGCGTCCTCAGGCCGTTGCCATCGGCTCCTTGCCCAAAGAGACCGAACTCGTGATCCTTTTGGGACCCAGTCATTATTTCCCCCTTCGTCATTTGGCTGTCGATCTCCGCGAGGAGTGGAGGACCCCGTTGGGCGACGTCGAGATCGATCAGGAATGGGGCCGAGCGCTTCTTGAAGGGTCGGAGGATTTCGTAGAAGGGGCAGAATATCACGACCCCGAACATTCTTTGGAAGTTCTGGTTCCATGGCTCCAAGTCCATCTATCTGAATTCCAAATCGTACCGATCCTGGTGGGTGCTTTAGAACGAAACGCATTCCGAAGGGCAGGGGAGTCCCTGGCCCAACGACTCCTTCAGGAATCCCGGCCGTGGGTCTTGGTGACATCGTCGGATTTATACCACGGGTATTCCTATGAGGAAGGACGGGAGATGGATCAAAAGACCCTGGAAGTGATTCTTCAAAGGGATATGAGCACCCTGCTGGAAGACCATCACCGTGGAACGATCATGGCTTGCGGGATTCATCCCATCGCTCTCTTGCTGGCGACCCTCGAGACATTGGGAATTCAACAGGGAGAGGTTCTGGAGTACACCAATTCTTTAGACGTGTTAGGGACACGGGTAGGGTACTTTGTAGGCTATGCTGCGGTGGGGTTTTTCCGCCATGGAGCCTAAGGTTTCCCTTTCTCGTGAAGATCAAAATTATCTGCTGGATCTTGCACGTCAGGCGGTCTGGAACGCACTCCAAGGACGCCCGAAGCCGAAACCCGAACGACGGATAGGACTCCAACCCTATGGGGTATTTGTGACTTTAAAAAAACACGGACATCTTCGCGGATGTATCGGTACGTTTCGGTCCAGGGATGTCGAAGAGATGGTCATTGAAGCGGCTCTCCTTTCGGCCTTCCAAGACCCCCGATTCCCCCCGGTCCAGGCAGAGGAATATCCGGACTTGACATTTGAAATCTCCCTGTTGACCCCTTTAGAGCCTGTCCAGGACCTCCAGGAAATCCAGGTGGGAAGACACGGGCTGGTCATGGAAAAGGGGCCATTTCGGGGACTCCTGTTGCCTCAAGTCCCGGTGGAACAGGGGTGGGATCGAGAGACATTCCTCAAGTACACGTGTTTGAAAGCAGGGCTACCCCCGAACTGCTATAAGGATCCCGATGTCCAAATTTACCGCTTTGAGGCTTTGGTCTTCTCGGATGAGGAGGTGGCGTCGTCATGAAGGTCCGGAAGCATGTGTGGATCTCGGGCATCGTCCAGGGGGTCTTTTTTCGACGATTTACATGGGAACACGCCCGCCGGTTGGGTGTGACCGGATGGGTTCGGAATTTAATGGACGGCCGCGTTGAGGCGGTGCTGGAAGGGGAAGAAGACGCTGTGCAGACCCTGATCGAGCGTTTGCATGAGGGGCCTCCTGCCGCGCATGTAACCCACGTGGAGGTCGTGGATGAGCCGTATACCGGTGAATTTGAGGACTTTGAAATCCGGTATTTTTAGGCATTGAGGAGAGGAGAGGAGGGGCTCAACGCGTTTGTACGCCCTTTACAGGCTCCGCACGGTTCACGTGGAGAAAGAGTTGGCCACAGGCCCCGAAGATGTCTCGTCCCCGAGGCTTTCGGGGCGTCACGGTCCAGGGGAGTCTTCGAAGTCTGCGGATGAAATCTTCGAACTCTTCGGGAGTGGGGGAGCGGAAAGGGCCACCCGGATATGGGTTGTAAGGGATCACGTTGATCTTGACGGGCAACGTGCCGATAAAGGCCACTAAGGCCTGGATGTCTTCCTCCGTGTCGTTATATCCAGGCAAATGGATATACTCTAAGGTCACCCATCGCCGTTTCTTCAGATAAAAATACGCAATCGCTTTTTTGAGATCTTTTAAAGAGACGCGTTTCGCCAAGGGCATGATCTTTTCTCGTTTTTCCTGGATGGCGGAGTGGAGGGAGAGCGCCAGTTTGAACTGGATGGGGCTATCCGCCAGCCGGTAGATCCCTTCCAGGATGCCCAGGGTGGAGACCGTAATTTTCCGTGCCCCGATGTTGGGGCCCCGGTCGTGGTTCAGGATATGGATGGCCTGGAGCACAGCATCCAAGTTGAGGAGCGGCTCGCCCATCCCCATAAAGACCACATTGGTGACATCCCGTTCTTCTCCGATGTCACGAAGGTACCGTCGTGCGATCAGAACTTGTTCAACAATCTCCCAAGTGGCCAGGTTCCGTTTGAAACCGAGGGTGCCAGTGGCACAAAAGGTGCAGCCCAATGCGCAGCCGACCTGACTGGACACACAAACCGTCCGGCGTTTTCCATCCGGGATCAGAACGGTTTCGACCTCCAACCCGTCTTCTAACTTCAGCAAGAATTTCACCGTGCCATCTGAGGAGACTGCCCGGTGCTTGACTTCCAGACGTCCGATGTAGAAGTCTGAAGCCAATCTCTGGCGCAATGCTTTGGGGAGATCGGTGAATTCATTGAAGTCATACGCCATCTTTTGGAAAAGCCAGGTGAAAATCTGCTTCCTCCGGTACTTCGGTTCCCCAAGTTCACGGAGGTATTCCTCTAACTCTTTCTTACTCAAAGACTTAATGTTTTTCTTTTCCGGATCCATCGTGTGAGTATTTTACCGGTTGGCCTGTCTAAGGGCAATTTATAGATTTTTTGCGTGTGAGGAGGCGAGTGCCGTGCTGGATGACTCAGAAGTCATAGGAAGCGGTTCCTTTCGCTGAGAAACGACTTATAGGCTCTGCAACCTTGATCTCAGGAGTGGGGAGGGTCATGGGTGCATGGGGATGGATTGAAAGTGATTTGACCAGGTCCGGGAATTTGGATCTCCGAGATCGAAAATTTGGAACCTTCATCAAAGGAATCAGAGACACCCAACAAAATCTCCAAAGAAGTCCACCCCGCACAATCCCGTTGAAAATTTCCTCAACTGCTTCCGAGAGAGTACCGACTCGGGTGGCTCCCTTCCAACGCCCACACAGTTTTCCATTTCCATTTTCGTAACCCACTCATTTTCAGTGTGTTTCCAATTGTTAACATAAGATAAATTATGTTCACTTTTTGATAGGGCATAGAGGGGAGGAGATTGTCGTACCTGACGGGGATTTCGAGGGCATTTTGAGGCAAGACTTTCGGGTGAGTTTTGGATGACTGAGTTTTGGAAAGAAGATTCGACCCTTAAAATACGATCATGAACTCATGGGTCTGGAAGCCGATCGACTATCTTTTCCTCTTACGGCCCACCATCCTCCTTCCTGTCTGGGCATTTTTACTTATAGGTTTCCATAGAGCCACGATCTCAGGCTTAAGTGACCTCAGACC
>WFXO01000031.1 GCA_015490555.1 Caldifarciminota bacterium | reverse complement strand
GGGCTGGATCTCAAGAGTTCGATGGTGATCAGCGGTGGGAGTGGCTACGCCCTGGCCCGCCATCTCATCCTGGGAGGCTATGGCTATGGCGGCTCCGTCCAGTCGGAGAACCCGGACATGATCCTGGAGTTCTCGGGCGGTGGAGGCGGTTTCGAGATCGGGCGGGTCTGGGATGCCGGTCCTGGCTGGTTTGCGGTGATGGCCACCCTCGGCGGCTTCGGCTATTCCCTTAAGATGCGCCCGAAGTTATCGGATATAGACTTTGACAGTCTCCTGGCCCAGCCCCGTCGGGTGGCCGAGTTGACCACCGGCAGTGTGTTGGTCGGTGCCAGTGGCATGTACATCTTCCCGGTCTCCGGCCCCTTCTCTTTGGGGGTCAAGGCAGGCATCTACTACACACCCATGGCCCAGGATTGGGCGCTGGAAGACGGTGCGGCCGTGTTCAACGCCCCCAAACTGCAGCCGTTCCACTTTTCGGTCCAGGTGATGCTCATGTTCGGAAAGGTTGTGAAGACCATGCCGAGCGCCGGGCCCTCTCAATAAGGCAAGCGTCTGTCCGGCTCGGGGTTCCAGGAGTTTCAGAGGATGTCCTCTCCTTTGTTTGCGGTACAGGATCTTTGGAAGACCTACCCCGGAGACCCGCCGGTGCAGGCGTTGCGTGGAGTCTCCTTCGAGATTTCGCGGGGTGAGGTGCTGGGGATCTTGGGGCCGAACGGAGCCGGGAAGACGACGTTGATCCGGTGTCTCCTGGGACTCCTGTCGCCGGACCGCGGCTCCATCGTGCCGGGCCTTCCCCCATCCATCGGCTATCAGCCTCAGGAAAGCCTGGTCTATGCCGCCCTCACGCCTACAGAGCATTTAGAACTCTTCGGGCGGCTCCACGATGTCCCGTCTTCTCATCTGCGGGCACGGATCCCTGCCCTTCTGGAGGATCTGGCCCTGACGGACAAAGCCCGGACTCAGGCAAGAAAACTCTCGGGCGGCCTCAAGCGACGTCTTTCCCTTCTCCTGGCCCTGATCCATGAGCCCGAATTTTTGGTCCTGGATGAACCCACGAGCGGGATGGACCCGCAGTCCCGACACTTCGTGTGGGAGTTCTTGCAACGTAAGCAAAAGGAGGGCTTAACGGTGCTCCTTTCGACCCATCTGATGGAGGAAGCGCAGCGCGTCTGCGACCGGGTGGCTATCCTGGACCATGGCGAGATACTGGATCTGGGGACCCCTGAAGAACTCATTGAAAAACACGGAGGACCGACCTTAGAGGACGTTTTTCTTCACCTCACGGGTCGGCACCTCCGCGATTAGGGAGTCGGACCCGATGCATCGGACCTGGGCCATCTTCAAGAAGTCCTTTTACTCCTGGACTCGACTGCCGGTCGCCTTGTTCTTCACCTTCGTGTTCCCCTTGCTCTTTCTGGTGGTCTTTGCTCTCGCCTTCCGGCAGGGCACCTATTCTCCGGAGCCCACATTCCGGATCGCTGTTTGGAATGAGGACGTAGGCGTTCCGCAGGACTTCAAACTTCCCGAGGCACGTGGAAGGAACCTGGGGAACCTTCTGGTGGATCTTCTCCGGCATCTCCGCTATCCAGAGACCCAGAAGCCGATGTTTCACGTGGTGGAGATCTCCGATACCACGGACATCGCCCGGGCCCTGCAGCGAGGCACATACGACCTCTTCATGGAGATCCCGGAGACGTTCAGTCAACAGGCATGGAAGTACATCTGGATTCGGGCGACTTCGAAGGCAAAATTGCCGATGTCTGAGGAGGGGCGTGAATTTGTGCCGGAGGTCAGAGTTTACCTCCGGGGGGTTGCGGGGACCCTGGAGTATTCCATCGGTGCGAGGGTGGTCCGGGGCGTGATCACCGGATTTCTGCAGGGGATGGCAGATTCGCTCTCCAGGCATCTGGCCTCTGGAACACGCCTTCCGGAAGAGCCCCGAATCGAGGTGGTTGCCAGGAGCATCACACCATCCGACCTCACGGTCTTTGATTACATTGTGGCGGGCTACTTTCTCTTTAACGTCCTGATGCTGATCATCGGATTTACCCAATCGCTGGTCCAGGAGAGGGAAGCGGGGTTCTGGGATCTTTTCCGCTTGACCCGTTTGCGGCCGCACGAATACCTGATGGGGGAGTCGGGCGTATTCTTGGGAATTGGCTGGCTTCAGATGATCTTCTTTTACCTGATCGCCAGGTTCTTGGGTTTCCACCATCACGGGAGTGTCCTTCATCTGGTGCTTCCCATGACCCTGGGGTTCATCAGTGCCATGGGGCTGGGCTTTCTCCTGGCAGCCCTCATCACCCATCAGAAAACCGCTTCCGCTGTTGCGAATACCGTGGGGTTGGTCCTGGGGTTTATCGCCCTTTCCGGGAGTGGGTTTCCGATCCCGAATCCTTCCCTGCTCCATCTGAAGGGGGCTGCTTTTGGAATCCTCGACTTCTTCCCCTGGCGGCACGCAGCGATCATTTTGAAGACCACCTTTGTGCAGGGACTGCCGCTGACTTCCGTGCTTCCTTCCCTTTGGATCCTCTTGGGGGAAACCCTCGCTGTGCTGTTACTCAGTCTTTGGGTGTTTCACAAACGGGTTCTGAGCAGAGGGGGATAGAGGAGACAGGAAAAGAACAGAAGGTCCCTGGAGCCCCCAAGAGGAGGCTCCAGGGATTCAAGAGTTTAGAACCGGATTTCGCCGTTGAGGCGAACTTCGGTATCGTTTTTCAGGGTGGGGTCTTCGTAACTTACATTGACCACATTCAGGGCCAGAGTCACATTGGGGATGGACGCCTCAAAGAGGCAGGGATGGACGAAGATGCCCGCCACCCATTCGGTGACTCCATCGTTTTGTGCGTCCTTGTTGGGATCGAGTTGGTCGTATTTGAAGAAGAGGCCAAAGGACTTGGGCGCAGGCCTCTGCGCGAAGAGCAGTTTCCCCAGATCGATCGAGCCGTGGACGGAGAACCCGCCCCCCTTAACCGGGGTATCTGCGGGTCCATCCTCCGCAAGGACAACCTCCCCCATCAGGTGAAAGGCCTTGGTTTTCTCAGAGACGGCAAAGATGTAGCGGTTCCGTTTCTGGTTTTGGTCGGGGGTGCCGAGGTGCCCATAGGCGTGGAGTCCGAGTCCTGAGAGGAGGCTCTGACTTCCGGCCAGCGGGAAAATGCTCAAGCGGCCCATCATGTCTTTGTATTTGTTGACTTCTGGGGCGTGATAACCTTCGCCGTTGACCAGGGCAAGGGCAACCTGTGCAAACTTCTTAGGAGAGGTGTAACTAACCGTCACCCCTCTGTCCGTAGAGCCGAAGTAGTTGAACTGATCTACAAAGACCTTCTGGACGAATCGGAATCCCCAGATCTTCTCTTCAAAGCCAACCCAGGGGGTTGGGACCTGTCCGAGCCGGAGGGTGGTATAGGGGAGAACCCCGCCGATCTCGAAATAGGCGTATTTGACATATGCCGTGAAGTACCCGTTCCCCATATCCTTTCCGTCCAGCAGGATGCGGTAGCCGGCATAGCCCTTCTGCGTGTTTGAGAAGTAGTGTTTGCCCTGGACGCCGAAGTAGAACCGTGTGACGTTGAAACTGTTGAATCCTTTGACGGTGTGCTGACCGTCCGTGAGATCGTAGGTATAGTCAAAGTAGATCTTCCCACCCAGCGTGGGTCCTGCAGACAGAGACGAAGCAATCAACAAGAAGCCCCATATCCTCCAGATCTTCATCGCAAAACCTCCTTGGTTTTTCGGGGTTGTGTGAGGTGTAAAAAATTATAATGAAAATCATCTTGAGACGCATCTTCAAATAAAGGGTGAGACACCAAACAAACTGCCAGTTGCTCATTTGTTCAATTGTCAACTTCCGTTTCCCAATGGAGTGCGCGTACAATTTCAATCTTTCGAGGAGGTCCAAACGATGGCGATTTTGTTGGTTTTTGGTGACAGTATCGCCTGGGGTGCATGGGACCCCGAGGGCGGGGGCTGGGTCCAACGGTTGAAACGAACCCTCGACCGGAAGACCCTGCAGGAGCCCGACTTCCACACCCTGGTCTATAACCTCGGGATCTCTGGAAACGATACGGATGCCCTGGTGGAACGGTTTTTGCCGGAGGCTCAACAGCGTCTTCGTGAGACAGAGGAGGAAGCCGTTGTTCTGTTCGCCATTGGCATCAACGATTCCCAATACATTCAGAGTCAGAAGACGAACCGGGTCCCTCTTGACCGGTTTGAGCAAAACCTCCGCCTGCTGATGGAGCAATCTCGGCGCATCGCTCGGCAGACACTCTTCTTGGAAATCACCCCGGTCGACGAGTCCCGGACTGCACCGGTGCCCTGGAACCCAGACAAGTTTTATACCCATGAGCATATCCAGAAATACAATCGGGTCTTGCGAAGTCTCTGTTTCGAGTATGAGATCCCCCTGATCGAACTCTACCAGGGGTTCCTGGAGCAAGGGCATGTGGACCTTTTGTGGGACGGGCTCCATCCCAACACGCGGGGACATCAGTGGATCGCAGAGCGTGTGGAAGAATTTCTGTTTGGGAAAGGGATCCTGTAAAGAGGCTTCTTTAACAGATCAGGCTCAGCAGGGGGCTCAACGGGGAAAATAGGCCGTTCACGCCCCCTGTCCGGAAGCCCTTGTGTTTCTGTGATCAGGACCCCTTTTCAACGGGTGGCAACGATTTCAGGAATTTCCATACTGCCCTAAGTTCCAGGTCTGTCATTGCGGCGACGTTCTGCCAGGGCATTGCGGCATTGAACATTTCCCCATTCGGTTTTACGCCGGTCCGCATGGTCTGGATGAACTCTGCTTCTGTCCAATTCTTCAAATTCCCGGCAGGGGTGAGATTTGCCGCCATCGGCCAGTCGGGAGGTGCGCCCGGGACCCGGCCTCCCGCCAGATCGAGCCCATGACACCCCACACATCCCAGAGCAAGGTATCGCCCGTACTCTACAGTGACGCCAGGAGGCGGAACCTCTGGACGAGGGGCCTCGTGGTTGATCATTTCCGCTGAGACGAGTGGCAATTTGCCTGTGAGGAAGAGCACTCGACCCAGAGGACCGACAGAACTCCTGGGCAATTCACGGTCTACAGGAGGGAGGGTCTTGATATAGGAAATCATCGCCCCCAGATCTTCGTCACTCAAAAAGAAAAACTCCTGAGAAGGCATGAAGAGCAGGGGTTTGCCATCGGGTCGGACCCCGTGTCGAATGGAACGGACCCAGTCTTCATCGGTATAGTTCGGAGCCACCCCACCTTTGCCCGAGGTGAGGTTACTGGCATAAAGCATGGCGATTTTTGGGTCCTCCATGAAGGGCTTTCCTGCCAGATCTGGACCATGACAATCGGTACACCCCCGGATCTGGACCAGATGCTCCCCGAGTGCCAAGGTAGCGGAATCCTGTGAGATCGGGACCGATGCAACTTGGATATCGTAGGATTGATCGAAGTGTCTCTGACTGAGTACAAACACGGCAATGACTGCGATCCCTACAACGCCAATCACGCTCCCCACCGTGATGACGATCCATTTGAATGCATTCCGCATCTTTTGCCTCCTTCTCCCTCGTTGAGATTGGACGCTCACCCCCAATCACTCAAGGGATGCAGATGTTTTCTTCCCGGGGGCTTTCTGGAGGAACTTGAAAGTCCCACGAAGTATTTAATTCGACTCAGTATAGTTTCCTGTTCAATTAGACTATTTACATTGAGGAATTCTGAAACGAATTATAAGGCATATTTTTGTTTGTCAGGGGGAAAGAGATAGCAGTAGGGATTCTGACGGGTTTCAGAGTGAAAACCTTGGAAGAGAGGCCCTTAGGAGTTTGTGTCAGCCCTTTTGGTTTTTCAGGATGACCACGCGCTGTTCTACGTTGAGGACCCGGTGAGGGGGAAGGTCGGCCATCAGCGGTTGCCACGGAACATGTCCCGTGCAGATCAGGGTCCCCTCCGGGCTCTCCTGGAGCCACTCCGCGAGGTCCGTCCGACCCGGAAGCGACGCCGTCCGCACGCTCGGACACTCATGGATCATGACCACCTCTGGATGTTTCCGGAGGACCCTGAGGAGGAAAGCGCGATAGGTCTTGGGATCTTTTCGGTTCGGCTTCGACGGGTTGCCAATCACGCCGGAGACCCCACCGATCCGAACCGTGCCAAAAGAAACTACCTTTCCGTCCAGGACCTGAAAGGGTGCATCGGGAGGGAGAAGGTCGTGGTTGCCCAGAACCCCGACCACCTTCCCGAACACCCCTTCAAAGGCGTACCAGATTTCAGAGACATCCCCACTTCCACCCCGTTCCGGGGTTCCAAAGAGGTCCCCACACAGGAGAGCCAGAACCCGTTCCGGCGCGATGCCCCGGCCTCGCACCACATCCACAAGTACCTCTGGCAACACAAGCCCGACGGGGACACTCTCGAGGTGTCCCTCCTGTTCGAGGCGATAAAACTCTGCTACGGAGATCCTTGGGTAGGCTTCCGTGACCCAGGTTCCGGTTTTCGTGGCCCTCAAGACGATCCCCTGCAGGTCTGCAGTGATGACCACGCCTTCAAAGGGAAAGGGTTCCGGGAACTCTGCAGCCCCTGTGTAGATCTCTACCGTATCCAGTTCCAGTCGGCCCCTGGAGCCCGGCGTTAAGACCGCAAGATGATGATGGGGATGAGGTTCGATTTCTACTTTCCACATGGAAACACCTACACGCTCCTCAGCCGCCAAAGATTATATACCTCTCGGAGAAAAGGGGTCCTGATCCGTTTCCGGAACGCAATCTTCTCCTGTCCCTTTATAATGAGAAAATGACTCAAGGAGATTGGACAAACCTATTCATAAAAACCTCCCTACTCTTAGGGCTCTTTACGGCACAGGGACATGCGCAGGTTCAGTTTTCCGCTCCCGTTCCCGTGGATACTCTTTCCTTCGGAACCACCTTCATCTGGGCCGCAGATGTTCACGAAGATCACATACCGGATCTCCTGGTGGGCAGATATACACTCTTACGAAAAGGGGTTTGGCTCTATCCCGGGCTGGAGAATGCACAATTTGGAGAAGCCGTCCTGGTGGACTCAACACTCTCGAGGCCCGTCTTCGGCCGTCCACTGGATTTGAACCAGGACCCATTCACCGATTTGGTCATCGTCTCCGGAGTAGAACACGGAAAGGTCTGGGCGTACACGAATCAGGGTGGGACGTTCACGGAGAAAACGCTGATTGATTCCGTCCATTTTCCCACAGGCCTTCAGGTGCAAGACCTGGATCGGGATGGCAACACAGACCTTATTGTCCTGGGTGACCTATTTCTGGGCCTGTACTTTTCCCATGGCAACGGGTCTTTTACGAAGATCGTTCTGCCTACTTTGAGCGAGTATTACAGCGTTACGGTCGCCGACTTTACCGGGGATGGCTTCCCGGATCTTGCCGTCGGAGGGGTTCATGTGCTGCTCTTTGTGCAGCAGGGGGACGGCTCCTTCCTTTACGATTCCCTCCGCAGTGCCTCCTTAGTGCCTGTGGGTATGGTCGTTCTCCGGGTCTGGCAGGGGGATATGAATGGCGACAGTTTCCCAGACCTGGTGACTTTCCACGCCTCCACCCTGCAATGGGTCCCGAATTTGGGAAATGGGTTCTTCGGGCCCCCGCAAGTCATCAACTCGGATATCACAGGTCTCCCCGATGTCTACCCGATCGATCTGGATTTGGATGGCGACATAGACCTTCTTGTGACCCATCCCCAGGAAGGCACGGTTGTCTGGTATCCCAATCTGGGGGCAGGAGACTTTGGGCCCTCTCAGATTATCGGACAGGGGCCTGTTGCCTCTTTACGGCATGTCCTGGGGACAGATCTGAATCAGGATACTCTCCCGGATGTGGTCTGGGCAGACCCGCTCTCTGTTCAGGTCCAGGTCCCGATGGCCATCCACGAGAGCCAGGAACCCACACGAACAAAAGACGATTTCTTTGTGACAGCAAACGGAACGCGCCTCAAAGTTCATGCTCCTGACCGGGGATTCTTCAGTCTTTATTCCCTGGATGGCCGTCTCCTTTTTAAAGACAGGCTTCCCGGTGGAACCCATTTCTTAGATCGAAAGTTGCGCCCCGGGGTCTACGCAGCTCAATTCCGTACCCACAATCAGGTGTTCCGCACGAAGTTCCTTATGCTGCACTGAGGGGAGACTTGGAGAAAGTGAGATTGAACACTCAAGATAATGAGTCTCCCGACCCAATCATGTGGTCAGCAGGCATTTTTTCGCCGCACGCGTTCGCGTGCGGCATTTCGGACCAGGGTCATGAGCAACAGAACGGCGATGCCACGCCGCTAACGCCTTTGTTAGGCTATGTTGCTCTGCGGATATTGAAAGCGCAACTCATGGACGATGGGAATAGATTTATAATTGAACCGTCATGAACATCCATGAGATTTTGGCGAAATTAAAAGCACTGAAGCCGGAATTGCAGCGGCGCTATAAAGTGCGTGAAATTGGCATTTTCGGCTCGTGGGTGCGGGGCGAGCAGCATGAGAAGAGTGATATTGACGTTCTGGTTGACTTTGAAGAGGGCGCTGACCTTTTCGATTGGATCGGGCTGGCGCTTTATTTGGAAGAAACCCTTGGGTGTCCTGTAGATGTGGTACCACGCAAGGCGCTTCGGCCGGAATTGCGGAGGGCGGTGTTGGAGCAGGTGGTGAAGGTGTGAGTGTGAGGGATTACCGTATCTACCTGAAAGACATCGTGGCAGCGATGGAAAGCATTGAGGGATTCATTGCGGGGATGAATTTTGTGATGTTTCAGGTCGACGACAAAACGGCCAGTGCAGTGATGAGGAAGTTGGAAATCATAGGAGAAGCGGTCAAGCAAATCCCACAGGAAGTGCGAACGAAGTATCCTCAGGTGCCATGGCGTGAAATGGCCGGGATGAGGGACAGATTGATCCACTTTTATTTTGGGGTTGATTACTCTTTGGTGTGGCAGGCGATCACCGAGCGGCTCCCTAAGATCAAGCGTGAGATTCAGCGGATCCTTCAACAAGAGATATCCTAATCCCCGCGTACAAAGGTCGTAATCATTCGTCTGCTTCCCCTTGGGTTTTGGTGCCGCGTAATCCCGATTGGGAGAGTGAGATCATGATCGATCCCGGACTAAAAGACAAAGTGGTCCTCATCACGGGGGCAAACAACCCCTACGGCATCGGTGCGGCTACGGCAAAAGCCTTTGCCGCGCAAGACGCACGGGTGTTTCTCCACTTCTTCCGCATACCGGGTGGACCCGTAGAAGCGGAGGACCAGATCAACGGTCCGGGGTGGGCGTTTTTCCGACTCCAGCAAACCAAGACGGCCGATGAAGTGCTCCAGGCGATTGCCCAGAGCGGCGGACAGGCGGCAGCGTGGGAAGCCGATCTTGCCGATCCCGAGAACATTCCCCGGTTGTTTGATCAGGCGGAAGCAGCCTTTGGCCCCATAGACATCCTGGTCAACAACGCAGCTGACTGGGAAGGAGATAGCTTTCTGCCATCGGATGCCGACAGGATGGGCCGCACCATACACACCATCACGGCCCGGAGTCATGACCGGAACTTTGCTGTGAACAGCCGGGCCGTGGCTTTGTTGATGGCCGAATATGCGCGCCGGTTTTTGCAGCGCGGTGCAACCTGGGGACGGATTATCAATGTCAGCACCAATGGAGCGTCTGCCTTTCCCGGAGAAGTCTCTTACGGTGCGAGCAAACATGCGATGGAGAGTTACAGTCGTGCAGCAGCCATCGAACTGGGGCCCTATGGGATCACGGTCAATGTGGTGGCCCCCGGCCCCGTGCAGACCGGTTACATCACGCCGGAAATGGAAGAGAAACTGCGCTCAGAAATTCCTCTTCGTCGGGTGGGACAGCCGGAGGATGTGGCGGACGTCATCGTCTTTCTGGCGTCGGAGCAAGCCCGCTGGGTAACCGGTCAGTTGATATATGTGGACGGCGGCAAAGTGATGCCTTTGTAGTTAACGGCGCAGGAAACCATAGCAACGGTGATCCGTGTCATCAGGCGGATTTAAAAGGTTCTTGATGAGTGTGCGTCGGTCAGAGGTTTTGTCGCGGCTGAAGCCGCTCCTACAGATGACCTGGGGTGAGTTCATAAGAAAGGAATCAGGAGTCACCAAGGGGTCCTCTGTCCCGATTTCTCATTGTCGGTACAGGGTATAGATGAATTCAAGCAGGGGAGCATTCATCTTATTGTCAATGCGCATACTGAAGGGAACAACGATCCGGAAGCCATGGGTCCAAGACCCCAGGTTAAATAGGCGAGGTTGATTCCGGGTGTCAACGTAAATGTAATCCACAGGAGTCCACCCATTGGATGACTTCCTTCCGACTATCTCAAATAAATGCCGAGTTTCCATGTGATTCGGGGTACATTGAACATTGTCCAATCAGCCACAAAGGGAATCGAGAGAGTCAATTTCAAAGGTTTTGAGCCTCCAAGATAAAGAACCCCAACGGTGAGATTGCCCCGTTTTGCCGCCTCGATGAGGGAGACGGATCCTGTATCCGGAAACGATCCTCTGCTGATTTCTTCGTACCAATGTCCCCCAGTTCTACGCCCCCATAAAGCCTTCCACTCCCCATGCGCGCAAACAGTTTCTCAAGATAAACATAGAACTCTCCGTATCCGAACGTGTTCACCGTGAATGCATTTTTCTGCAACGTGAACAGGGACTTTCCGATATTTGCTCTGATGCCCAGAGCAGTGATGTCGTCTCGCGATTCCATTCCGATGCCCACCCCTACCACAGGCGCATAGTGCCTGCCGGAAATCACCGGCTTGCTTTCCCAGTACGGCATGACGATCTGAACAAAGGGGGAGAAACGAGAAATGATGAGGAGCATGAAGAATTGGCATAGAAACATCCCTTTCACCTCCAGTTACCAAGGTTTATGGATCTCCTTTTATATGTCAAGTTCCCGACAGATTTTGTTACTTCGCAAACGATGACTCCAGGGGGAAACGCTCAGGCAAGGGGGATTCACCCCTGACCACGTACCACCGTGCGCATCACAGAACCCCATCTTTCAGTGAAGAGCCCTCGTCTCCCTATCCACAGTGTTCATTGAATTGATGTGCATGAGACGATTTTTGGAGCCCCACGGGATCGTGACAACCAGGAGATTCAGTTCCCAAAGTTCCCAGGTTGTTGAGGATTCCATGGACTTGCCCGGTCACGAGGGAATCTGTAAGATCGGGGTATGGATGCTCGACCCGCACTGTTGATCCTTGGAACCTACCACATGGGAAATCCGGGCAGGGATGTGGTGAACTTTGTTGCCGATGACGTACTCACGCCCGATCGGCAAGCACAGATCCTTGAGGTTGTCCAAAGACTGGAGGCGTTTCAGCCGACCAAGATCGCGGTTGAGGTCGATCCCTCCAGAACCGAAGACCTCCAACGCAGGTATCAAGCCTATCGTTCCGGCGGACGGCACCTTAAGAGGGATGAGGTGGAACAGATCGGCTTTCGGTTGGCCAAACGGCTGGGGCATTCTCGTCTTTACCCCGTAGACTGGCTCCGTGAACTCCCGGTCGCCCCAGAGACCATGGATTTCATGACCTTCGTAGAGCGGCATGGACAATCGGAGTGGCTGGACCGTGCGAAGCGAATCGCGGAACAAATCCATTCCGAACTTGCAGAGATTCAACAAAAGGGCACAATCCTGGACATGCTGCGTTACCTGAACCGACCGGAGGTTTTGAGAAGGAGTCATCAGGCCTATTTCTGGATCGCACGGATTGGGCAGGCGGACCACTATCCCGGCGCGGAGTGGGTCCAGTATTGGTATGGCCGGAACCTGAAGATTTTTGTGAACCTTTTACGGATTGCCGAACTTCCCCAGGACCGGATCCTCCTCGTGATTGGACATGGGCATGCCTGGCTTCTGAGACAATTTGCCCAGGAATCTGGCTTTTTTGTGGTAGAAGACCCCCTGACCTATCTTTGAAATCCTGAAGGTAGGGCTTCATCGGCTACAAATAGACCAATCAAGAGATGCCCCTAGCCTTCAGATTCACAGCATCCGTATCTAAAAATAAAAACGTTTCCTTGATTTGTCCTGGATGCCGGCTATATATTCGGGATGAAATTGTTCTCAAACCAAAAAGAGGATTGAAAAAGTGAGAAGCAAAACAAGCCTTCAAATTTTTATGATTGTTTCTACGGTGGGTTTCAGTGCGCTCAACTGTTCCCGAGAAACTGCTCCTCCACAGGAAACCATCATGGAGCCTGCCGATTCCCCTGTATTACCTGAAAGAGGTTTCTATATGGGCATTCTTCCCACGCCCGCTGCGGGGCAATCCTTTGAAGCGAGTTATGTACAGGCTTCGCAATACGTTGAGTTTGCGCCTGTATGGGGACGTCCTACACCTTTTTACAACCTCCCAGATGACCTCAGCGGTGACTGGGGGAATACTTTTGTGGAAGGTTATATTCGAGGAAATGGCATGTTCCCATTGATCCACATTTCGTTCATCGGGCCGGGTTTGACCCTTGTAGTTCCTCCGGGAATGCAAAATGCGACACTGAGCGATCCTGAATGGAGAGAGGCCTATAAACAGGCATGTATCGATGTCGTACGCGCGATGAGACCCCTTTATGTGTCCATCGGGAATGAAGTGAATCGGTGGTATGAAGCCTATGGCATCGACCCCTCCAATCCCAACGCTTTTCAGCATTTTGTCAGCCTATACGATGAGATCTATGACACACTCAAGCAGATTTCTCCGGGGATCAAGGTATTTTGCACATTTGCACGGGAAATCGTCTCGGAAAATCGAGAAGCGGACTTGAATGTCCTCTCCTTATTCCCGTCGGACAAGATAGATGTCCTCGTCTTTACCAGTTATCCATATGCGGTTCAAGGGATCAACCGCCCATCAGACATTCCTGATGATTATTACTCCGCGGCACTGGAATACATGCCAGGGAAGCCCTTTGGATTCAGTGAACTTGGCTGGTCGTCAATGGAGGCGTTTGGCGGAGAACAGGCTCAGGCAGAGTTTTTGACCACAGTGCTGGATAGTCTGGTTAGGGACAGAGGGATTCAGTTGGAACTCTTTGGCTGGGCATGGTTACATGATATCGACGAAAACGACTACCTCGGTCTAATCAAACTCGATGGCACCGAAAAACTCGCATATAACGTCTGGAAGAATATCTCCACATCAGGGAAGTTTTGAGTGCGTCTGACGGTATGAGCATCTAACCGGTGGGACATTTCTTGTCTCCCGTGGATTTTCCTGTAAAAGAAAAATCCTGGTGCTTCCGTAAGAGTTTGACCCCGAACCGGTTCGGTTCTTTCTCCTCGGGGCCTGTGCTATAATTTTGGTATGGGGAAGAAGAACCAGGAGATCGCAGACCGGTTAGAGCGTCTGGCCGATGCCTTGGAATTTCTGGGCGAGATCCCCTTTAAGGTCATTGCGTATCGGAAGGCCGCGCGGGTGCTGGCCGATCTGCCCGAGGATATCGAAGAGGTCTATCGGTCTGGGGGCATGGACGCCCTCCGGAAGATCCCGGGGATCGGAGAGGGGATTGCCAAAAAGATTGTCCAGTACCTGGAGACCGGCCGGATCGAGAAGTACGAAGAGGTCATGGCCAAGGTGCCCGGGGATCTCCTCGATCTCATGGAGGTCCAGGGGATCGGGCCGAAGACCCTGAAACTGGCCTATGACAAGTTGGGGGTGAAGACCAAAGAGGACTTCAAGCGGGTGCTGGAGGACGGCTCCCTCGAGAAACTCCCCGGCATGGGCAAAAAGAAGATCGAAAACATCAAACGCGGCTTGGAACTCTTTGAGAAGATGGCGGAGCGGATCCCCTTGGGCCTGGCCTACCCTCTGGTTCAGGGGATCGTCGAAGCACTGAAAGATCACCCGGATGTACTGGAGATCTCCCCCTGTGGCTCCTTCCGCCGGATGAAGGAGACCATCGGGGACATCGACATCCTGGTTGCTGCAGAGCCCGGCAAAGGCACGGAGATCATCCAGGCCTTTGTGCATTTGCCGGACGTCACGCAGATCCTGGCGGCCGGAGATACCAAGGGCTCGGCGATCTTCCAGGATCGTTATCAGGTCGATCTCCGCGTGGTGCCCCCAGATTCTTATGGTGCGGCTTTGCAATATTTCACGGGTTCCAAGGCCCATAACGTGCACATGCGGGGTCTAGCACGCGCCCAGGGCCTTAAGGTGTCCGAATATGGCGTGTTCCGCGGGGACCAAAAAATTGCCGGCAAAGACGAAGAAGAGGTCTATCGTGCCGTGGGCCTGGTCTGGATTCCGCCCGAATTGCGCGAGGATATGGGGGAAATCGAGGCGGCCCTGGAAGGCCGGTTGCCGAACTTGATCGGCTATGACGACCTCAAGGGGGACCTCCATGTCCATTCCCGGTATTCCGATGGCTCGGCCAGCCTCGAAGAGATCGCTAAGTACGGCATCCGGCGAGGCTACGAATACATCGCGGTGTGTGACCATTCTCAGGGTGCCAAATACGCCCGCGGGCTCGACCTGGAACGCCTGCAGAAGAAAAACCAAGAGATCGACGAACTCAACCGCAAACTTCAAGGATTTACGCTGTTGAAAGGGACCGAG
This sequence comes from Caldifarciminota bacterium, assembly GCA_015490555.1. Classification (GTDB taxonomy): domain Bacteria; phylum Hydrothermota; class Hydrothermia; order WGAB01; family WGAB01; genus S141-55. Next base: position 16,357 of record WFXO01000031.1, on the reverse strand, counting down.
GTGGATATCTTGCCCGACGGCTCTCTGGACTACCCCGATGAGGTCCTGGCGCAACTCGACTATGTCTGTGCGTCCATCCACCAATGGAAACGCAACGAAGATGCCACGGAGCGGATTCTCCGTGCGATGGAGAACCCCTATGTCCATGCCATCGGGCACCCCACAGGCCGCCTGATCAGCACCCGGGAGGGCTATCGGGTGGATATGGAGGCGGTCTTAAAGAAAGCCGCAGAAACCGGCACATTCCTGGAGATCAATGCGTATTACGAACGGCTGGATCTCAACGATGTCCACACCCGCCGTGCCAAGGAGTTGGGGGTCAAGATCGTCATCGGGACCGATGCCCATCAGATGGGCCAACTCTGGCTCATTCGATTGGGAATTGGGGTGGCACGACGGGCCTGGCTGGAACCCCGGGATGTCATCAACACGTTGCCCTTGCCCCAACTCAGAGAGGCCCTGCTTGCAAAGCGCCGAAAGTTCGGGGTGGCCTGATCCTGTATGATTTAATCCCCGTGGAGGCAATTCATGAACGAACGCAGAATGTTGCGGTTGGGACAAGAAGTCCGTCGGGTTCTCTCGGAGATCTTTATGGATCGGATTCATGACCCTCGGCTCCAGGAGATTACCGTGATGCGTGTGGACCTCAGCGCGGACCTTAAGGTCGCCCATGTCCTGCTGACTGTTATGGGGTCTGGCGAAGAAGAGGCGCGGCAGGCCTTGGTCCGGGCGCAGGGATTCATCCGCGGGGAATTGGCCAAACGACTCGAAACCCGGTATGTGCCAGAACTCAGGTTTGAGATTTTGACAGAGGAGGAGAAGCCGTGGACGGCTTTCTGAACATCCATAAGCCGGCGGGCATGACCTCTTACGATGTGGTCCGCCAGGCCAAAAAAATCCTGAAAATCAAAAAGATTGGCCATGCAGGGAACCTGGACCCGGAGGCGACCGGCGTGTTGGTCCTCGGGGTCGGCACGGCAACCCGGTTCCTACAGTTCATCATGGATTTGCCCAAAGAGTATGTGGCCGAAATTCAACTGGGCATCTTGACCGATACCCTGGATATGGCCGGGGAGATCCTGGATCGAAAGCCGGTCCCTCCACTGGACAAAGAGAAGGTCGAACAGGTGCTCCGCTATTTTGTTGGGGAGATTGACCAAATTCCTCCATCGTTTTCGGCCATCAAGATTGAGGGGAAACGGCTTTACGAACTCGCGCGCGATGGTGTTCTGGTGCAGGCCAAGCCGAAACGGGTCACCGTCTATTCCATTGATTTGCTCAACCTGGGCGAGGATACCATCAAGATCCGGGTGTATGCCTCCAAAGGGACCTATGTCCGGTCTTTGGCTCGAGACATCGGACACCGGCTGGGTACGTACGGGGTTGTGAAGTCGTTGGTTCGGACCCGGATCGGGCATTTTCGCCTCGAGGATGCCGTGGAATTGGGGCCCGACCTGGCGAAGCATCTGATCCCTTCCGATGTCGCGCTTTCCCACTTGCCCCAGGTGTACCTCCGGGAGATCGCGGTCAAGCATTTTCGGAACGGCAATCGGGTGAGTTCGTCGGGGATTTTGAGGAAGACCGGGTATATCCGGTCCTTCCAATTGGTTCGGGTCTATGATGAACAGGAGCGGTTCCTTGGGGTGGGGGTCATGAAGTGGGAGGGCCTCTACCCAAAGCGACTATTGCCACCCTCATGAAGGTCTTCCGAGATTTTCGCCATCCCTGTCACCATTCGGGGCATATCACCACTGTTGGAGGGTTCGACGGCGTTCATATCGGCCACCAGAGGATCCTACAAGAGATGGCCCATTTGAAAGGGGCCTTGGGAGTTCCCACGTTGGTGGTAACCTTTGAGGTGCCGCCCAAATTCATCATCGAAGGAAGGACACCCGACCTCCTCACCACGGTCAACGAAAAACTTGCCTTTCTGGAGGCGTCGGGGGTCGACGAGGTGGTGCTCCTCGAGTTCAATGAGGCGCTCCGGAATACGACCGCGTCGGAGTTTTTGGAGCGCATCCTTCTGGAGGAATTACGGAGTCAGTGGATTGTGCTGGGCTTCAATCACCGGTTTGGGAAAGGCCGGGAAGGCACGCCGGCGTTCCTGGCGGAGCGGGTGGAGACCTTGGGGTTCGGTTTAACGTTGATCCCGCCCCTCAAATACAAAGGGATCCCGGCATCTTCTTCCAACATCCGTCGGCTCCTGAAGGAGGGGAAAGTCGAGGATGCGGCGGCCCTCTTAGGGCGTCCCTATACGGTCTCCGGCACCGTGGTCGAGGGTCGAAAGGCGGGCAAACTCCTCGGGTTCCCGACGGCGAATCTGCGGGTGCCTCCGGAGAAGTTGTTGCCGGCGGACGGGGTCTATGCGGTTCGTGTGCGGTGGCAGGGCCGGAGTTTTTGGGGGGCGGCCAACCTGGGGAAAGCCCCGACCTTCGGGCCGGACCACCCCCGGCAACTGGAGGTCCACATTTTGAATTTCAATCACCAGAGCCTTTATGGCCAGGAGATCGAGGTCGAATTCCTCCGGTTTATCCGAAAAGAGCAGCGTTTTGAGTCGGTGGAAGCCCTCAGGGCGCAAATTGAGCGGGATCTTGCCGCCGTTCGAGATTTGGCAAAGGGAGCGTCCGATTAGCCTCAGTCCTCTGGTCTCCCCCAATCGACTTCGTCTCGTTCCTCTTCTCCCAATTCTTCTGCCTCTTGCAGGCGTTCTAAGGCGTCTTCGACGGCATCTTCCGGCACTTGGACGTAGACTCGTGCGAGCCCGTCCACGGTCAGGGAATAGATTTTGCCGACCGCTTCATATTCCAGCCGGACCGGGATTCCCTCCGATTCCAGGACCCCTTTGACGATATGGGCTTCGGGGAGACCGTAAACGATTTTTACGGTGACCCAACGCACAGGGTTAGAGCCCCAGATCCGATGCGATGCCTTGCATCGCTTCCAGGCACAAGGTCAAGAAGTCATCGAGGGGCAGGCCGACCGCTTCGATGGACCGCATCTGGTCGCGATTGGCACCGGCGGCGAATCGTTTTTCTTTGAACCGGCGTTTCATAAAGCCGAGGTCCAGGGCCGCCAATTTCTTCTCCGGGTGCATCAACGCGCAGGCCACGATAAAGCCGGTGGTCGGGTCGACCGCGTACAGGACCTTTTCCAGGACTGTCTCGGCCGGCTTCTTTTCGGCATGTGCCAGGATGGCGTTCAGGATCTCGGTGTCGTGGAAGTCGTGCTCGTTTTCCAGGATCTCTTTGGTGACCCAGGTGTGGCGATCTGGATCGTTTTTGGTGAGGTCGTAATCCAGGTCGTGGAGGAGTCCGGCGAGTTCCCAGCGGTCCGGGTCGCCCCCGAATTTTGGGGCGAGGCGTTGCATACACGCCCCGACCGCGAGGATGTGTTTTTTCAAATTAGGGGTCTGGATGTACCGATCTACAAGTGCCAATGCCTGTTTCCGGTCCATGCCCAAGATTATACGGGCCGTTACTTCCGGCCGAATTTCCGTTCCAGTTCATCCAGGGTCAGGGTAATCAAAACCGGCCGTCCGTGGGGGCAGTGGTAGGGGTTCTCGGTGGCGAAGAGTTGGTCGACCAGGCTGGCCATTTCTTCTGGGGACAGCGGATCGCCCGCCTTGATTGCTGCCTTGCACGCAATGGTCTTATAGAGCCCTTGCACGCGGTCCGGCAGCCGGCGCTCCGCCTTCAGGTCTTCCAGGAGTTCCAGAAAGGTCTGGCGATCAAAGGTCTGGAAAACCTCGGGGACCCCTTTGATGGCGATTGACGAGCCGGAGAGTCGTTCGATATCAAAGCCCGCGGACTGGAGTAGGGCCTGGTTCTCCTCGACCCATTTCAGGGCCCACACCGGCAGATCGAGGACCAGCGGGAAGAGCAGCATCTTGGTTTGGATTTCGCGATTTTTTAGCCGTTCATAGAGGATCCGCTCGTGGGCCACATGCTGGTCAATGATCACCAGGCCGGAAGCGATCTGGGCCACGATGTACGTGTTGTGCATCTGGAACAGGGGGACCGCATGGGTCCCGGTTGCGGGCGTTGAGGCCGGAGTAGGCGCTGAAGAACCCTGGGCACTCGAAGGCCAGAACCGGGGGTGTTTCCAGGGCGCCATCTCCCCCATCTCCATCTGCTCCCCACTCACGGATCTCTGGAACGGAGAGGCGGGCATCGTGACAATCTCCAAGCGGGGCTGAACGGTCCCACGATGCTGTCGGAGCCCTTCCTGGACCGTTTTTAAGACCTTTTCGAAGATGCGGACCGATCGTTGGAACCGGACCTGGAGTTTTTGTGGGTGGATATTGAAGTCGACGCGATCCGGGGCCACATCCAGGAAAAGCAAAAATCCGGGGTATTTGCTGGCGGTTTCATAGGCTCGCGTCACGGCCTTCCGAAGGGCGTCATCCCGGATCCGGCGGCCGTTGACAAAGAAGTCCTGGACTTGTGGGCGGTCTCGGAGGTGGTCCGGCTTGGACACATAGCCTTCGATGTGGACGATGTTGCCGAAGGTCCGTTCGACCCAGAGCATCTCGGAGATCCAATCGGGTCCGAAGAGGTCTGCGGCCCGGGTCTTGCGGTCCGGGGCCGGGTCGAGCCGATAGACCTCCTGATCTTCCACCGTCAGGACAAAGGCGATGTGGGGGTGTGCCAGGATGAAATGGGCAACCGTTTCAATGCATCGGCGTGCTTCGACCGGGTCGGAGGAGAGGAAATGCCGACGCGCCGGATAGTTATAGAAGAGGTCCCGGACGTCCACGGTGGTCCCCACAGGGTGCGGCGCAGGCTCCAGCCGGGAGAGTTCCCCGGCTTCAAACACCGCCCGCCACCCGGTTTCTTCCCCTTCCATCCGGGAGGTGAGGGTCAGATGGGACACCGAAGCAATGGCATAGAGGGCTTCTCCCCGGAAGCCCAGGGTCCGGATGTTTTGGAGGTCATCCAGGCTGGCAATCTTGGAGGTGGTGAACCGTTGAACGGCAAGGGGCAACTCTTCCCGGGTCATCCCGACCCCGTTATCCTGGACCCGGATGCGTTTTTTGCCCCCGCCTTCAATGTGGATGTGGATCTCCGTGGCGCCTGCGTCGATGGCGTTTTCAATGAGTTCCCGTACGACCGATGCAGGGTTTTCTACAACCTCGCCGGCCGCAATCTTGGCGACGACCGCCTCACTTAACTTCCGGATCCTCATGAGATTCCTTCAAATGCCGCTGGATAACCTCCTGGAAGGTCCGAGCCATATGGACCCCCCGTCGTTTGAGGTTAAAGTCTAAGGCCAAAGCCTCCAGGATGACCCCAATGTTTTTGCCGGGGTTCAAAGGGAGTCGGATATGGGGGAGGGAGACATCCAGAAATGTGGAGGTCTCGCGCTCCAGGCCCAGCCGTTCCGGCTGGGTCTCCTTGTCCCAGAGATACAGTTCGACGTGGATCTCGACCCGTTTCCGGTCACGGACCGCCCGGATCCCGAACATGGTGTGGATATCCAGGAGTCCGATCCCCCGGATTTCAATGTAGTGCCGGATCCGTGGGTCCTGGGCCGCGGACATGCCCTGCAACTCTCCGGGAGGATAGTGTTTCAAGAGCACCAGGTCATCCGCGACGAGGACATGCCCCCGGGCCACGAGATCCAACGCACACTCCGACTTGCCGATGCCGCTGGGCCCTGTGATCAAGATCCCGACACCGTAGACATCGACCAGGGTGCCGTGCAGGGTCATGGAGGGCGCAAGTTCCCAGGCCAGGTAATCGGAGAGCCGCCGGACGAAGTCTGTGGTGTTCATGGGGGTGAGAAGGACAGGGATGCTGTGTTGTTGTGCGAGCACCACAAACGGCTCCGGCGGTACGTCATTGTGCGTGATGAAGATCGCAGGGATGGGGCGTTGGAACAGCCGCTCCAAGCGCTCCATCCGGGTCTCGTCCGGTAAGGTCCTCAGGTAAGCGAGTTCGATCTCTCCAAAGACCTGGACGCGATCTTCGGGGAAGTGGGCCTCGAACCCACTAAGGAAGAGGCCCGGACGGGAGACCTCATCGGACGCAATGGTTCGATCAAAGCCCCGGGTCCCGGTCAGGGACCGAAGATGCCAGGCCTCCTCTTTGGCTTCAAAGAGTTCAGAAACCCGCAGTCCACTCATCACGGCGTCGGCGGTCTTCCAGTTTCAACTTCTCTTCGTATTTCACGAGTTGGCCTTTGATCTTTTCTTTGATTTGATCAATGGTTTCAAAGGGGTCTTTACCCCGGGATTTCGCGGTCAAGATGGTTCCCTTGACCCGGAGGACCAATTGGGTATTGTAATGCCCGCGCTCCTCTTCAAAGGTCAATTCCCCGTCCAGGATATGACGGGAATACCGACCCAGGTTTTTGAACCGTTTGTCCGCATAGCCCCGCAGGCTATCTTTGAGGGTTGGGTCCTCCAGATTTTTGAAGACGACCTGCATCTTCATGCTTTTGCCTCCTTTTTATGTCAAAAATGCGTGAAAAAGAAGCCATCCTCCGATGCCGGCCAGGAGGCCGGCCACCAAGTCATCGGCCATGATCCCCCAGCCGCCGGGGAGCCGTTCCGCAACCCGGACCGGCCAGGGCTTCCAGATGTCAAAGAGCCGAAACAGCCCAAAGGCCATGAGGAGACCCGACCAAGTCTGGGGGACCAGGAGGATCGCTGTCATCATGCCCGCCACTTCATCGAGTACAAACCATGAAGGATCCTTGCGGGTTTCATCGGCCTGGAATGCGGAGCCGACCATCCCGCCGATTAGCACAACCACGGGGAGCAGGAGAGCCATCTGTTGGAGGGAGGTGGGGGTCAAGCCGTAGACCCCCAGGGTCAGGAGACTGGCCCATGTCCCCACTCCGGGCCCCAAGAACCCAATCCCGAGAACCGATACGATCAAGAGGAATGCGAAGTCCAGCCCTTTCGCAGGCCATAGGTAGGCGAGGATGCCACCCACGAGGTCGACAAAGAGGTCCCCCCAACTGGCCTGTCGGGTCAGCAGAAAGAGTTGGAGGAGTTCAATGAGCCCTCCCAGGACCAGCGTAACGGATAGGATCGAGAGAAGGTCGTGTCGGTCGAACCCGCGTCGGAAGGTGAGGATCAACACGATAAAAGCGACGGCATGAAGGAGTTTGTCCGGGCTTCCAGGCAACATCCGGGGAGGGACCACACTGTAGAGGAGGATGAGAGCACTCAGTCCTAAGAACAGGAGTTGGTACAGGGCCCCCTGGTGAGTGCGAGTTTCTATGGAAAGCCGGGCGTTGGGCATCGTGGAGGTCCTCATGCCCAGCCTCCTGAAACCCACGATGCACGGTCTAAGGTGCGGTACTGGATGGCCTCACTGACGTGGTGGGGCAGGATCCGGTCGCTGGCCTCCAGGTCTGCAATGGTGCGCGCCACCTTCAGGATCCGGTGGTACGCGCGGGCCGAATAGCCAAACCGTTCAATGGCGGTGCGGAGGAGTTGTTCCGAGGGTTCATCCAGTTGACAAAACTCTCGCAGTTCTTGAGGCCCCATGTGGGCATTGAAGTAAATGCCTGGCCGGTCTTTGAATCGCTGGAGTTGGATCTCACGGGCCGCTTCCACCCGTTCTCGGATGGCCGCAGAGGGCTCGCCGGGCTGTTTTCGGACCAGGTCCTCAAAGGGCAACGCAGGGACCTCAATGTGGAGATCGATCCGGTCAAACAGAGGGCCAGAGATCCGGGAAAGGTATCGCTGGATTTGGCCCTGAGTACACGTGCACTCGTGTCTCGGGTCCGTGAGATACCCGCAGGGGCAGGGGTTCATCGCTGCAACCAATTGGAACTTGGCGGGATACCGGACCGACATCTTGGCGCGGGTGATCGTCACCCAGCCGTCCTCCATCGGTTGCCGTAAGACCTCGAGGACGCTCCGGGAGAACTCGGGCAATTCGTCGAGGAAGAGGACCCCGTGGTGCGCCAGGGACACCTCCCCTGGTTTGACATTGGTGCCGCCGCCGACCATCCCAACGTCGGAGATGGTGTGGTGGGGCGATCGGAACGGGCGGGTCGCCATGAGGCCTTGGCCCGGCGGCAGCAGCCCGGCCACGGAGTACACTTTCGTCGTTTCCAGGGCCTCCTCCAACGTCATCTTGGGCAGAATGGTGGGGAACCGACGGGCGAGCATGGTCTTGCCGGAGCCCGGCGGACCGACCATCAGGACGTTATGGGCGCCGGCCGCAGCGACCTCTAACGCCCGTCGCACGTGCTCCTGGCCTTTAACCTCCGAGAAGTCCACCTGGTATTGGGAGGCTTCTTCAAAGAGACGGGCCCGGTCGACCGTGAGGGGCTCGATCGGGTGTTCTCCCGCCAGGAATCGATAGGTCTCCACAAGGGAACGGACCGGATAGACCCGGACATCCTGGACGATGGCCGCCTCGGCGGCGTTCCCCTCCGGGATCAGGAAGTCGGTATAGCCTAAGGATTTGAGCCCCAAGACGATCGGCAACACCCCTTTCACCGGCCGGAGGGTTCCCTCTAAGGAGAGTTCGCCGAGGATCACCAGGCGCTGGAGCATCTCGATGTCCCCGAAATGCTCTGACCCACGGAGGATGCCTACGGCGATCGGGAGATCGAACGCCGATCCCTCTTTCTTCAGGTCGGCTGGCGCCAGATTGACGGTGATCTTTTTCAGGGGGAGAGAAAAGCCGGAGTTCTTCAGGGCAGAAAGGACCCGTTCTTTGGATTCTCGAACCGCGCTGTCCGGGAGACCGACAATGGTGAACATCGGAACGCCTGGGGTTAAATCGACTTCGACCTCGATCTTCACCCCCCGGACACCGAGGACCGTTCCGGCTAAAACTTTCGCAATCACAAGAACTTAGGCTTCACCCGATTTCTTTTCGGGGTGCTGCTGTAAAAAGGCCCGGAAGAGTTCTAAAGGCAAGGGGAACACAATGGTGGATGCCTTTTCTGACGAAATTTCCGTAACCGTCTGCAAGAACCGAAGTTGGAGGGTAATCGGGTTGGTTGCCAGGATCTTGGCGGCATCGCTTAACTTCTGCGCAGCCTGGAACTCTCCTTCGGCAGAGATGATCTTGGCCCGACGCTCCCGTTCCGCTTCCGCCTGTCGTGCCATGGCCCGCTGCATCTCTTGCGGTAAGTCGACATGCTTGATCTCTACCGCGGTCACTTTGATGCCCCATGGATCCGTTTGTTCATCGATGATCTTCTGAAGTCGGTGGTTGAGTTTCTCCCGCTGTGCCAGCAACTCGTCCAGTTCCACCTCTCCCAACACGCTCCGCAATGTGGTTTGTGCCAGTTGGCTTGTGGCATACAGATAATCCTCGACCTCGATCACCGCCTTATCCGGCTGGACCACACGGAAATACACCACGGCGTTGACCTTGATGGAAACATTGTCTTTGGTAATCACGTCTTGAGGGGGCACGTCCATCACCAGGATTCGCAGGGACACCTTGACCATCTTGTCAATGATAGGGATCAGGAGAATGAGGCCGGGCCCTTTGACACCTACATATCGCCCCAGCCGAAAGATCACTCCCCGCTCATACTCCCGGAGTATGCGGATCATGGAGTAGAGGAGGAGAATGATGAGTACGACAAGAATACTCAACGTCATGCTTGTATCCCCCTTTTGCTATAAAGGTAACCCATGGGTTTCTCCGTGTCAACTGAAGACAGACAATGGCTCACAGTCCCGAATTTGAGCGGGGGGTGGGTTTTGTAGAACGACCAAAAATAAGGAGGACGGTGCGACCGCACCGTCCTCCCTTAAGTATGCACACCATCGATGGTTTACTTCCCGTGTTCAGCACGTAGCCGTTCTGCCTCGTCTTTAATTTTCCGGAGCGATTCTTTCATCATCGCCCACCCATACCAGTGCATATAGTCCGGGTTGATATGGAACGCCCCCTGGAAGGTTCGCATCCTGTACTTCAGAAACATCATATATAAGTCTTGTTCAATGGAAGTTGGGGCTTCATAGAACTGTAGGAGATCCGGGGCGAAGGACCAGCCTTCCGGTTTCTTCAGGATTCCATCGTCATAGAGGGCCTTCACGATCCGGATGGCCTCAGCCATGAGGCTATCTGCATCGCGAAGGATCGCATCGGCAGATTCCAGTTGCTCCTTCACATAACTCCCACTATGGCATTGAGAGCAGATCTGGATCATCTTATCGCGTTCTGCCTGCCATTCTTCTTTGGTGAGGCGTGCGACTTTGGCCGCTTTGACGGCCTCAAAGCGGGCGGTCGGCTTCCCCTGGTCATCCAGGACCCCAAGGGCCTTGAGGATCATCACCCGGTCGGCCCACCATTCCGGATCGTCCTCCGGCACCCGGAGTCCCAGGAACCCCCAGGCAGTCATCACAGCGTGATTCCCATCGGGCATATGGCAGGTCTGGCACGTCGGAGCCCGGCCCGTATTTCCTTCGATCTGCCAAATCGTACCGTGTTTCGAGGTCGACCACATCTCCCATTGCGGGTGATCGAATCCCATGTGGCAGGTCTGGCAGGCCCTTGGGTCTCGGGCTTCCTCTACAGAGAATTTGTGGCGGGTGTGGCAGGCGTCACAACTGCCGGTCCCATAGTGGAACTTTCCAGCCTTGATCTCCTCTTCGGATTTGAGGCCGATTTTGTGGCAACCGGAGCACCCTTTAAATCCCTTTTCGCCGGTGATCTGGATCGGCTGGTGGGTGACCATCGGCATCGCCTTCATGGCGATCCAGGCATAGGCGTGCTTCCCGGCCTTGAACTGTTCCACCTTTTCTTCATGGCAGTCTGCGCAGGTTTCAGGGGTCGGGATCTCGGCCAAGTTCGCATCGTCCATCTTTTGGTGTTTGTCCCCGTGGCAGGTGGAACAGTCGACTTCATCACTCTGCCCCATTTTGCCATCGAGGAACTGCTGGACGATGCCAGGGGTGACCTTCTTGTGACACTCGATACAGGTGGACTCTTCTTTGGCCCAGAGGAAGCCTGCCATCAGCAGGACACCCATCACGATCGAGGGCCGCATAAGCCTCTTCATACCAACCTCCTTGTTTTAAATCGGACAAACAAGTCTGAATTCCGATGTTTATTTTATGCCGTGAGGATGGGGTTGTCAATATCTCGGGGTTCATTGGCAAGAATAAGATGCCTACAACAAGAAACCTTATATGCACTTTCCTGAGAAACCTAATCAGGGAAGAAAAATGTGGGAACAAGGGGTCTTTTCATTGGGTGAACGTAGCCGTTAGGATGGACCGCGAGAGAGTTAAGAAGGCTCGACTTTGAGCCAATGAGAGAAGTCCCGCTGGAGGAGATCCTCGAGTAGGTGGATATCCTCCTTGAAGTACTCTACCAGTTCAGCCCGCATTTTGGGAGAAAGCGGCTTCGGCTGGACCGGTTCCCAGTTGACTTTCCGGAGCCAGCGGGCAATGCGGACCAATTTCGGATAGCGGATGCCGACCCTTCGCGTGAAATCGTTGGCGCTGAGAAAGAGAAGGATGTGAGAGATGAGTCTTGAGCGTGGGGCCTTGCGCCGGTTATACACCGGAAACTCGGTCCGTCCATCGTCCGGAACCCCCAGGAATTCCAAAACTTTCAGGTATTCCCGCCGGGGATTCTCTGCGATGTCGTCGAGGACCAAAACCAGGACCCGGTCACGCGGCACAATGGAAAAAAGGCGCTGGAGTTGTTCCCCAAGGCGACAATAGGGGCCGTATTGGAGCCGTTGCGGATACTTTTGTGCGGCTTTGGACAAAAACTTCCCCTCCCGACGGGCCTCCTGGAGTCGCCACGCCTTTTCAAAGTCCAGGACATCCTCCCGACCCTGCCAGACCTCTTCTGCGTGGAGGGCCGGGGCCATTTCCACGGGGTTTCGGATGGAGACGATGAACTTCGCCTCGGGGTTGTATTCCAGGATCTTGGGCACGGCAACTCGTGAGAAGAGATAGTTCGTCGATCCCTCCCCCACCGCAATGTGATGAGGCTTTGCATCCTGAAAAAGCAATTCGTATTCTTCAAGGGTTTTTGTGCCTCGAAGGCCGTCGAAGTTGAAGTAGTGAGGTTCTTTCAAAAAGGGAATAAAAATGTTGGGGTGCTCGGAGAGCCACCGCACGAGCGAAGTCGTTCCGCACTTCGGGGCGCCCAGAATAAAGAAGTTGGGTTTTTTCATGGCTTGCGAATGATACAAAGCCGAGGAGAACAAATCAAGGTATTTCCTTCCCTACTCGGGAAAGGGTCTTCGTGGACATACGGGAAAAAACATATCCGGATCATCCTTCCGAGCTGATTCCGTCCCATGGCAAAACCCGATTCCTGGACAATCCCAAGGACCGAGGAGATTTCCCTTTCCCCTTTTCCTGCACAGACTGCGGACACAGGGAAACTGCCCCTTCCCATGGTTGAATCTCCGTGTAGATTTCTACCGGAGAGGTGTTTACACCCTTTCGTGTAGATTTTCTAGTGAGCCAATGATTGGAACTTCGTATAGATTTTTAATAAACTAATAGTGACCTTGACAACATATGACAGACGGCTTATATTTGCTTCTTACCCGTGGCTCAGGAAAGGAGGGTCGGCTTTGAATTCATGTTGGTAGCCTCCGTTCTGCTTGCCTCATAGTTCAGGGTCTCCCCTCCCCAAAGATCTCATCAGGGAAGATTGACGTGACCGTGTCTTTATCTTGTCATCTCTGGAACCCCCTTTCAGAGGGAGCCAAAGGTAGGAGGTTCATCATGGGTAGAATTCCCCGGTTGTGGAGTCTGTGGATCGTAGGGATCTTCGTACCGGTTGTGTTATCTGCCGGGTACTGGACTTATGAGACCGTGGATACTACTGGAAATGCGGGATTGTATACGTCCCTTGTCTTCGATGCGAACGGCACCCCCCATATCAGTTATTTTGAGGACATCCACAATGACCTAAAGTACGCATCCAGATCCGGGAGCGCATGGTACATCGAGACCATCGATACAACGGGAGAGGTGGGTCAATTCACCTCCATCGCTTTGGATGTCAATGGCATTCCCCACATCAGTTACTTTGACGGCACCCACACTAACCTAAAGTATGCGTACAAATCCGGAAGTTCCTGGTATATTGAGACCGTCGATTCAACCGGCATTGTGGGTCGGTACACCTCCCTTGCCTTGGACACCAACGACAACCCCCACATCAGTTATTTTGACGAAACCAACGCGAACCTGAGGTATGCCTATAAGTCTGGAGGCACATGGCACATCGAGACCCCGGATGCGATAGATGATGTAGGTCGGTATACCTCTCTTGCCCTGGATGCGAACGGCACCCCCCACATCAGTTATTACGGTGCGTATCCTAACTATGACCTAAAGTATGCGTACAAATCCGGAGGGTCCTGGCATATTGAGACGGTGGATACGACAGGCAATGTGGGCCAATATACCTCTCTTGCCCTGGATGCGAATGGCAATCCTCACATCAGTTATTACGATGACACCCACGATAACCTGAAGTATGCGTACCAGTCTGGAGGATCCTGGCACATCATAACCGTCAGTGCAACAGGGTGGGTGGGCCTGTACACCTCTCTTGCCCTGGATCCCAATGACAACCCCCATATCAGTTATTGGGATGACACTGACCTCAGGTATACCACTACGGCAATCCGGCTCATTTATCCCAACGGTGGCGAGGTATGGGAACCTGGTGAGATACAGATCATTCGCTGGACCGGCTTAGGACCCATTGATATTTACTTATCTCCGGATGGGAATAACTTCCAGATGTTGGTAAGCGGGGTCAGTGGTGGCTCCTACCCGATCGTAGTTCCTCAAGTCCAAACCGAGAATGCGGTGATGAAGATCTCTCGGGATAGTTTCCCCTCGACGGTGGACTTCAGTGATGGTCCCTTTAGCATTCGCCAGCCCATCCCCATACCTGTCAAGAAGTTTCATGATGAGACTGTGGATACAACGGGAAATGTAGGCTCGCACACCTCCCTTGCTCTTGCTACTCATGGCGCCCCTCACATCAGTTATTATGATGACACTAACGATGACCTGAAGTATGCGTACAAATCCGGAGGTTCCTGGCGCATTGAGACAGTGGATGCCACAGGAAGTGTAGGATTGTACGCCTCCCTTTCGTTGGACACCAACGACAACCCACACATCAGTTATTGGGATGGGAACCCTCATTATGACCTGAAGTATGCCTACAAATCCGGCGGAACCTGGCACAGGGAAACCGTGGACTCAGCAGGAAATGTGGGTGGATACAACTCGATTGCTTTAGATGCCGACGGCAATCCTCATATCAGTTACTATGACCTAACCCACCATGCTTTGAAATATGCCTGCAAATTTGGAGGATCATGGACCATTGAAACTGTCGATACAATTGGCAATGTAGGAGAGTATACCTCTCTTGCCCTGGATGCGAACGGCAATCCCCATATCAGTTACTATGATTCTGCCCAAAAACTGAAATATGCATACAAGTCCGGAGGAATTTGGCATATTGAAACCGTGGATGCTACGGGAGAAGTGGGCCAGTTCACTTCCCTTGCCATGGATGACAAGGGGACCCCTCACATCAGTTACTATGATGGAAATGGATCCGGTGGGCTCCATCGAGACCTGAAATATGCCTATAAGTCGGGAGGTACATGGCACATTGAAACCGTTGAATCAATAGGAGAAGTGGGACAGTACACCTCTCTTGCTTTGGATGTCAACGGCAATCCCTATATCAGTTATTACGAAAGTTACCCCAACTTTGACCTGAAATTTACAACCACGGCCATCGGTCTTTTCCATCCCAAAGGTGGCGAGACCTGGACCGTGGGGGCCCATGCGACCCTTCAATGGGGTGGACCGAAATTCGTTGATGTCTACCTGTCGCTTCAGGGAGGAAACACCTGGCAGCCACTCCTTCAAAACATCGCAGGAACTGCTCTCGGGGATACTTGGCAATACAGTTTTCAAGTTCCCCATTTCCCCACCCATTACGCAAAACTCAAACTGGTATATGCCGATTACGACCCGACCCAGCCGATCAACTACGCAATCTCCGATACCTTCTTCACCATCCAAGCCACGGTCATCCTGCTGGAATTCAATGCAGAAATCGGGAATGACGGCGAGGTGCACCTTGCCTGGCAAACAGACCCAGGCCCTCAAGACCTTATCGGCTACCATATCTATCGGCTGAGTGCGGACGGCTCCGAGACCCGACTCACGGCCTCCCCCATCCAGGAAACAACCTTTGCAGACGACCCCGTGCCCCGCATCCGGGGCTATGCCCTCGGCGCCGTCAATGGCCTCGGTACAGAATACCGAATCGGCGAAGTGTCCCTCGCAGTCCTCCGCAATCCCGTCACGGTCTTGCCCACAGTGCTGAAAAACAGGGGAAGAATATATTTCATCGTCCCCGACTTCACCCTGCAGGGGAAAGAAAATGGTGTAGAACTCAAGGTAGTAGACCTCACGGGTCGCGTGGTGGAGACGGTAATCCGGGAGGCCCTGAAACCCGGGATCTACAGTGTGGACATAGATCTCTCTACATGGAACAGCCAATTAGGGATGGGCTCCTACTTCCTGGTTCTGAGAGTCAATGACGACTACGAGCGGGTGGCCAGATTCCAAGTGGTCCGGTGAGAACATGGAACGGTGGAATGCCATGAGGCTCACAAAGTTCACAATCCCTTTCGTTCTCATCCTTGGATCCCATGCCTTTGCTTATCTGGACCTCTTCACCAACATGGGCGAAATCTATCGGACCTCCAGTGGCTCCTCCTGGCAACTCATCGCAAATACCGGGTACTCCAATGGCGTCTCCTATAAAGCCGTCCAGGGCAATGTATCCTACTTTCTGACTGGAAATGGCATCATCCTGCGATCTACCGATGAGGGACACACCTGGGCCGGATTCGCCGCCTACCCTGTCAGTGATGCCGTAGATCTCCTCTATTCAAGCATTGAAGGCAAGTACTTCCTGCTCACTCGATCCGGTGACCTCTACCGAGGCGGCCAGATCAACTCCATGTCCCTTGTCGCAAACCTCGGAGGCAACGCATTGGTTGCCATGACCCAGGAAAAAAGAAGTGGAGGAGGCATCGGATTCTACTTCGCCGTAACCCAAATGGGAGATGTGTATCGGTCCCAAGACGGCGGCAGCACCTGGTCGCTCGTGGGCAACGTCGGTGCAGGGAATGTAGTGGCCTTGACCGCACAAACCGACACGCTGCAAGTCATGACCCACGAAGGAGACCTCTATCGTTCCACAGACAGAGGAGCCACCTGGACCTTGTGGAACACCGTCTCGCAGGTCGGGGCTGTGGCCCTGGCCGCAGACCAAAACGGCGTCCTGTTCCTTGCCTTAAACACCGGAGAAGTGGCCGAGTACACGAGTGGCGCATGGCACTGGAT
>WFXO01000030.1 GCA_015490555.1 Caldifarciminota bacterium | reverse complement strand
TGAACTTCCACGAGAAGAAAAGGGCCTGGGACCATGGACGGTAATGGTATCGGTTGAGATAGGTCAGAAAGGCCAGGAAATTGTACCCCTCAATGTAGTCGGGATAGAGTTGGACTTCCCGGACATAGAGGTCGTATCGGTTGATTTCCGCCCCCACATAGCCTTGAAATCGTGGCGTGAAATAGTGGAACTTGGCTTTCAAAAAGAGCCGGTTCTGAAATCGGTCCGTCCATACAGGCTTGTCCCCACGCTCCACATAGCCCATAGAGTCGAACTCAAAATGGAGGTCATATTCCCGCGTGGATTTCCCCAACACCTGGTAGTTCATGATGTAGTCAAAGCCTGTGAAGTCGAACCCCCACCGCTCTCCGAGTTTAGAGGAGAAGAGGATGCCAAACCGATGGCTCTCTCGCTGGCGTAAAGGCAGCCCCCGCAGGTGAAACCGCCAGAGGTGCTCATACTCCCGCCACCTGGACAGGGCTCCCAGGGCCTGGAACACCAAAAAGCCAGAAGGCAACGAAAGTGTCCAATTCCCCAAATAGTCCACGGATGCACGGATGGGATAGGAGAAGTCGTGACGCCAGAGATTCCAGAATCGGGTCCCACTACCGACGCCCCGAATACTGAGGAACCCGCGCCTTGTGGAGTAAAAGCCCCCAACACGAACCTCCCGATAGGGGTCCCCGATGGGTGGGGTGGAAAGATCCGTTCGGACGTAAACGTGCGCTTCTTCCCTGAGGTTCATCTTTTTGCTGGTCAATTGGAGGAGCCCCGAAGTCACGTTGCCATATTCCGGTTCAAATCCGCTGGTCAGGAGTTCCATCCGGGAGATGGCCCAGGTCGGCAACTCAAACACGACCTCCCGCTGGACGTTGTCGACGATCGGGGCACCGTCCAGGGTATAAAGCACCTCGTCGCGTCGGCCTCCCCGGATATGGCCCTGGATAACCCCTGGATAGGACGCAATGCCCTCCCATGGATCTTCCCAGCCCAAAACCTCGAGGTCCTCTCCTTGCTTGCTGTAGACCGTTGCCGTCGTCTTCAAACGCCGCTCCCAAGGGCTCTCTCGAACGGTCACCGGAGGCGCGGTAATGTACGACCGCTCAAGATACACCGTAATGAAGGACTGCCGGACGACCAGGGTCTCCGCTCGATAACTCACGTGCGTGACGACCAACGTATCCCCAAGGGACGCTGATTGCAAGAGGAAGTTCCCGTTCAGATCGGAGTATGTGCCCCCGTGCCCACGGAGATCCGAGACCGCGGCACCGATGACCGGATCCTTGGTCTCCTGGTCCAGGACAATGCCCCGGACTTGCGAAAACAAAATCAATAGACCCCACCACATCTTGTGACCTCCAAAAATCCAAATGGCCGGTAGAACCCCTTAAGACTGTGTCGAACTTACGGGATCGTCCGGCGTGGCAGGGGGGACCTCCTCCATGGAAGAAGATCCGGTGCCCACCGGGGAAGAAGGCGTCGGGGATTCCTGTTTCTGAGTCTGGGAGGGAGTCCGAGGCTCCGGGGGTTTCGTGTCTCCCTCGGACTCTTTTGCCTGACCCAGTCCCAGAATCTCGTCAATCTCCTCGCCCGTGAGGGTCTCGCGTTCCAGCAAGGCCTGAATCAACCGGTCGAGGTCTTCCCGGTGTTCCTCGAGGATGTTCCGGGCTCTTTGCTCTGCCTCTTGAACAAACCGCTGGATCTCGGAGTCGATGAGTTGCGCATATTTCTCAGAATAACTCCGCTTGACCCCCAATTCTCTGCCCAAAAAGATCTCCTCCTCCACTTTGCCGAAGGTGACCGGGCCGAGTTTATCCGACATCCCCCACTCACACACCATTTTTCGGGCGAGTTCGGTGGCCCGTTCCAGGTCATTCCCCGCTCCTGTAGAGATCTCCCCGTAGACAATTTGTTCCGCCACACGGCCCCCCATGAGGATCGCCAACTGATTCTCCAGGTATTCCCGTGGATAGATATGGCGGTCATCCACAGGGAGTTGTTGGGTGATGCCCAGGGCCCGGCCGCGGGGGATGATGGTCACCTTATGGATTGGGTCGGTGCCCGGCAAAAACCTGGAGACCAAGGCGTGGCCCGATTCATGGCAGGCGATCCGCCGTTTCTCTTCATCAGACAACACCAGGCTTTTACGGGCTGTCCCCATCAACACCTTGTCCTTGGCCTCTTCGAAGTCCTCCATGGTCACTTGTTCGCGCCCGGCACGGGCGGCGAGGAGAGCGGCTTCGTTCGCTAAGTTGGCCAGGTCCGCACCGGAGAAGCCGGGCGTGCCCCGCGCAATCTTGCTCAAATCCACATCCGGGGCCAACGGCAACTTCCGGGTGTGGATCTTCAGGATTTCCTCCCGGCCCTTGACGTCCGGGAGGTCCACCACAATGTGGCGGTCGAATCGGCCCGGCCGGAGCAAGGCGGGATCCAGGATATCCGGGCGGTTCGTGGCTGCCATCACCACGATCCCCTCCGAGGTATCAAAGCCGTCCATCTCGACCAGCAACTGGTTCAGGGTCTGCTCTCGCTCGTCGTGTCCGCCGCCCAGCCCGGCCCCGCGCAGCCGTCCCACGGCATCAATCTCGTCAATGAACACGATACACGGAGCATGGGCCTTGGCCTGTTCGAAGAGGTCTCGGACCCGTGCCGCGCCGACCCCCACAAACAGTTCCACAAAGTCGGAGCCAGAAATCGAGAGGAACGGGACCCCGGCCTCCCCGGCCACCGCCTTCGCCAACAGGGTTTTGCCACTGCCCGGTGGCCCGACCAGGAGAACGCCCTTCGGGATCCGCGCCCCCAACCGTCGGAACTTTCCGGGGTTCTTCAAGAACTCAATGACCTCACGGAGTTCCTCTTTGGCCTCCTCGACCCCGGCTACATCCTGGAACGTCACCTTCGGGCGATCCTCGGCCAGGATTTTGACCCGACTCTTGCCAAACATAAACGCCCGGTTCGGCCCGGCCTGGAACTGCCGGAAAAGGAAGAACCAGAAGACCAAAATCAGGACGATCCACGGCAAATAACTAACCACCAAATCCCACCAGATCTGTCGGGGCTTTGCCTTGACCTGAACTCCGGCTTCGACCAACCGTTTGACCAGATCCGGATCGTCAAAAGGCAAACGCGTTTTGAAGTAGAGATAGTCTTCACCGTCCGGTCCCTTCACCGGCTCCTTGAAACGTCCGGTGATCTCCCGCTCGACGATGGTGGCCTCAACGATCTTCTTTTGGTCCACCAAGGACTGGAAGGTGGTCAGGTCTACTTCCAATTTCGGGTGCTGATCCACCCCCAGGATCTGAATGCCCAGGATGACCACCACAAAGAGGACCGACCAAACCAGGAAGGTCTTCAGGAATTCCCGATTTCGGGGCTTAGGGGCTTTCGGTTGATTCCGTCTCTCCAACGTTCCTCACCTCTTCCGGGCTCAATGCCCGAATATACTTAAGATTACGGTATTTCTCGGCGTAGTCAAGACCATACCCCACCAGAAACAGATCCGGCACTTCAAACCCGACATAATGG
>WFXO01000029.1 GCA_015490555.1 Caldifarciminota bacterium | reverse complement strand
TTTTTAAATATGTCAGGGGTCCTAGGAGCCATGCATCGCATCTCCTTTAACATCCTGTGGTGAGGTTGTGTGAAAAGCAAGATGAAAGTTTTGAAACAGGTAAACTTTACGAATGCGGACCAGGGAATTGCCCTGGTCACAACCATGGCCATTTTAGTGGTGGTAGGGCTTTTGGCAGTAGTCATCATGATTTTGGTCAATAGCGAAATTGGTATCACGGAAACTTCTATCCGAAAGAAGTCGGCTTTTCAAGCCGCAGAGGCGGGGATTGAATACGGGGTTGGCCAGGTAATTCAGGGGATTGCTCCTTTTCCGTCGGATTATTCAGAAGATGATACCCAGAGTTGGTGGCTTTATATCCCGCAGGAGGAAAACACACGAGTGGCTTTCAAGTCCGGGCGTCCGGACGAGCCGCCGCAGCCGATCCAGGTTCAAGATGCGGCAAAAATGGCGCCCGGGTTTTCTACCAAACATGTATTTAACTACTATCGAATCATTTCATCTGGGAAGTGGGAGGGGCCAACGCCCAAGTCCCATCCCTCCTATGTGAAGATTCTGGAAGCGGGTGTACGGTTGGGTCCGATACCCCCTGGTCCAGTGTACTGAAAAAATAAGGAGGTGATGGACCATGATCAGCCTCATGTTAGGGGCGCTCCTCCTGGTACAAGGAGCCCCGGAAGAGGAATTTTTGTCAAAAATTCCTTACCAAATCACTTATCAAATCGTTCAAAGGACACCCTCGGGAGACCAGACTTTCTCTGGAACCCTTTACAAACTGGGCAATAACTGGAAAATGGTGACGGATCTCGGAGAAGGTCTTCAAGAGATCCTTTTAGTGAAAGATGGTAAAGTAATTTTGGTCTCTCCAGGAGAGGACTCCCCTGTAGAACAAATAGGACATTCACCACGTTCGATTCTCGACTTCTTGGGCATTCGAGCAACCAGCCCTCGAGATTCGGTGATCTGGAATACAATGGGTCTTCCTGTAGAGATATTCCGAAGTAATGGCGAACATGTTGTAATACGCGAATATCGACGCGTTGAGGGCTTAGGATGGATTCCAATGCAGATTGAAACGTATCTCGAAGATCAACCTGTCTCTGTTTTGAAAATTACAGGGGTTTCCCAAGCCGAGTTTTCTTCCTCCGTGTTTGAACCTTCCACCCTCAAAAGTCCTCAGAGGGCTTCAGATGTCTTACAACAACGTTTGGGAATCACGAGGTGAGAGCCATGATGAGGATTCGTAGACCCTTCGAACTTTTGGTGCCATTATTAATAGGAGGGATCCTTTTGTGGCCCGTGGCCCCAATCATCGCAGATGATACCGATCTGTTCACGGCTAAAGTCGATCCGAATGTTCTGATTATTTTTGACACTTCCGGAAGCATGACCTTTGATATCTGGCATAGCGAACATGTCTATACATGGGGCGACGGGTCAGAGGATTACCCGGGCAGAGATACCAACGGCGATGGAGAACCCAACGATTCCCGGATGTACAATCTGAAAAGCGCGCTCCGATATATCATCCGAAATACAAGCAGCATCCGATTTGGGCTCTTTACCTATGGTCAAAAACACCAGTGGTACAGAGCATGGTGGTATCGTAATTGGCCCTACAACATATGGAATCGAAGATTCATTCGTTGGCATGGCGAGTACTGGCCGAAAAAATATCCCGTTTCAAACCCGAATATCCAAGTTGTTCGTGTACCTTTAGGACCGGATACCCCCGAACACAAGCAAGATCTCTTGGAGTGGATCGACAATATCAATCAGTACCCAATGATTCAGGATAAGGAATTAAGGGCAGATGGAGGAACTCCGATTGGAGGTACCCTTTACTGGATCCGAAAATATTTAGAGAGAGAAGTTCTTCCCAATGATCCAGACCGGAAATGCAGAAAGAACTTCATCCTCCTGCTAACAGATGGTGAGGAGACAGGCTATCCTTATTACAACCGTCACAGTCCTTGGGAAGAAATTCAACGCCTTCGCCGTTTAGTTGTGGAAGGAGATACCTTCGATGTCAAAACCTTTGTGGTTGGTGTAGGACTCACGGGATCACAACAGTTGCAGGAATTTGCCGAGCTCGGTGGTACCGGACATTACTATCCAGCCACTAACCCCGATGAGATCACACAAGTCCTCAAGCAGATTTTCTCGATTATCGTTCAGCAATCGATGAGTTTCTCTTCTCCAGAAGTCCCGTCGATCTCTTCCAAATATCAAGATAAACTCTACTTTGCTTCGTTTGTTCCTGGAGATGGGCCCTTCTGGAAGGGGCATTTCAAGTGCTACCAGTTGCAACCCGACGGGACGATTCCCATTGATGAAGAAACCGGGTTCCCCACAGCCACGCCGATCTGGGACGCCGGAGAAATGTTGAAAATCAAATCGCCGGGTTCTCGTGAGATTTACACTGTAGTGAATGGACGACAAGTACCCTTTACGACCTGGAATGTCCCACATACCGTCCTGGGTGTGAGCCCAGATAGCGTGGATGTGGTGATCAATTACATCCGTGGAGACAACGGTTACGATTGGAAGTTAGGGGATATCTTCCATTCAGAGGCAGTAGTCGTCGGTCGTCCGACTCCCTATTTCCACGACCAAGGGTATCGCGAGTTCCGACAGCAGCATTTGAATAGACACCGGATTGTGGTTGTGGGGGCTAACGACGGGATGCTCCATGCCTTTGATGCCGGCTTCTACGACCAGTTTGCGGATAGTTTTACTTCCGGAACTGGTGAAGAACTCTGGGCTTTTATCCCCCCGAATCTTCTGCCCAAATTAAAGAACCTCTTGTATCAGCACGAATACATGGTCGATGGTTCACCCTCCGTGAGTGATGTATGGATCCCATCAGGACCTGCAGATTCTACAAAAGAGGCAGAAGAGTGGCACACCATTCTTGTCTGTGGCGAACGTCAAGGTGGCAACACCTATTTCGCTCTTGATATCACCAATACATTACAGCCGAAATACCTCTGGTCCTTCACGCATTCGGAAATCGGTGAGACATGGTCGAAACCATTCATCGGACGGTTGCAAGTGGGCTCTACTGGAATTTTTGGTGAGACGTGGATTGCTGCTTTTGGTGGTGGAACCGTGGAAGGATACTCTCCCTACGGAAATACCAGTGGAGAGGAGCGCGAGAAGGAACAAAAAGAGGAAGAAGAGGGTGAGGAAGAGCAGCGTAGACACGGTGAAGAAGGTAGACATGGACATGGTGAGAGACATGAAGAGGAAGAAGAGGAGGAAGAGGAGCACGAACGTCACGGAGAGGAAGAGGAAGAACATGAAGGTGGAGAGCGCGGGGAAGAGGAACATGAGGGCAGTCCGGTAGAGGTGAAGGGCCGTGGATTCTACATTGTGAATGTCGCGACCGGCGAATTGATCTGGAAGATCTCCTATAACGACGGCAAAATCAATTCAGAAAAAATGGATGCGCCGATCCCAGGTTCCCCGGCTGCAGTGGATTTGAATGGGGACGGCTACGTGGATCGGTTCTACGTCGGTGATCTCAAGGGGCGTCTCTGGAGGATCGACGTTTCGGATCCGAATACGGCAAACTGGCAAGCCACCCCGATTTTCCAATCCAAAGAAGCACAACCCATTTACGTCCGGCCCACGGTCGCCCTCGATCCGGATCAAAAACTTCGGATCTTCTTCGGAACCGGAGATCGAGCCAACGTGCAGGATACCACGTCCAGCGGTGTGTTCTACTGCGTGGTGGATGATGGACAGACGACCCCCTACACAGAGTCAGACCTGGGAGATGTTACGCATGGCGGAAGTGGAACTTCTAAAGGGTGGTATTTCCGACTGGGTACGGGCGGGAAGAATGGCGAAAAAGTTGTCGCGGAAGCCGATGTGTTTGCGGGTACGGTATACTTCACAACGTACCAGCCGACCTCTTCTGGGAATGCATGCGAAGCGAAGGGTGTGGCTCGCCTGTACTCCTTGAACTACTTGACCGGCCAGAAGATCTCAGAGGATGTCATCGGACAGGGACTGCCGACAGAGCCTCAAATCTCGGTCAGCCAGCAGAGCCCCACAGCAGTACTCACCGCTTCGACTTCTACCGGCCAGATTATCAACAAGAAGTTACCCGGAGAACTTCCGATTACTAAGATGATTTACTGGAAGGAACTGAAGGAGTAACCTCCAGTCCAACCCTGTCTTCATCGCTACCCAGGCTTACAGGAGGGGGTGGGGATGTTTTGTTGAGAGAAAATCCGCCGTATAATTCCATCCCAGAATGGACCTGGGATACCACCGGAAAGATCTCTTGGGATTGGAGGATTTAACTCCGAACGAAATTCAATTTTTTTTAGACACCGCCCGCTCCTTCAAAGAGATTCTGGAACGTCCCCAGAGAAAAGTTCCTACTTTTCGAGGGAAAACCGTTCTGAGCCTTTTCTTTGAGCCGTCGACCCGCACCCGGATGTCCTTCGAACTGGCCGCCAAACGGCTTTCTGCAGATACCGTGAGTGTGGCCAAAGCCACGTCCTCGGTGAAGAAAGGAGAAACGCTCCTGGATACGATGAAAAACATGGAAGCCATGAAGGTAGACGTCATCATTCTTCGCCACGAATCCCCCGGGGCTGCACATTTCTTGGCCCGTCATACCGAGGCTTCTGTAATCAATGCGGGGGATGGACCCCATGAGCACCCTACACAAGCCCTTTTGGACCTCTTTACCGTCCGAGAAAAACTCGGGACTCTCGAGGGAATCAAGTTGGCGATTGTGGGAGACAT
This sequence comes from Caldifarciminota bacterium, assembly GCA_015490555.1. Taxonomy (GTDB): domain Bacteria; phylum Hydrothermota; class Hydrothermia; order WGAB01; family WGAB01; genus S141-55. Next base: position 62,007 of record WFXO01000029.1, on the reverse strand, counting down.
CCTTCACTCCAGGGTGGCTCGGTCGAATCTTTTCGGCTTTACCAAGATGGGAGCCGAGGTGATGCTTGTGGGGCCACCTCCTTTGGTTCCCAAGAGTTTTGAACGCTATGGGGCACGGATTTCTCATTCTGTGGATGAGGCATTGGAATGGGCCGATGTCGTGATGGCCCTCCGCATTCAAAAAGAACGACTGGGGGAATCCTTCTTTGGCTCTGACCGGGAATATCGTCGATTTTTCGGCATTACCAAGGAACGGGTTCAAAAAGTGAATCGCCAGTTTGTCTTGATGCACCCCGGACCTGTAAATTGGCACGTGGAATTAGACCCTGAGGTGGTGGATCTGTTAGATACTGTGATCTTAGAACAGGTGACAAACGGAGTCGCCATACGAATGGCCATCCTCTACGCGTTATTGGCCAGAGGAGGGACATCGTCATGAGCCGGATCTTGATTCGGGGAGGGACACTTTACGATCCTAAAAAACGAACAGAAGGCCGTTATGATCTCCTGATTGATAAAGGGCGAATCGTCAAAATCTCGGATCAGATTCCATCCACGGAAGCCCCAACGGTACTCAATGTAAAAGGATTGGCGATCTTTCCTGGATTTATCGATCTTCACGCACATTTCCGAGAGCCGGGCGAAGAACACAAGGAAGACTTAGAGTCGGGAAGTCGATCGGCTTTGGCAGGTGGATTCGTTGCTGTCTGTGTCATGCCCAACACCCGTCCTCCCTTGTCAGATCGTAGCCGAATTGAGTATATCCGAAGTCGGGAGGAAGAGTTGCGTCTCATCAAGATCCTACCCGTGGGTACGATCACAAAAGAACGGGTGGGAAAAGAATTGGCCGAACTCCTGGAAATGCGGGATGCTGGCGCTGTGGCCTTCTCGGATGATGGGGCCTGGGTAGCGGATGGGGCTCTGATGCGACATGCCCTGGAATACTCCCGGTGGCTCCACGCCCCGATCGTGAGTCATGCGGAAGATCCCACCTTGGCAAGAGGCGTGATGCATGAGGGCGAGGTTTCGGATGTCTTAGGTCTGAAAGGGAGACCCCGCATCTCTGAAGATGTCGCGGTGTTCCGCGATCTGGCACTTGCTGAACTCACAGGAGGCTATCTCCATGTAGCCCATGTGTCCTCCTACTCCGCAGCCCGCTTAATTCAAGAGGCAAAGCAACGTGGGGTTCACGTCACGGCTGAAGTGACTCCTCATCATCTCACGTTTACTGACGAACGGCTTCGAAGCTTTGATACATGCTATAAGGTGAACCCACCCCTTCGAGAAGAACAGGATCGTCGAGCATTGATCGAGGCGTTGAAAGAAGGGGTCATCGATGTGGTCGCGACAGACCATGCCCCCCACACCGATTTTGAAAAAGAGGCCGACTTCCTCCAAGCACCTCCGGGCATGATCGGCATTCAATGGGCGTTTGCTCAACTCTACACCTTCCTGGTCTTGACCGGGGAGGTAGACCTTTGGACCCTGCTGGATGCCCTGACCTGGAAACCCGCGAAAATCCTTGGTGAGCCGCAATGGGGACAAATTGAGGAGGGATATCCTGCCCACTTGACCCTCGTAGATCTCCAACACGAGTGGGTTTTGGAGGAACGTCGGATCCTCTCGAAGAGCAAGAACACGCCCCTCCTGGGAGAAAAATTGAGGGGATGGGTCCGATGGACGATGGTCGCGGGAAAACTCTTTTCTGTCGATGATCTTTTAGGGTGATGCCCCTACCTTCACTGGTCCGATTCTGTAAACCCGCTTTGAAGCCAAGCCATCACTTGCTCAAATGTCTCCTCCCAGGCTCCCCAAGACAATTCGACGACCGTCGCTTGGTCAGAGACGCCCCACTGTGTCAACAGAGAAATCCGCTTTCGCTGGATCGTCCCCAAAATTTTCGGGGAGGTTTGGCCGAGGGCAGCTTGGACCGCTTGCTGAAAACGGGAAGAAAGAAGTTCCATTGGACCGATCTCGTCAATGATCAGGAGATCCAGATTTTGGAGGCGGAAAAGGGGCATGACCAAGGATTCAAAACCTGGGACATCCACATAATATTTGCCAATTCGAAAGGGTGTGGGGACGTCGACACGAGCCAGAATCCCTCGTTTCCCCTCCGGGATACATATCACCTCAAACCCAACCCGGCGCCCATGAGATCGGATTTCTTGGGTGTAGAATCCGGCCACATTTAAGGGACGCCCGAGAGAAGAAAGAGATGCTTGGGCCCCGAGTTCTTGGATAACCCGGTGGATCAGGGTGGTTTTCCCCACCCCGGGCCTACCGGTGAGAAGCAGATGTGGACGTATAAATGGCCTTCTTCTCAAAGTTTTCATCTAAAATCCACAGTTCATCAAACCCTTCCTCCAGCGTAGGGGGTTCAAAACGTCGGATCATATCCTGCAATACCTTTTCCCAATGGATGGGCCGCATCCGCTCGCGAAGACGTCGGTCTTCGGCTTCCAACCGTCGTTTGAGACAGAGGTCTGGCGGAACATCGAAATGAATGCCTACAATTTTTAAATGTGCAATTTTTACGAGGAGATCTCGGTATGTCTGTGGAATGGAAGAGGGAAAGAGGGGAGGGGAGGACCACTCGTACTGTTGATAGGCATACAACAATGCTTGCTGGTACAGAAGGCCGTCTTCTAAATCCTGCGTCCATTCCACAATCCGCTGCTGTACCACTTGAGAAGGAGGACTTCCGAAGAGATCTGGGCTGTCTAAGGTGTCGAGAAGTCGACGGGCGAGTTCCTGGAGCCTGCGACCCATTTGGAGATAGGTCGCCCGGGTCCGGCGCTCTAAATTCGTGCGGTCCACGATGACGTCCAGCCCAAGCGCCAGCCCTCGAAGAATCATATGGGCTTCTTCCCCCCGGTACAGGCTCCGTAAAGCGGGTTGAAAGTCGTAAAAACTTGCCATTTGGATGATTTCATCCATACAGACTCGAAGAGTCGTCTCCGGTGCCTCTTTCCAGAGTTTTTGAGAATAGGTCGACTTCCCCGCACCGATGTATCCAATCAGCAAGATCAGCCGAGAACCCTCTTGTTTCATAGCCAACCTCTTCGTTGACGCCACAGCCACTCAATAGAAAGCAATACCACCAATGGGAAGAGGGCCCAGGGGCGGCGGAATGGACGGACAGGGGGACCTTCAACAGGCGCGATTCGGAGTCCTTGGATGTCTTTCAAGGTCCTCAAGACCTGTCCACCGGTCCGGCGTGCCAATTCCTTGAGGGTGAGGGAGTCAACATCCCGTCCCCATTGTTCGACATCTCCCCGTGCGACCTGAACCTGAACGCTGTCGGTCCCGAGGGTTTGTTGATCCTTTCCGTAGGTGACTTTAAGGGTGTAGGTCCCTTGGGGGAGATAAAATTCTGGGGAAAGGAACTCCCCCTCTGCGACTTCCAACAAGGGCAAGACTTGTTGGGGCGTCTGGACGTTGACCCAGGCTCCAGGGATTCGTCTGCCGCGGTAATCCCGGTATTCTGCCTGGATCTGAAGAGGCTCCGATTCCAGGACCCGGGGTTTGAGTGCGAAAACGGAGAAGATGGCCCGTTTTTGCATGAGGTCGTCGACAACCTCGGTCCAAAGAGAGTCAAAGGCTTCTGGAACGACCAATCGGGCTTTCCAGATTTCTGAAGACGAAACCACTACCAACGCTTTTTCTGGAACCGAGACCATCAGGGGGACAGGGGTTCGAGGCTGGCCGGTGGCCCCCTGGGCCTGCCAATAAAGTCGAATGGAATCTGTCCAGGTCAAGGGCCAGACCTCTTGGAATGCGGGGAGTTCTGTCCCACCGAGGGGGTAGGGCCGCAGATTGCCCCAAGGTCTTCTGCCGACCACGACCCCACGGAATTGGGTCCCTGCGCTCTGACGTCCGACAATCCAGATAGCCGGCAACGACGGTATTTTCTTCAAGATCCTTGGATCGGGATCCACGGCTATCACAAGATCACTTTGGATTGGAGGCAGGCCTGTGCGGACGGTATCTTCCTGCAGTGTCCTCCAGACGTTGTCTTGGATTTGCACAGCCACCTTGACCTCTGCCGTGGATGAAAACACACGCCGCAGCATGCTCACAACGGGCGACGGATGGGAACTGATCACCAACACTCGGAATTCAGGGGGCAGGACCCGGAGAACACCGCTCCGTTGATCGACCACGGTGCCCTCTTCGTCGAGGAGTTGAGGGGAGAGGGCATGGCCTCCAGGTCGTAGGGGTGGGAGAGTTGTTGTCCATTGTGTTTGGCCCGTCACTCCGGCCTCCTGGACAAGTTCCCCGTCGACGTACAGCCGGATCTTCGCAGCCGACCCCTGCCACCGGACAAAGACCTTCGCTTGTTCCGAAGCCCCCAGCGTCGAAGGCCACGTCCACTCCTTGATCTGTGTGCCGGCTGAGCGCTGCATGGCCGGGGGGATCAAGACAAATACGGGATTTTTTCTTTGGTCCGCCCAGAGCATCAAATCCGAGCCCGTGTTGTGATGCCCGTCGCTCCATAGCACGAGAGGACCGGAAATCTTCTTTAAAGGGATCGTGAGATCTGTAAACGCGCCAATGGGTCCTTCGACGTCTTGCGCCAAACTGGAATCCACAAGAAAACGAATGGGGAGCCCAAGGGATCGTGCGGTTTTCAGAATCTTTTGGGTTTGATCCCATTTTCCGTTCCATTTCATGCTTCTGGACGCATCGATCACAAGGACCGGGCGCTGAGGGGAACGGGTCCATCGCGGGAATGCAGGATTCAAGATCATGAGCCCCAACCATAAAACCGTTCCCGCCCGAAGCACGAAAAGCCCAACGGGTCTCCAGCGGTAGAGAATCCATGCAATCAGGATTGCGAAGAGTAAGACCCACACCATCGAAGGGTTATTATACACTTGGTCCGATCCCTTGAAGATGCAGAGATAGCAGTTTTGCTGTATGTTTCAAAGGTATGGCGTACAAACTTCTGATCGAGTATGACGGTACAGACTTTTATGGCTGGCAAATCCAGCCCCACCAACGGACCGTGCAAGGGGAACTCCTCCAGGCAGCACGGTCTCTTTTTCAGGACCCCAATTTGCGTCTATTCGGTGCCAGTCGGACCGACCGAGGCGTCCATGCGATGGGCCAAGTCGCGGCCATCTATACATCCCAAACCCGTCCCTTGGACGTCATTCGGAATGCCCTCAATGCTTTAACCGGGCCCGATGTCGTGGTCCACGAAGTCCAGGAAGTTCCGGATACCTTTCATCCCCGATACGATGCCCTTGGGAAGCGTTATCGTTATCGGGTCCTCAAGGGTCGTTCCCCGTTACGACGCCGTTTTGTCTGGGAGTATCCCTTTGAACTCGATTTTCAGGTGTTACAAGAGATCGCCAAACGGTATCAACACACCAAAAACTTTCGGTACCTTTCTGTAGGTCCCGTGGAAAATCCAGAGGTCGAGATTCAAGAAGTGCGATGGGAACAACACGAGGATGAGTATCATTTTGTCATCGAGGCCGACCGGTTTCTTTACAAAATGGTGCGCACGCTGGTGGGGATGGCGGTGGCGGTTGCTTCCGGTCGTGTCCCCATGGAGGAACTGAAACGTGCGTTACGAGGGGAACCTCTGAGACGGCTCGTGATCGCCCCTCCTCAGGGCTTAACCCTGGAGGAAGTCTTTTATCCGTCGGAAGACAAGGCATCCGGTTTATAATACGAACATGGCAAAGCCTTTAGAGATCCTCACACTTTTTCGGGAGGCGGTCTCCAAGCGAGCTTCTGATATCCATCTCAAACCCGGTCGTCCCCCCTATTTGCGGATAGATGGGATACTGCAGCCGGCTCCAGAGTATGAGGTCCTCACAGACGATGACCTGGATCGCGCGCTCCAAGTTCTCCTGGAAGGGAGATCCAGGGATGCCTTAGAGCAACATCGTGTTTACGATTTTGCTGTTTCCATAGAAGGCTTGGCCCGCTTCCGAATCAATGCCTACTATCAGATGGGGCATTTAGCTATGGCGGTGCGTGTGATTCCGATCACGGTGAAGACCATCCGTGAACTGAATCTCCCCAGAAAGGTCGAAGAACTTGCAATGGAAGATCACGGCTTGATCTTAGTGACCGGAGTTGCCGGGACCGGGAAATCGACGACTTTGGCGGCCATGATCGACCACATTAATCACCGGAAGGCTGTGAATATCATCACCATTGAGGACCCCATTGAATATGTGATCCCCGAGGACCGGGCCTTGATCTCGCAACGGGAAGTCGGCTTTGATACGACCTCCTTTTATGCTGGCCTCCGTGAGGCCCTACGGCAGGACCCCAATGTCATTATGATCGGAGAGATGCGGGACCGTGAGACCATCGAAACGGCCTTAATTGCCGCGGAGACCGGACACCTTGTGATCTCGACCCTCCATACCATGGATGCAAAGGAGACCATCAACCGAATTGTGAGTGTTTTTCCTGCCAGCCAGCAGCATCAGATTCGGGTCCAGTTGGCGATGGTTCTCAAGGCCACGATCTCCCAGCGACTGGTCCCACGGAAAGATGGCCAGGGCCGGGTCCCGGCTGTAGAGATTATGGTCAACAATGCCCGGGTCCGTGACCTTATTCTGGAGCCGGGCCGCGTTGGCGAACTGACAACCGTCATTGCAGAAAGTTATGTCCCCTATGGCATGCAGACCTTTGACCAAAGTTTGTATTACCTTTGGCGTCGCGGTTTGATTGACGAAGAGACCCTGTACGCCTATTCCACGCAGCCGGATATCCTTCGCCTCAAAGTCCAAGGTGTTACGGGTGGGGTCGAAGGGGATACCTGGCAATACTTTGACGATCTGGCCCGGAAGGATCAACTCCGCGAGTTGGAGGAGACCGGCACAGAACCTTAGGATCCCAGCGATTTGAGTTGACATTTCCGGGACCTCACTTTACCTTAAGAGCCTATGGAACAGGTCAGTCCCACACGCATGAATCTTCTGATTAAGCGCCGCCAGATAAAGATTGCGCAGCAAGGAGCATCGTTGTTGAAAAACAAGCGGGATGCCTTAATGGCGGAGTTTATGGGGCTTCTCAAGCCCTTACTGGAAGATCGGCGGGCGCTGGATCGGCAGTTGAGAGAGGCGCTGGTCTTTTTGGCCAAAGCAATGGGGGTCGATGGTCCAGAGACCCTGGCGTCTTTGGCCTTGGCATCTCCGAAACAACCGGCGATCCGGATAGAGGAACGGAAAATCTGGGGTGTGAAATTGCCAGAGATTGAGGCCCAAAATATGGTCCGGAGCCCTATGACCCGCGGGTATTCTCCGTTTTCAGTCTCCGCACGGGTCGATATGACCACAGAAGCCTTTGAAAAGGTGCTGGACCTCATCCTGAAGATGGCACCGCGCGAGATCCGCTTAAAAAAGTTAGGCGCAGAGATTAAAAAGACGACCCGCCGTGTGAATGCCTTGGAACAAAAATTGATCCCGGAGTTGAAGAGTCAAGTGGCTTTCATCCGTCAGGTCTTAGAAGATCGGGAACGAGAAGATAAGTTTCGCATGAAGCGATTAAAAGGGAGGTGAACAGTCATGGCCCATAAAAAGGGTATGGGCAGTACGAAGAATGGCCGGGACTCCATTTCGAAACGGCTGGGGGTGAAACGTTCGGATGGACAATGGGTCCTTGCCGGCCATATTTTGGTTCGCCAGCGGGGGACCAAGTTCCACCCCGGCTATAACGTAGGCAAAGGGAGTGACGATACCCTTTTTGCTTTGATTGACGGGGTCGTGAAATTTACCCGACGCCGCGGTCGGGTTTACGTCTCGGTATTCCCCGCGTAATCCCGTGCGTTTTCGGCTGGTCTGGCTCACCTGGCTCCTTCTCCTGGGGTGTTGGAATCCTTTCCATCCTCCCAGTGTAGAAGGACCGGCATATCCTTTGCCTACACAGCCAGAACAGGTCATTCAAAACCTCCAAACTGCGTATATTGCCAAGGATCTGGAAGCCTATCTTTCCTGCCTGGATCCAGATTCCTTCAAGTTTTATTTTGACTCCCAGGAAGATAGTATCGCGGAGATCCTCCGGGAGTATTGGGGGCTGGATAGCCTGGTGTGGGGCTATAGCCAAGAGCGTATTGCCACGGAGGAACTGTTTGATGCCGTGAATAGCATCCAGTTGACCCTCTTCTCTCGAGGGCTACAGTACGATTCCACAGGAACCCGAGCTACCGCGTTATACGATTACATCCTCTCTTTGGATCCTTCGCCGCCGGATATTGATCTGGTAGAAGGGAGAGCCTTGTTTGTTTTGCGGAAGCGACCTTCGGACGGGCTCTGGTACATTGTGCTTTGGCAAGATTACGCTTTAGAGGAGTAAGAGGATGCGTCTTGGCTTAATCGGATTCGGCACCATTGGCCAAACCTTGATCCAGAGCCTCCAGGATGATCCATCTCTGGAGTGGGTGGCAGTGATGGACACCTCTGAGCAAGCGAAAGCGAAGGCTGCCCGGAGCCTTCCAGAAAGCGTCCGGATCACAGACCATCTGGAGGATCTTTTAGAGGCACGCCCCGATTTTGTCATTGAAGCCGCTTCACAGGGGGCCGTGCGCGCATTCGCCGAACCCCTCCTGCGAGAGGGGATCAGTCTGATGATCCTGAGCACGGGTGCCTTTGCAGATCGGGACCTCTTTTATCAATGTGTTGAACAGGCTCGTGCGAATCGAGCGAGAATATTGGTGCCCACAGGCGCGATTGCCGGCTTAGATGCTGTCCGGGCCTTAGCCGAGCGGCCCATCTACAAAGCCATTTTGACCACCACCAAGCCCCCAGATTCTCTCCAGGATGCTCCCTACGTTCAGGAACATGACATGGATCTCTTCCGTTACTCAAGTGTAACCCAGATCTTTGAAGGCAGTCCTTTTGAAGTTGTCCAAGCATTCCCTCGCAATACCAATGTTGCCATGGCTTTTACTCTGGCCTTGGAAGGGAAAATCGAGCCCGTCGTCCGGGTCCAGGTCGACCCTACATCCCGTGAGAATGTCCATGAACTCTTTGTCGACGGGGAAGTCGGCTGCTTGCAAATGAAGGTTCGGAACAAACCCTTTCCTTTGAATCCCAAAACGAGTTACCTCGCTGCCCTCAGTGCTGTCCGAACCATCCGGGACCTCCTTTCTCCCATCCAAATTGGTGGGTAGCGACTCCTGGTGGAACATCGAGCGCAAGGGAGTGCTTCCATTGCAAAGGGAAAGGCCACTGCGTATAATTCCTCGATGTTATGCAACTCCTCAAAAGAGTCAATAGTCCAAAAGATCTCAAGAAGTTGACCCTTCCCCAACTGGAACGGTTGGCGGAGGAGATCCGTGCCTACATGTTAGAAGTAGTCTCCGAGAAAGGGGGCCATCTGGGTGGAAACCTGGGTGCGGTAGAACTGGAGATTGCCCTCCACTACGTCTTTGATTCTCCCCGGGACAAAATCATTTTCGATGTCGGGCACCAGGCATACCCCCATAAGATCTTGACCGGACGCCGAGATCAATTGCCCACCATCCGAAAATTCGGAGGACTCTCGGGGTTTCTCCGGCGAGATGAAAGCCCCCATGATATTTTTGGAGCCGGACATGCCTCTACCTCTTTATCTGCTGCTCTGGGGATTGCCATTGCACGAGACCGGCTGGGTCAAAGGTTCCATGTCATCGCAGTGATCGGAGACGGTGGACTCACAGGGGGCATGGCCTATGAAGCCCTAAACAATATCGGGCAACTCAAAACCGATTTGATCATTGTTTTGAATGACAATGAGATGTCGATCGCAGAAAATGTGGGGGCCATCTCCGACTACCTGGCGAAACTCAAGTCCTCCCCGTTTTACCATCGGATTAAAGATGACGTCTGGGAACTCCTGGGACGCCTTCCTTCTCGAAGTCTGACGGACAGAGCCCGGATGCTGGCCCGGAAGATCCGGGAGTCTCTTGAAAACTTGATGGTCCCAACGATCCTCTTTGAGGAGATGGGGATCCATTATGTCGGTCCGATCAATGGACACGATCTCCCGACCCTGATCCACCATCTCCAGAACTTAAAACAGGTTCGGGGTCCCGTTTTGCTCCATACCATCACGGTGAAAGGGAAGGGATATCCCCCTGCAGAACGCAATCAAGAAGTCTTCCACGGCTTAGGACCTTTTGAATTGGAGAGTGGACAACCAAAGAAGAAAAAAGGGCCTCCCTCTTATACGGAAGTCTTTGGGAAAACACTTCTGCGGATCGCACAAGAGGACGAGCGGGTCGTGGGCATCACGGCGGCGATGCCTTCGGGCACGGGTTTGAAATATTTGAGAGAAGCCCTTCCGAAACAGTACTTTGATGTCGGAATTGCTGAACAACATGCTGTGACCTTCGCTGGAGGCCTTGCGGTTCAAGGGATGATCCCATTTGTAGCCATTTATTCGACATTTTTACAACGCGCCTTCGACCAGATTATCCACGATATTGCTCTTCAAAATCTGCCCGTTCGTTTCGCTTTAGACCGGGCGGGGCTGGTCGGCGCCGATGGACCCACGCATCACGGCGCTTTTGACCTGTCCTATTTGCGCTTGATCCCTAACATGGTTATTATGGCGCCGAAGGACGAAGCCGAACTCTGCCACATGATTTATACGGCCTATCGTTACCATCAAGGGCCCATCGCGTTTCGGTATCCTCGGGGGGCTGGCTGGGGTGTTCCCTTACCGAAAAACCTCCACGAGATCCCCATTGGGTCCTGGGAAACTTTACGAGATGGAAAGGATGCGTACATTTTGGCCGTTGGCTCGATGGTCTATCCCGCCCTACAGGTTGCAGATCTCCTCGAGAAAGAGGGATTCCAGATCGGGGTGGTCAATGCACGGTTCGTAAAGCCCATGGACATTGCTTTGTTGAAGACCTTGCTTCGGCAGGGTGTCTCGAGATTTGTGACGATGGAAGAAAATGTCCTGATCGGTGGATTCGGAGCCGGGATCTTGGAAGTACTTCATGAGTTAGGAGTTCAGTTGCCGGTGCTGCGTTTCGGATTGCCGGATTACTTCGTGGAACACGGGGATCGAGGTATCCTCTTGAGACAGATGGGCTTGGATGTGGAAGGGATGTCAGAACGGATCCACAATTTCCTTCAAGGACGAATCCATGCTGTGTGAGAAGTGTGGCTTGAAAGAGGCCACCGTGAAACTCGTTGAGGTGATCGACGGACGGCGAAAAGTACTCCGACTTTGCGAAATATGCGCTGAAGAAGTAGCCCTGGCGATCCCCCAACCCTTAGTCACCGAAGGAGAACCCACGGAGACAGAAGCGATTTTTACCCCGGGGGAAGAAGAAGGCGGTGTCCAACCACAAACAAAACGGATCATTCGAGAACTCGTTTGTCCTTCCTGTGGCCTTTCTTACGAAACGTTCCTTAAGACCATGCGTTTCGGCTGTGCCGATTGTTATAAGGCGTTCAGAGAAAACTTAGAGGTGCTCTTTAAGGATCTCCATGGGACCGCTACATATCGAGGACAACGGTATCGCCGAAATCGAAAAGCGTACCGACTCCTCAAAGAGAAAGCCAAATTGGAAAGCCAGTTGGAGGTTTTCATTGCACAGGAACAGTTTGAAAAAGCAGCGGAGATTCGAGATCGAATCCAAGAGATTCTGAAAGAACTGGGATGGGAATCCAATCCTTAATTGAACAAACCCCTGCTTGGCTTTCCGGGGAAGGCGAGTATCCGGAACTCGTGATCAGTTCACGGGCACGTCTTGCCCGCAACCTCCGAGCATTCCACTTCCCCTCTCAGTTGGATGAAGACGAACGACAGCGGGTCTTGGAGATCGTTCGGGACCGAATTCGCATGATCCCTCTGTTTCAAGATGCCACATTTGTTGCAGTGAGAGATCTCTCTGAACTGGACCGACAATTCCTCATCGAACGGCATCTCATGACACGCGATCTATTGAAGTATGCAGATACTGCGGGGTTGATCTACACCGAAGATGAAACGATCTCTGTGTTGATCAATGAGGAAGACCACCTGCGAATTCAAGTCATGGCCTCCGGACTTGCGCTCCGTGAAGTCTTTCAGAGAGTTTTAGACATCGATCGAAAGTTGGGGCTCCTTTGGCCCTATGCCTTTCACCCGGAGTTCGGGTACTTGACCTCTTGTCCTACGAATACTGGCTTGGGACTGCGCCTTTCGATCCTGGCGCATTTGCCCGGGATTGTGTTGACCAAACATGTGGATCCTCTGTTAAAGACATTGGTTAAGCGGAGAGTTGGAATCCGTGGCCTCTACGGAGAGGGGAGCGATTTTTACGGCAATATCTTCCAGATCTATACTCAGGAGACGTTAGGGGTGACGGAGGAAGAACTGTTGGAGCGATTTCAAGCAACCGTGGATGAGATTCTGGAGAGCGAACGGAAGGCGAGGAAGATCTTGACGGGAAAGTTGAAGGACGTCCTTATGGATCGCATCGAGCGGGCTCGAGCCACCTTGGAACATGCACGGTTGATTTCGTTCGATGAGACCGCTCAACTGGTTTCCTTCCTGCGTCTGGCCGTTGGATTGGGCTATTATCTGGATCTGAAAATTCGGACCCTCAACGAACTCTTGTTGTTCTCGCAACCTGCTCATATCCAAAAACTGTTCGGACAAGATCTCGATCCCCGGGAGAGGGACCAGAAGCGCGCAAGTTACATCCGAGCGAAACTTCAAGCCGAGGCCCATGAATCCTAACCGTCTGATTTTGGTCTCTCGCTCTCCGAGGCGAAGAGAGATCCTGGAGAAATTCGGGTATGATTTCGACATGATCGATCCGGCGCCTGAGGAGGATCGCGTCCGGTATCCAGAAGATACGATCCACGTAGCCCGATCAAAAATTCCAGAAGTCTGCGAACCTGGGGTCTACCTCAGTGCCGATACCGTGGTGTTTTTGGAGGGGGAACCCTTGGGAAAACCGCGTTCTAAAGAACAAGCGGCCGAATATTTACGGCGGCTTTCTGGCCGGGTTCATGAGGTGGTGACGGGGTATACCGTGCTCAAATTTCCAGAGGGCGAACTCCGGCAAGGTTTAGAAATCACGGAGGTTCGATTTTCCGCTCTCGGCCCGGAAGAAATTGAGTGGCTACTGGCTCAGGATCATCCATGGGACAAGGCGGGTGCCTATGGGATTCAAGGGTTTGCCGGACTCTTTGTCCCATGGATTCGGGGGTCGTACCTTAATGTGGTCGGGCTCCCCATCGAGCGGCTCTATCCGATCCTGAAACGGTGGGGGATCGTCCCTCGAACATTTCCAAAATCTTCGACCCGTTGAGGGTGGAGTTCCATCGCTTCCTTGGGTTTCAACACCCCCAACACCTCGAGAACTCGTTGCCAGTGTTGCGGCGTGAGCAAGTGGTTCGGGGTGATCCACAGTTTCTGGGCTCCCCCTTGGAGAGAGTGGTAAAGTGCGGTCGCAAGTTCCTCGGGAGAGACGGGATGGGATTTCCCCCACAGGCCTAAAGAGAGGATCACACGGGTGGCACCATACCGCTCGGTGAAAAACCGCGCCACTTCTTCAGAGGTTTCGGGGGGGCGATTCTCCAAGTAGAAATAATCCCAAACGATAATCGCATCGGCAACACGAAGCACCCAGGGATAGTAGAGCCCGGTCTCAATCCCTTCATGGTCCATTCGTTTCCAGTCTACCGGGACATCGACATAAAGGTCTTTGCCGTACTTGTGTACAGAATCCGCGATTTCTCGAAGATATTCGTACATCAGTTGAGAGCGCCACCTGGCGATCTTGGGATGATCTTTATCGATTCTCCGGGGGAAGAACGTGCGCGGCCACCCTCGTTCTCCCGTTCGCTCCTGAAAGAGTTTCAGACACCGCTCATCATAACAAAACCGGTGGTATTCCAATTCTGTTAGACTGATGGCTTTCAGGTCGTAATGTTTGGCCAAGTATGTGATCATTTCGACAAGAAGCCGTCCATATTTTCCGCGTACGAGTTCGGTAAAACAGACCTGTTCGGTGCTGACCCGGCCGTCCACCCCCACCGCGGCGTCTTCGGGGTGTTCCTTGAGATAGGCTGGGGCATAAAAGTCCACAATCGCGACGACCTTTTTCCCTTGCGCTTGAAACTTCTGAATCGCGTGTGTTAAAAGATCGTACGGTGCCGCCTTCTGGTCGTTACTCCATGTTTGTTCATGGCCTTTCCAACGGAAATTGTTCCATTCATATCGGCCTGCACTCACCCCCACCATGTTGATGATCTCTTGATACGGTCGTTTTAAAACACTCTGGATCGCTTGTTCCGGATCTGGCCAAGCATCAAAGTGGGTTGCAATCGCAAAGACAGGGGGGACCTGAGCCCCTGACGGAGGAAGGGCAACGGCAGAGTGATGACGACGGAGCATAAGCCCAAGGGCCAGGAAGAGGAAAAGGACTGTGGTTCCACCAATTGCCCACGTCCATCGGCGATGCCAGAAAGGGATGGCCCGGGTCTCTCCAAGTTGCTCCAGTTCCCGACGGGTAATTTTCTCCCATCGCTCCTCCGCACCTCGAATCTCTTTGTAAATGGAGTATACCAACACCGCGTTATAGAAATACGACAAGGGGATCATAAGCCACCCGTAGAGCGGAATATATTTGAGATGTCCAAATGCACGGTCCAGGAGAGTGCTGTAAACGGAGACGACCAGGAAGAGGCCGAACCCTAAGTATGCGATGACATCGACAAGGCCTCCCCAACGATACACTCCCAAGTGGATGGCCAGTGGAAGGAGAACAAACGCCATCAGTTGGAATACCGGGACAACGACCATGTTGACCCAGTTAATGGGGAGATAAAAAGAAAATGGAAAATATCGTGGATTGAAAAAGAGATCTTTGTGGAGTCCACAGATTTTCAAAAAACTTCGCATCCATCGGACCCGTTGTTTCCAGAGCGTCGATAGGTTCTTCGGAGTTTCGGAAATCACCAGTGCCTCGGGGTCAAAAACGATCCGGGCCCGTGCCTTATGTAACTTAAAGGTGAGGTCCAGATCCTCCCCCCAGATCTCCGTAAACCCTCCAACTTTCTCCAACAGATCCTTACGAACAGCGCCCGAATTCCCAGAGATGATGGGCAGGACGTTCAAAACAGAAAGCGCACGCCTTACGAAACCTGTTCCAATATGGGTCGTGATGGTCAGCAACTTCTGAAGTGCTGAAGTGGGATGGATCGGGGTATCATTTCCGCACACTGCGTCGATCCTGGGGGAAACAAACCAACGCACGAGTTTTTGTAAGGTGTCTGGCCGAAACAGGGAGTCGGCATCGGTGTATACAATGATCTCTCCCTGTGCTTCCTGGATGCCACGATTTAATGCAGAGGCCTTACCTCCATTGGGCTTCCAGATGTATCGGATCTTCCCAGAAGCCACATAATCCCGGATCCGTTCGGCTGTGCGATCGGTAGACCCGTCATCAATGACAATGACCTCAAAGGATGGGTAATCGGACGATAAGACGGACTCGACACACATCCGGATGGTAGACTCCTCGTTATATGCAGGAATCAGGACGGAGACAAGAGGGAAGAAGGAGGGGTCCCGGTGTTTTCGATAAAAACGCTTCTTCCAGACCTCGTAGTACAGAGAAAGGGGGTAGAAAAAGAGGGTTTGGAGCCCGAAAAAAAAGATGGCAAGGCCAAAAGCAAAGAATAGGGAAAGAAAAACTGTCATGTATCCACCCACTTCATGCAAATGAAGGCTTCAGCGTATTTCACTCCCACTTGAAGCCCTCGATGAGCGGCACGCCCACGGATATTCTCAGGATTCATGTAGGACTTATTTCGCTGAGTTCGATGTTGTTGAATCGCCTCAATTTTGTCCTCGATGTACTCGGTGATATCCACAAAAAAGTTCGGAACGAAGTGGGGTTCTGTTGAGACGTCTTCGTAACAGAGGAGAACTTTTGGGCCTCGAGCGGCGATCTTCGTGGCTTCAAATACCGCTTTATGGTCTTGGTGGGTGTCATAAGGAGATTGCGTGATAATGACGGTGGCCCCGGTCTCTTGGATTTTTTTCTCGATTTCTTTCTTCATCTCGTTGATGTGCTTGGAGAGTTCGGTGTCCTTAAATCGGTAAATCCACAATTGGTCGATCCCCAGGATATGGGCGCCCTGGGTCGCCTCCTTTTGCCGTTCGCGGTGTTTTTCTGGATCCGGAACTCCTTCCTCTCCAGAAGTCATAACCATTGCATAGACCTTATATCCCAGATCTTTATATTTCGCCAGGGTTCCCCCACATCCCAGTTCGATGTCATCGGGGTGAGCCCCGATCGCGAGCACGGCGCGTCCCACTTCCCGTTCCCGTGTTCGTGAAACCCAGAGCAGAGTGGCAACACCTAAAAGGAGCACGATGAAGATCAGAATTTCCATGACTTCTATAG
Source organism: Caldifarciminota bacterium (assembly GCA_015490555.1). Lineage (GTDB taxonomy): Bacteria > Hydrothermota > Hydrothermia > WGAB01 > WGAB01 > S141-55. Next base: position 45,635 of record WFXO01000029.1, on the reverse strand, counting down.
CGATGTCGGATCCCCACAGATTGAGGCCTTTCAGGAGGAAGAAGGCGATCACCAAAAGAAGAAATAGGGTGGGGACAACCCAGTGGGTGAAGATCCAGAAAAAGCGATGGCGACGGCGAAGAATATCTTGACGGCGACGGAAGTAGATGACCAAGAGGAGAAGGGTTGTGATCATTACGATCGGTTCAACCACTTCTTCAATCAAGTGGTAAAAGGTGATGCCCTGTCCTGCCTGGAGTGTGTGGAGGATACTGAGCGCGGTTTCGTTCTGTGGATCGAGTTGGAGAAGTTTCTCTGCGGCGGTTTCCGCCTTTTTGAGTTGTCCCGCCTTGAGAGCAGTTTGTGCAAAGGCCTGTAGGATTTGTGGATTGTTGGGTTGGAGATTATAGGCTTTTTCGTAAGCCTCCACCGCCCGAGTGTACTTGCCCCACCACTTGTAGAGGCTTCCGAGACTTTGATAGATATCCGGAGACTTCGGAGAAACTTTTAAGGCCAGTCGATAGACCCGTTCGGCTTCCTTAAAATGATTGCTCCAGGCCAGGATATCCCCTTTGGTTTTGAGGACATCGGGGTTGTCCGGATAAAGTTCAACGGCCTTCTCAATCCATTTCAGGGCCTCATCGAAATTTTTGTAAAGGGCATAACTCAACGCGAGGCCTTTGAGGGCTCCTACGTCATCGGGCTCAACTTCCAAAACCTTGCGATAATAATGAATGGATTCATCGTACCGTTGCGCCCATCGAAGAACACGTCCAAGACCTTTTAAGGCGGCCAAATTGGTGGAGTCTTGTTCGATGACATCTTTGTAGAGGGCAATAGACCGGTCATAGTCTCCCAGCCATGAATAGACATCCGCCAAAGTCACCATGGCCCCCAGATCGCGAGGGTCTTGGGTTACGACTTTCTTTAGGAGATCTCGGGCTTCTTGTAACTGATTTAATCGGATTTTGACTTCAGCCAGGGCTTTCAAGGCCGGGAGATAATCGGGATTTTCTAAGAGTACTTCCTGAAATTTCTGTTCGGCTTTCCCAAATTGGCCGGCTTCTAAAAATTGCAGACCTTCCTGAAGGGTTTTCACATGAACCCCATGGAGTAAGACCGCAACCAGGATCCACATTTGCATGGTTTGCCTCCGTATCGTTCAATGCGCATCGGTGAACAAATTGCAACTGTATAATTATACAATTCAATTGCCACAAGAAAGGAATTGTTACAGAATTGAATTCTACAACAAACCAGATGCAAGGACATCTCCCTCCCAAAGAACCGTCCCGAACCGTCCTGATTACAGGGGTAGGAGGACCAGCCGGCCGTTCGAGTGCCCTCTTTTTCCGGGAAAAAGGATGGTATGTGATCGGTACAGATATCCGTGAAGTGGAAGCGCCCGTCCACCAACTGATGGAGGTCCCTCCAGGGGAGACCCCTGAGTTTGTGGAGTTCCTCCTTTCTTTCCTCGCGGACCACGAAGTTTCTCTATTGATCCCGACGGTAACAGAGGAACTCCCTCAGGTTGCCTCTGTGCGAAATAAAATTCGAGCCTTGGGTGTCCACGTGTTTATCCCATCCTATCGAGTGGTGGAAATTGTGAATAACAAGTACAAGACCGCCCAGGCGCTTCATCGACTGGGGATTCCAGCCCCCAAGACTCTGCTTTGGAAGGAAGTCCGAGGCCCCCACGAGGCCGGGAGGATTTTGGGATATCCCTTTGTCCAGAAGCCGGTGTTTGGGCGGGGAGGCCGAGGGGTCAAAGTCTTCCGATCCCCAAGCAAAATCCAGGAAGAGAATCAAGAAGGGGTTGTTTATCAAGAATTCGTTGCAGGGGAGGAATTCGATGTGAATCTTTTTGCATACCCCGCAGGGGAAATCCAAGCGATCGGCGTGTTGCGGAAAACCCAACTGAAAGACGGGATTGTGGGAAATGCCCTGGCTGTTGAGCCAGCACCGGAAGAAAAGGATCTCTATGACTTGGCCGTTCGCGTTGTCAAAGCCCTGTCCCTGGAAGGACCGATTGACATGGACATTCGGCGGGATGCACAAGGCACTCCCAAGGTGTTGGAAATCAACGCCAGGGTGGGGGCAAATGTGCTCCATGTCCCAGAAGTTTTAGAAACTTTGTATCGTTGGACCCTGAAAGGAGGTGCTGAATGAAGGTGCTTCTTCTTCTGTTGCTCACACAAGGCCCACAAATGGGCTCTGTGACCTCAGAGAAATCTCATCAAGAATCCTTGGCTGTCCAGGCCCTCAACGCTCATCAGTATCAAGAAGCCCTGGAAATTCTCCAACAACTGCTTGAGGAAGATCCCCGGAACCCCCGGTATCTTTTTCTGATGGGCAAACTCCATAAACAACAAGGAGATCTTCAACGTGCACTTCACTTTTTCAAGAAAGCAAGAGATCTCAGTCCTGAGCCGGATCCAGAGATCCTGAAACAAATGGCCACGGTCTTAAAGTGGATGCGCCGGTACCATGAAGCGGAAAAGATCCTCGAGGAAGTCCTTAAATACCGTCCCACAGACCAGGAGGCAAGGTTCGATCTCCAGAACCTACGGTTACGACGAAGTCTCCACGTAATGGCCTCTTACGGAGGCTGGGAAGTCGACTACACACAGAACTCGATGACAGGAACTCTGTTTTGGGGTGGGTGGGACCGTTTAGACCTCTATGTGGGGTACGCCAAGACCGATAAACTCTTTTATCGCCGTACAAATTTGTGGATCGATGCGTATTTCTTCCCCATATATCGCATGTACCTCCGATTCGGCTATCGGAATAAACACTATTCGTATCCACCCGCAATCAACCCGAATCCGGACGCCAATGCCTATGCGCAAATTCCCGATTATCAGTTGGAAATGAGTTACACGTATCGTGGGGAAGATTACGTTTCCGTTGAGTTTGAAAAATTTGATCCCAATTTTTACTGGAATTCGCAGTTGCGTGCCCATAACTGGAAGGTCTCTGGAACGGTCCGAGCCACTGTGATTGCTCCCTTTTACGTGAAAGGCTACGCGGCCTGGCTTCGAGACCCGGACCCCCGGACCGTGGTCCAAGATACCACCCAAAAACTTGTGGATTTCTCGTATGAGACCCTCCATCTGATCGGAGGAGCTCTGGGAGCGGACTTCGGGACCTGGGGCTTTGAGGGAAAGTACTTGCCCGATAGAGACCTCGATCGGTCAACGGATTACTCCATTTTCTTCCGTGCGTTTTATCGGATCCGAAATACCCGCTTCGTCTATGACTTCCTGTACGACCATTACTCCCAGTTTAGTTACCGAGCCGGACAGACATCGAAGGTCCACATGCTCACGCTGATCTGGGATCCCTTCCCCTATCTCCGAGTCCGTTTGGGCGGAAAGGTTCTGATGGAGAGCCAAAAAACCTCGTTGAATCCCTTTGTGTTTCTACGACTGAAAACGGGGCTCTAACCCCACCGAAGCCGTAGGATCATCCCGAAAAATTCTGTACACTTGAAAAGGCAGACAAATCTGGCCGGAGGAGCATCATGGGGCTTTTGGGAGTGATATGGTGGGGCGTCACTTTAGGGATGGTTTCATGGCAGCAGGGGGTTCGGTATCAAATTCAGGTCCGGCTCAACGTCGACTCTACATTGATAGAGGCAACGGAGACACTGGTGTACACCAATCATTCACCGGATACCCTTCCCTTCGTTTGGTTCCATCTTTACCCGAACGCCTACCAGAAAACGTCCATTTACGCCCGTGAGGCTGCTCAGGAGGGGAACTTTCGGTTACTCCGCGCCCGTGAACAAGATTTAGGGTGGATTGAAGTCACGCAATTGACCCAAGACGGAGTGCCATGTTCCACAAAGGTGGTTGACACCGAGATGAAAGTTTACTTGCCCCAACCCCTATTGCCGGGCTCCACAACGACCTTTACGATGCACTTTACGGTCAAACTTTCAAAAATCTTTTCTCGAATGGGACATGACCGGGGGCAGTTTGTGGTAACGCAGTGGTACCCGAAGGTGGCTGTGTATGACTCTCACCGCCCCGTGGCCCCTCCATTAGGCCTTCCGGAGTCTGAATACCGGGGGCGTTCGGGCTGGTGGCATCCGGACGGTTATCATGCCACCGGCGAGTTCTACGGGGAATATGGAACCTACGATGTGTGGATTACCGTGCCGGAACCCTTTCAGGTTGGAGCCACGGGACAACAGGTGGGTGAAGATCACGTGGGTCGCTGGAAAACACTTTATTTCCATGCGGAACAGGTCCATGACTTTGCCTGGATTGCGGATTCAACCTTCGTGGTTCGGGATACGGTTTTTCAAAATACCTCGATCCAATTCTTCATCCGTCGAGATGTGGCCCATGTACCCCTCTGGGATTCGCTCCGGCATGAAGTCCCACGCATTCTCCAAAAATTCAGTGAGTGGTTCTTCCCTTACCCCTATTCTACGCTCAAAATTGTCAACGGAACCGTTGGAATCTCCTCGGGGATGGAGTATCCCACACTGGTGTTGATTTCTCTGGACCCAAAAATTGCTGGACTTGCATCGAAAGTCCCAAGTTTTTATGAAGCAGTTGTGGTTCATGAGATTGCGCATCAATGGTTCTATGGAATCTTGGGAAATAATGAGATGGATGAGGCTTGGCTGGATGAGGGGTTTGCAACCTTTGCAGAACAACGTTATATGCATTGGCGGCAGCAACAGAAGACGTGGTTTTCCGATCCTATTACGGAATTCTTCCAGGGCAACCCCGTGGAGGCGATCGAGGAAATCGGCCTCTATTGGCAATTGAACTCCTCATGGGATGAACCGATTCTTGGAAGAAAGGCCTATGAGGCAACTTCTTATTGGACCAATATCTACACAAAAGGAGCCAAGGTTCTGTGGATGCTATGGGAAATTTTGGGTCCTGAACCGTTCGATTCCCTGATGAGGGGGTACTTTGAAACCTATGCGTTCCACCATGTGACCACGGAGGACTTTTTACGTTGGGTGGAAGCACACGTAGATTTCCCGGCTCGACAAATCCTTTCGCCCTGGCTTTATGAGACCCCGAAGCCGGATCTCCGTGTTGCAAAAGTCGAAAAAGCCTTGCAAGACGGGCAGGAAATGGCGACGTTGGCCGTCCAAACAGGGGTCTCCTTCCCCCTGCCAGTATCGCTGAACCTGCAGGGAGGTCGTGGGGAGACACTGGACACGGTGGTTCTTATGGATCCCAGCGCCAACAGAATCACGGTCCCTTTTACGCCCACACACATTGAACTCGATCCACACAATGTGGTGCCAGAGACGGATGAATGGAACAATGCACTGCCCCGGAAGATTCTCTGGAGTTCTGCTTTCCACCTGAAGCCGTTTCAAGTGAATGCGTTTTGGCTTTTCTGGACCCCCTGGGTCACGTGGGATTCCCCCACCGGATGGGTCCCGGGAGTGGCTCTTTTTGGAACCCAAGCGCTATTACGACACACCTTGCTCCTCTCGCTGGGATACAGTCTAAAAACTCATCGTCCGATGATCTCCTTTTCCTTGCAGGAACCCATGTTTCAAACACTCGCCCGATGGGGAGTGGAGATCAACCTCCTGCCGGGTGGATCCGAGGCCCGTGTCCATTTCCAGAGGAATTTTCTTTCTCGTATGTTGACCCCATCTCGTCAGAGCCTTTCGGTTGAATGGTTCCACGAGGCAATCCAAGATTTGCGGTTTTATAACACCGAAATTTTTGAACGCGGGATTCATCAGCGACTTTCTTTCCTGTATAGATGGTCCAAAAGTCAGCCGTTTTGGACTCTCCACCTTCGCGGAAAGGGGAGCATGGGATTTGGAAGATGGCGGTATCGAAAGGTTACGGGGTTTATCAAGGGGAGCGTCGGGTTCCCTTGGTCTGTCTCCGCTTGGATTTTTGGAGGCGCTATTTTCGGAGAGGCTCCTAAGCAAGAACAGTTCCTCTTGCAGGGGGCAACGCGAGAACCTCCTCTGTATGGGCTCCTGATTCCCTCCACTGGGTCGTTTTCTCCATCCGGCACCCACCTTAGTATCGGACCAGGACTTTGGGGATCCGCAGGAGAACTCCAGCGAGGTTCGGCCAAGTTCGTCGCAGGGATTGCTCTGCGCATTCGGTGGGTCGAGGTCTATGGACAGATCGGAAATGTCTGGACAATCCTTCCCAAATCGCCATGGAATCAACTACGGAGCGAGGCAGGCATAACCCTCGGAGGTTCGTGGGGCAAAGTGGTCTTCCCCTTGTGGACAACGGAAAAACAGTGGCGCTTCCAATTCGTCTTCTGGGTTCCAAAAAACCTGTTGTAATTCGAAAATCCTGTGTGGTGCCCTAACGGACTTCTCATACAAGGAGTTACGAGAGGACGTTAGAAAGTTAGGACTTTACGTTGACCCCCATCCAACTATAATACTTTACGCCCAAATTCCCCGTTGTTTTTTCGTGTTGGGTTCGGTTCTGGATAGAAATCTAGGAGGACTCGATCCGTTGCGTTTCCTCCTCTCCACCCGCCTCGGAAAGGTTATGAACGTTTGTGGTCTAAGACTTCACGCACCTTTTTCGCCAATTCTTGGATTCTGAGTGGCTTGGACACAAACGCAACCCCTGGATCCAGGACCCCATGGTTGGCAATGTGATTGGCTGTGTAGCCGGACATATACAGAACTTTCAAATTCGGGAAGAGTTGGGTTAATTGTTCTGCCAACTCCTTCCCACTCATCTCTGGCATCACCACATCGGTGAGGAGCAAATCGATTTGACCCGCATGTTTCCTGGCAATTTCAAGTGCCTTGTGGGGACGATTGGCGGTCAAAACTCGATATCCCAGTTGTTCTAACATTGCTTTCACCACACTCAGAATTTTTGCCTCATCTTCGACCAGAAGCACGGTCTCCCCATGCCCTGGCGCCAAACGACCCTCTTCCTCGTGCCCTTCTTCTGTTTCCCCCTCATGCCGAGGGAAGTAAATCTTAAACGTAGTTCCAACGCCGAGTTCACTGTACACATGGATGAACCCATCGTTTTGTTTCACGATCCCATAGACGGTGGATAAGCCGAGTCCGGTCCCTTTGCCAGGCTCTTTGGTCGTGAAGAAGGGCTCGAAAATGTGCTGGAGTGTCTCCTCGTCCATCCCACAGCCGTCATCGCTGACAGAAAGCACGACGTAGTCTCCCGGCTTGAAATATGGATGCTTCTCGAGATATGGTTCCTTGATGGTGATGTTTTCTGTTTCAATGGTAACGACCCGGGCTCCTGCGTCCTTCGCGTTCACCAAGAGGTTTGTCAGAATTTGATTGACTTGCTGGGGATCGATCCGGATGTTCCAAAGATCTGTGCCCGGGACCCATTTTAACTCGATGTCCTCTCCAATCAATCTTCTCAGCATCCCCAACATTCCGGTAATCGTTTCGTTCAGGTTCTGGACTTTGGGGAGGATCGTCTGTTTCCTGGCAAAACCAAGGAGTTTGGACGTAAGATCAGCAGATCGTTTTGCCGCATCGAAGATCTCTTTGAGATCGAGGTACACGGGGTCGCCGGGATGGATTTTCATCATTCCCAGTTCCGCGTGCCCCATAATGGCCGTGAGGATGTTGTTGAAGTCGTGAGCGATGCCCCCGGCCAGGCGTCCAATTGCTTCAAGTTTCTGGGCCTGAAAGAGTTGCTCACGCAACCGCTCTTGCTCTTCTTCGGCCTTTTTCAGGGCTGTGATATCCGTGAACACCGAAAGGGACCCGACGAAGTTGCCCTGTTCGTCAAAAAGCGGGGTGGCCGAGATGAGGGCATGGATCCGTGTCCCGTCCTTCTTCAAAAGATCTAATTCATAACGGTCCGTAACCCCATGCACGCGCCTTTGTTGGATCTCTTCTAAAATTGGACGTTGGTCCTCGGGGACCACGTCCATGGCGTGTTTCCCGATGAGTTCCTGTACCTGATAGCCAAGGATCTTCGCCGCAGAGGGGTTTACGAATGTGAAGACTCCATTTCGATCCTGAATCACGATCCCGTCGGCAACATTTTCAATGATTCGCTGATTAAAAGTTGCAAGTTCTCGAGTCTCACGGTAAAGTCGAGCGTTTTCTAAGGCAACCGCCGCCTGGTTCGCAAAGATGGAGATCACCCTGACATCCGCCTCCGTCAAACCTTTCCCCGAAACCGCCAGAAACCCCAAGGTTTTTTCCTGGGTCTTTAAAGGAGCAATGATGTTGTGTTCCCATCCCAACTGCTTTGCCCATTGGTAGAAGGACGGGGAGGGGTGCTTGGGTTCACCTTCCTCTGAAATCTCATCCGTCGCGATAAACACGGTTTTACCCAGCGTGAGAATCCGGTGGTATAAACTGCCCGGCTTGATGGGAATCCAAAATCCCTCCACAGGTCGCTGAAGGATCCCCTCCAAAACTTTCTTTTCTTCTGGGCTCAATGTAAGGTGAGCCACACGAAGGAGGTGTTGCTCAGCGTCATACTCAAAAATGGTTGCATCATACCCCAAGCGATGGATGTGTTCTCCGACAATTTGGTATACTTCTTCCGGAGAGCGGGCACGTTGGACTTCCTGGGCAGCCTGGCTCAAAGCCATGAGGAGTTGATGGCTCCGAGCAATCTCTTCCTCTGCCTGCTTCCGTTCCGTAATGTCCACCAGTGTCCCAATGATGCCCGGTTTCCCCTGATAGACAATTCGTCGACCGTGCACCTCGATGTGGATGACCGTTCCATCCTTCCTCAGTCCCCGAAAATCATACCGGATGCTGTCAATTTCTCCCTCTATTCTTTTCCGAATATTCTCCTGAACGATCGGGCGATCCTCGGGATACGTTAAATCTAAGGGCCCGAGTTTCCCGATAATTTCTTCTACGGAATATCCAAAGATAGATTCGAAGGCTTGGTTGACATAGACAAACTTGCCCTCCTGGATGAGGTAAATCCCCGTTAACGAAGATTCTGCCAGCATACGAAACCGCTCTTCACTTTCCCGGAGAGCTTCATCCGCTTTCATCCGCAGGAGTTCCGCGGTCACCCGATCCACAAAGACTTGGAAATACTCTTCCAGAAGCCTTGGGTCCTCGATCACCTGTTTCGAAAGTCCCACCATAATTCCTAGAGGCCGGTGGTCTGGGTCGAAGAGGGGTGTCCCAATGTACCCCTCGATGCCCCATTCCTTGAGTTCCGGATCTTTGGGGAACAAATGTTGGACTCTTTCAGGGTAAACGACCAATTGTTTGTTGATGACATCTTCACAGGGGGTATGCTCTAAGTTGTAAATTCTCCCTTCAATGGGCATGCCGAAGGCTGAAAGGACCTTAATTTGCTCTCCATTTGGTAAAAGTTCCCCAACAAAAACGACATCTAATTTCATTGCTTGGGCGATATGTTGTGTGACGGCATCCAGGAACGCTTTTCCGGTCAGATGGGCGTAACTTTGTGCCAAACTACTTAAGGCCCGCTCAAGGCGCTTTCTGGGCGTGATGTCAATCGTGAATTCGATCACACGGGTTACGTTCCCTTCCCGATCGAAAACTGGGTGTCCATGAATCTCATAAATATGTTCCTTTCCATGAACGTCATAGTGCGTGTGTTCTACTACAACAGGTTGTTTGGTCCGTTTGATTTCTTCTAAAGGACACGGGAAGCCTGACTCTGCACAGGGGACATCCCTTTGATGCGTCAGGCGGTAACAAGTGGTGCCAGGTTCGAGAGGGCGTCCTTGAAGGAGCACTTGATTGGCCTGCTCAATCTCATAGGTCTCTGCATTGATCACATAAAAGGGATGGTCAAGGGAATCGATGACGTACCGAAGGAATTCCAGTTGTTCCTGTAGCGCCTGCTCTGCTTTTTTCCAATCGGTGATATCCTCGACAATGCCTTCGTAATATAACACCTTCCCGGTTTCAGGGTCGCGGACGGCACGGGCACTTTCTCGGACAAAGATGACCGAGCCATCTCTTCGTTTCCAGGCCGTTTCCAAGCCAATGACCACCCCATTCCGTTCCACCAATTCTTTAAATTTGGAACGCGGATATTGGGGTTCGAAGCCCTCTTCTTCTAAATTCCGCTGGGCGAGTTCCTCAAAGGTGGAATACCCCAGCATCCGAACCAACGCCGGATTGGCCAGCAGGATTCGGCCATCCGGAGTGGTTCGATAGATCCCGACCGTCGCGTTTTCAAAGATACTACGGAAACGGGCTTCACTTTCGCGGAGGGCTTCTTCTGCTCTCTTTCGGTCGGTAATGTCAAATGCTGTCCCGACCCCGGCAGGCCGGCCTTTCCATTGGATTCGGCCAGCGGTGAAAACCACCCAGCGCTCTGTCCCGTCCTTTCGCACAATTTTGAATTCATAAGAAGTGGGAACAGGTTCTCCCCGTTGTCGAGCCAGTCCACGTTCCCGCACAAGGTCTTGATACTCAGGAGCGACGACATCCCAGAACTTCATTTGGAGCAATTCTTCAGACGTATAGCCAGTCAGTTCTTCACAGGCTTTATTCACGTAGACAAAGCGATCGTCTTGGTAGACAAAAACCCCTGCCCCGATGGTGGAGGCCAAGGTTCGAAAGAGTTCTTCAGTTTCACGATGGGCTTCTTCGGTGCGTTTGCGGTATATCACCCCCGCTAAGATCGCAGCCACTGCCGTGAGGAGGGCTTCTTCCTCGAGGTCATAAATGTGCCCTTCCGGAACATAAAGGTTGAGTAACCCCAGGACCTCATCTCCGTACAAGATCGGGACACAATAGTGCCCGTGGGGAGGCATCCCGGGATAGCGGAACTCGTGTCTCTCATCCACCCATGGGACAAAGAGGACTTTCTTTTGCTGGGCAGCCTTTCCACAAATGCACTTCCCCAGCGGAATGTTTTGACACCGTTGTAATTGTTCCATAGGGAAGTTTCGGTGGGCTGCTACGCGAAGGGTTTGGGTCTCTGGATCGATTAAAAAGATGGCCCCCTTTTCCTCGAGGGCTAACCAGGGAATGCGGACCAGAATCTCCAAGACGGATTCAAAGTATTCCGAAAGAGAGGGAACCTCTAAAGAAAGCCGAAGGATCTGGTTTAAAATGCGCTGGATGTGGCGATCCCGCTCTAATTCTGCTTCGATCTTCTTACGATCTGTGATGTCTGCAATGGTCGCTTGGATGAGGCGACCTTCCGGTGTTTCGATGGGATACGCAGAAACCTCAACCCACTTCCGAGTCCCATCCTTCATAATGGCCCGGATCTGGTACTGGATTGGAACCTTCTTGCCGGCAATACGTTTTTGGAAGTATTCCCAGACCTTTTGGCGGTCTTCCGGAACCACAAAATCTCGGAGAATCGTGAAAAGCTTGCCCAGCAGGTCGGATTTCTTTAGACCCGTGAGTTTGCAAAAGGCTTTGTTGACATATCGGATCGTGGCGTCGGGTGCGATGAGCAGGATGCCCATCGGGTTGGCTTCGGCAACGGCTTCATAGGGGACAGACGCAACGTGTTTTTTTCGTTTCGGCATGGTTCCTCACGGGTCAGAAAATAAAATTTGACAAGTCAGGTTCTCACAATTCTATCTGTTGAGAAAAGAAAAGTCAACCCTTCGCACGGATCTGTCTGTCCGGAGGCCGGATCCTTGGTTCCTGAACATCTACCCCCGGCAAACCCCTGGTACGATTTCGATGGGGGTCCCGAGCGTCCCATATATGCACAAACCCGAGGGATCGTTCCCCTTCCCTCATAAGGGACGGTCAGGGCCAAGAGGGATTCCCAAGATCTTTACCGTGAACCACGTACCCCAACCCACCTACCGTTCGATCTTTGATGAGCCAAGTCGTGGGATTGACAAGGTCTGAGGGTTTGGGGTATATTTAAAACGCAAACGTCGGGGAGTAGCGCAGCCCGGTTAGCGCACCTGCCTTGGGAGCAGGGGGTCGGCCGTTCAAATCGGCTCTCCCCGACTTTTCTTTTTGGGGATTCTAATCTCAGTTCGGCAGTTTCCTGGAAGGTTACACGATGAGCCGACGCCGCATGAGGGCCAGGGACAGATAGGTCATCAGGACCGTCACCCCTCCCATCCACAAGAGCGACGCCCACCCCTGTGCAGGCCAGGTGCCCATGGCCAACGCGCGGGTGACACTGACGACATGGGTCAACGGAAGAGTGGCCCAGGCAAATTTCTGGAGGATCGGGGGCAGGACGTCCATAGGGAAGAAGGTTCCAGAGAACAGGAACATCGGCGTGATAAAGAGGTAAAACGGGTAGTTGAACGAATCGATCGAGGGTACCACAGCCGTGAAGAACATCGCGATGGCGGAGAAGAGGAGGCCAGCCAAAAAGGAAAAGGGGATGATCAGGAGGGCATGGGGAAGCGTGACCAAGCGAAACGCCATGACAACAGCCAGGACGATGGTAGCATTGATCAGGGCTTTGGTGGCGCCCCAGAGAATTTCGCCCATCACCACATCGTCTAAGGAGACCGGGGTCGCGATGATGGCGTCAAACGTCTTCTGATAATACATCCGCACGAAAGAGGAGTACGTGCACTCGAAGAAGGCGTTATACATCATGGAAATGGCGACCAGGGCGGGAGCGATATACTGGACATACGGGATGCCTTGGATCTCTTTCACAAAGGCTCCCAGCCCGAAACCCAGCGCAAACAAATACAGAATAGGCTCCAAGAGCGGAGGCAAAAAGTTGACCTTAAAAGTTTTCCAATAGACATCTCGATCCCGTTGCCAAACGGTCCACATCCGCCATGACAAGTCGGGTTTCATCCAAAAGGAATTCATGGTCAATCCCGAAGTTGGCGACCGGTCATCTTAAAGAAGACATCTTCCAGGGTGGCCCGACGGACATAGAGGCTGGGGGGCTGGAGGTGTTCCAGGATGTATTCGGTGACTTCGGTGTCGGACTCTCGCAAAAAGATCTCCAGGCGGTTGTGGTAGGTTTCCACTTCAAGGTCCGGGAACCGTTCCCGGATCCGATCCACAAAGCCATTCGCGGGATAGATCTCGATCACTTCATGGCCGACCAGGTCATGGATCAGTTGTTGAGGGCGTCCCTCGACCAAGATTCGGCCGTGGTCCATGATGACCAACCGATCACAGAGTCGTTCGGCTTCTTCCATGTAGTGGGTGGTCAGGAGGATGGTGACCCCTTGCTCCTTGAAGCTCAGGATGCGGTCCCAGATGGCATGGCGGGCTTGAGGGTCTAGTCCGGTGGTCGGTTCATCGAGGATCAGGACTTCGGGATGATTGATCATCGCACGGGCCAGGAGCAGGCGGCGTTTCATTCCACCGGAGAGGGTCCGAATGATTTGATCCTTTTTGTGGAGTAGGTCGAAGAAATCTAAGAGTTGGAGGGCTCGGTCCAAGGCGACGGATTTGGGGATTCCGAAGTACCGAGCATAGACCAGAAGGTTTTCCAGGACGGTGAAGTCGGGATCCAGGTTGTCTTCCTGGGGGCAGATCCCCAGTCGCGCGCGGATCTGCCGGCTGTGGCTTTGGACCGGGAGGCCAAAAACCGTAAGGTGTCCGGACGTAATGGGAGAGAAGCCATAGATCATCTTCATGGTCGTCGTTTTGCCCGCCCCGTGTGGCCCCAGGAAGCCAAAGCACTCACCAGGGTAAATCTTGAAATCGATGTGATCCACGGCGACCAGATCGCCGTAAGTTTTATAGAGATCACGAGCGACGATGATGGGCTCCTTTTGGGGAGTAGAGGTGGAACTCATGGGGTCGTGGAGTGAACCTCGGTTCCTTCAAATCGTTGGATGAATTTTTGGATGCGTCGAATGCAGGTTTCTTTTCCAAGGACCGCCATCAACTCAAAGAGGCCCGGTCCGCGCGTCCGACCGGTAACAGCCAGCCGGGTGGGGTGGATCAGTTTGCCTGCCCCGACCCCCAACGCTTCCGCAAGGCCCCGAATCGCCTGCTCCACAGACGCTACGGTAAAGTCGTCCAGGGCCTGCAGGCGTTCCACCACCAGGCGGAGCCTGTGGAAGACTCCTGGATCTTTGAGATGTTTCCGAAGGCCCTTTTCATCATACGTCTCGGGTTCCCGATAGAAGAACTCCGCGTGGTCCGGGGCCTCGGCCAGGGTTTTGATGCGTTCTTTGATGAGGGGCACCACGGCCCGGAACTTCTCGCGGTCGGCGTCATTTTGGATCAACCCCGCGGCTTCCATATAGGGCAGCGCCCGCTGGTAGAGTTCCTCGTCTGTCAGACTCCGGATGTATTCTCCGTTCATCCAAAGCAATTTTTGGTAGTCAAAGACGGCCCCTCGTTTCCCGACTTTTTTCAGATCGAAGAGTTCGATCATCTCTTCCAGGCTTACGATCTCGCGGTCACTGCCCGGGGACCAACCCAGCAGGGCCAAGAAGTTTACCAGGGCCTCCGGGAGGTATCCCTGTTCACGAAACTCTCGGACCGCGGTGGCACCATGACGCTTCGAGAGTTTCCCCTTGCCGTCAGGGGAGAGGATCACCGGGAGGTGTGCAAAGATGGGGGGATCCCAGCCAAAGGCCTGATACAAGAGTTGGTGATACGGTGTGGAGGGGATCCATTCATCGGCCCGAAGTACATGGCTGATCTCCATCAGGTGGTCGTCCACGACATTGGCCAGGTGATACGTAGGGAAGCCGTCCGACTTCAACAGAATGATGTCTTCCAGTTCGCTGTTCGGGTAGGTGATGTCTCCTCGGAGGAGATCGTGGAACGTGGTCGACCCCTCCAGAGGGACCTTGAGGCGGATGACATACGGTACCTGCTGATCGAGATTTTTCTGGACCTCCTCGGGGCTGAGGTTCCGGCATTTCCGATCATAGCCGGTCCGGAGTTTGAGACGACGCTGCATCTCTCGGAGGCTCTGGAGCCGTTCTTCGGAGCAGAAGCAGTAATAGGCGTGGCCCTGTTCTACCAATTGGTGGGTATACTGCCGATACAATTCCACCCGCTGAGACTGGACGTAGGGGCCATAGGGGCCGCCGACATCAGGACCTTCGTCCCATGTGATGCCCAGCCATCGGAGACTGGCCATGATATCGTCTACGGAATCCGGCACATATCGGCTGCGGTCTGTATCTTCGATCCTCAAGATGAACTTGCCGTGATGTTTGCGCGCGAAGAGAAAGTTGTAGAGTGCGGTTCGAGCACCTCCTACGTGGAGGTAGCCTGTGGGAGACGGGGCGAAGCGGACGCGGACCGGACGATCGGCATTCATGGCTTTTTATCCAAGAAGCCGCCGTCGAAACTCTTCGGCGGCATCAGTTTTTTCCCAAGGGAACCCCTCTTCTTCACGGCCGAAGTGACCGTAAACCGCGGTTTGCCGGTAGATCGGTCGAAGGAGATCCAGGGTTTGGATAATCCCGCGCGGGGAGAGGTCAAACATGTCCCGAATGGCTTCCACGATGCGATCTTCTGGGATATCCGAAGTGCCGAAGGTATCAACGTAGATGGCGACCGGTTGGGGCACGCCGATGGCATATGCCAACTGGATTTCCACTTTTCGTGCCACCCCGGCCTTGACGAGGTTTTTGGCGAGGTACCGGGCCATATAGGCGGCGGATCGGTCCACTTTCGTGGGGTCTTTCCCGGAGAAGCAGCCCCCGCCATGGCGGGCATAACCGCCGTAAGAATCCACCATGATCTTTCGACCGGTGACACCGGTATCACCCACCGGACCCCCGATGACAAACCGACCGGTCGGGTTGATGAAGATCCGCGTCGAGTCATCCAATAACTCCGAAGGGATCACTTCATGGATGACCAAGCGGATCAGGTCATTCCGGAGGTCATCCAGGTGGATATCGGGCTCGTGTTGGGCAGAGAGGACAATGGTATCTACCCGGACCGGCCGACCGTCCTCGTACACAACGGTCACCTGGGACTTGCCGTCGGGGCGAAGGTAGTCCACGAGGTTCTTCTTTCGGACTTCAGCCAATCTGCGGGCCAGTTTGTGGGCCAGCATGGAAGGCAACGGCATGAGTTCTGGGGATTCATCCACGGCAAAGCCAAACATCATGCCCTGGTCCCCGGCCCCGCCTTTATCCACGCCCAGAGAGATGTCTGGGCTTTGTTCCTGGATCGAGGTCAGGACCGCGAGGGAGGAGTATTCGAACCCATATTCCGGTCGTGTATAGCCTGCTTCCCGGACCACTTCACGCACGACTTCGGGGATATCCACGTAGGTTCGTGTGGTCATTTCGCCGGAAACGAAAACGAGCCCTCGGGTGGTGAGCGCTTCGACGGCGACCCGCCCCTCCGGATCGTCCATCAGGACGGCGTCAAGGATCGCATCCGAGACCTGATCGCAAATTTTGTCCGGATGCCCTTCGGTGACGGACTCTGAGGTAAAAATATACGATTTGGCCAATTTCCATGTTCCTCCTTACGTTTGGAATTTTCAGGATTTTGATTATACCTTGCCGGGTCTGAAGATGCAATGGAAGGAAGCGTCTTTTCTTGACCGTTCGGCGGTTTGTGCACCATGGACAGAAGGAAGAAGAGACCTCGGGAATCTCGGTTTTGCAATCCCTTCCGCGTCCCCGGATAATTATTGGCCGTGAAGATCCGAAATTTCAGCATTATCGCACACATCGACCACGGCAAATCCACCCTCGCAGATCGGTTCCTGGAGTTGACCGGGACCCTTCGGCCTGAAGATATGGCCGAACAGGTCCTGGATTCGATGGACTTAGAACGAGAACGCGGAATCACCATCAAAATGCACCCGGTCCGCATGCATTATCGGTATCAGGGGGAAGACTATATCCTCAATCTCATTGATACCCCCGGTCATGTCGACTTCACCTATGAAGTTTCCCGATCGCTGGCGGCCTGTGAAGGAGCCATCCTGTTGGTGGATGCCACCCAGGGGGTGGAAGCCCAGACAATCGCAAATCTCTATTTAGCCCTGGAACAGGACTTGACCATTATCCCGGTCATTAACAAGATTGATCTTCCGAATGCGGATGTGGATCGTGTTCGGCAGCAGATCCTGGATTTACTCGGAGAAGAAGAGATCTTCGAGATCTCCGCTAAAGAGGGGTGGGGTGTCCAGGAACTGCTGGAGGCCATCATCGAAAAGGTTCCACCCCCGAAGGGAGATCCCAAACAGCCCTTCAAAGCGTTAATTTTTGACGCGGTGTATGATGAATATCGAGGGGCTATCCCCTTTATTCGGGTGTTTGATGGATCGGTTCGGCCCGGGGATCGGATTTTGTTTAAGTCTTCGGGGAAGGTGTTCGAGGTGGTCGAGGTAGGGGTCTTTCGTCCCCATCGCGTCCCTGTGGAGGTCCTTCAAGCCGGGGAAGTCGGCTATTTAGCAGCCCAGGTCAAAGAAATCCGGGACGCAGCGGTTGGGGACACCATTGTCTCCGCGCAAGCCCCGGAAACTCCTGCCCTTCCTGGCTACCGAGAGCCCAAGCCGATGGTCTTCTCCGGGGTCTATCCGGTGGTTCCCTCCGAATACCCCCTTCTTCAAAAAGCCCTGGATAAGTTAAAACTGAACGATGCGGCGTTAACGTATGTCGGAGAACATTCCCCGGCCCTGGGTGCGGGCTTCCGGGTCGGCTTTTTGGGACTTCTTCATATGGAAATCACACGGGAACGCCTGCGAAGAGAATTCGGCCTGGAAGTGATCATGACGACGCCCAATGTCGAGTATAAGGTGGTCCTGGAGGATGGCACCACGAAGATTGTAGATAGCCCGAAAGACTTTCCGACCCACTATGAGAAGGCTTTCGAACCTTTTGTCCTGGTTCAAATCATCACACCCGCGGAGTACATCGGTCCGATTGTGGAACTCTGTCAATCCCGACGAGGGGTTCAGCGCACATTCCATTATTTGGATCCGAACACCGTGCTCTTCGAGTATGAATTGCCCCTTCAAGAGGTGATTTTCGACTTCTATGACAAACTCAAGACCGTGTCCCGTGGGTATGCGTCAATGGACTATGAGTTCTTGGAATTTCGGGAATCCGATTTGGTCCGTGTAGACATTTTGGTAGCACGGGAACGGGTGGATTCCTTGGCGTTTGTGGTTCACAAAGACCAGGCATACCGATTAGGGCGGTGGGTGGTGGATCGACTGCAGAAGTTAATTCCGCGGCAACTGTTTGAGGTGGTCATTCAGGCCGCGATCGGCAAGAAAGTCATCGCCAAGTCACGGATCCCTCCGATTCGGAAGGATGTAACGGCCAAGTGCTATGGAGGGGATGTCACCCGCAAGCGAAAACTCCTGGAACGACAAAAAGAGGGCAAAAAGCGCTTGAAGAAGATTGGAAAAGTCGAGTTACCGCAGGAGGCCTTCCTTGCGTTGCTGACCCGGGAGCACAAATCTTAAGGGATCCGGATCCATCGGACACGCTGAGCAATCCCCTGTCCTTCCTGAAGCTCCAGGATGTAAAGTCCAGAGACGAAGGGGCGGGCATCCAGACTGAACGTCCATCTGGGCTGATCCTTGTGCCCCATGGTCTCGTAGACCAACGCCCCCGCCACGTTAAAGACACGGAGCCTAACCGGTCCTTCATAGGTCGAAGTGTAGGATAAACGCAATACCGAGGACGTCAGGGGATTCAGAATTTGGAGGTACGGGATGGCCGATGCACCGGCGACCGGCTCCATCACCTGGACCACAGCGTCTTCACTTCGCCAGAATCCCAAGCCGATCGATGAGAGAAGGACCTGGGAAGTCGAGCCACGGATCCAGAATGCCAGGAACGACAGTGTATCCCACTCCCATGTCTGACCGTAGTCCGCCGAACGGCCGAAGAGCGACGCGCTCATGGTGAATTGGGTCAGATAAAGTCCACCTCCGGGGGCGACATCCACAAAGGCGATCAAAGCGTCCGAGAGATCCTTAACGACCTGAATTGTTCCGGTTGTGTCGATGGAGAAGAGTTTCAGTGGGTTTGGATAGCCGGTATCGGGTGCAACAAAGAACAGCGTCGAGGAGGAGGGATCGACGTCCATGCTCTGGGGCTCCGAAGGCCATGAGGCCACGGTATCCCAGGAGGTCCCGTGGTCTGGTGTGAAGAGAAAGGAGCCGCCCTGGTAAATCCACAAATGCTGGTTGATCCCAGGGAGCGTTGGAAAAATCGGCGGCGGCAACACAAGCGTCCAGGTGGATCCCGCGTCCGTTGAGTGGAATAGGCCTTGGTCTTTGAGGGCCAAAAGGTCCGCAGGGTCAAGAGGGGAGACATGAAGGTCTGTTGCTCCGGACGCGGTGGTATCATCGATTCCCAGGGAATCCAGGGGTTGCCAGGTGGTGCCGAAATCCGATGATCGGTATAGGGTGTGGAGGGTGGGTTGTGGGCCGTTGATGTCGGCACCCATGCCGCTGAGGTAAAGGATATTGCTGTCCCCTGGGGCGATCTCCACGGCACTCATGAAGATCATCGATCCGAGGATGAGCCGCTCCCACGTTTGCCCGCCATCCAAGGTGCGATAAAGGACACCGCCAAGGAACGAGGAAGGAACCACAAAGCGGTCTCCGGACCAGGCAGGCATCTGCCCCTCCCAGTAAACCATCACATTCCTCAGTCCATCATTGTGCCAGGTGAAGGGCTGCCCGATCCCTGGAGACTGTAAGATCCCGGACGTCGTGGCCATGACCAGAGAACCGTCATTGGCCTGGTCCACATCGATGGGGTACCCGGTGCTGTCCAGGAGCGAAAATGTCCAATCGGTGCCGTTCCGAACCCCCAGGTACAGTCCACGGGGAATCAGATTGGTGACCAACAACGTGTCTGCACTCCGATATTCGACGTCCGTTGCAAAGTAAAGACCACTGCTTAAAGACCCCATCAGGGTATCCCAGGTGGTGCCGGAGTCATGCGAGATATAGAGCATGCCAGGGCCATCCCCACTGCCCGAGATGATGACTTCCGTAGGATCCCAAGGGTTGACCTCGATGTCCATGATATCCGTGAGGCCGAGACCAGAGGTCGGCGGGATCACCCATGACCAGGTGCTGCCACCGTCCGTTGAGCGCATGAGGATCACGGCACCACTCAGAGTTGCCGCTGCAAAAACCGTCTCGGGATTCTGCGGATCGATGTCCAGTTCTTGCACATCGTAAAGTAAGGGGGCCACAGTGTTCCACGTAGCCCCGCCATCATCACTCCGGTACACCGTTTGATCCGCAACCAGGTAGAGCGTGCTACCGGGTGACTCTGATATCGCCTGGAACATGGTGTATGTCAGGACCGGAAACCAGGAAAATCCTCCGTCGTTGGAATAGAGCAGGGCGTTCTCCGAGGCCACCACGGCTTTTTGGGGTTGGGTATAGTGCCCATCTAAGACGCGGCCGAGTTCGGGGAAAGCCATCCACCCTGTCCCGGTGAGATCCGTCCAGAGATAAAAAGAAATGGCGATCTTTTGAGAAGGATCTGCGGTGTTGGAAGAAACCCGCTCCACATGACCCCCCTCCGGCCCTACCGGCACCCAGTTGAAGGACGGGCTTTTCCAGTCTACCGACTGCAGAAGTTTGGATGTGAAAACTTGACTTCCAGGAATATGAATCCCCCATACACCCCATAAAATGAGACACCAAATCGCCATCAAAATCACCTCCTAAGGTTCATTCGATTGTACACCCGTCCACTGAAAAGAACAAGCCATGAAAACCCTTTCGAGTGACGGATTCAATCAATATTCCTTGGCTAAAAGAATAGAATTTCGACACAAACCGATGCCTTTTTGTTGAAGCCAGGATCGTGTTGCCATTTAATTAAGGCTCCATGGGAATTCGCGAGGTGCTCTCACAGAAAATACAAGCGGAGGGTGGCTCCTTATCCTTTGCTGAATTTGTAGACATTGCCTTGTATCATCCCGAGTTCGGCTATTACTCCAAGGGTCCCCATATCGGACGGGAAGGCGATTTCTATACCAGCCCCACCCTCCATCCGATCTTTGGGTGGACCCTGGCACGCTGGATCCACCAGGTCTGGAATCAATTGGGATGGCCTCTTCCGCTGAGGATCCTTGAGTTGGGACCCGGCGAGGGCTACCTGGCCCTGGACATCCTCACCTGGTTCCAACAAAAAGAAATCCCCATCACCTATGCCCTGGTGGAACGTTCTCCCACCTTGAAACAAAGACAACGAGAAGTCCTTCAGGGAAAACCCGTCACCTGGTTCACCACCTTTTCAGACCTGCCATCCCCCGTTTTTGTCGTATCCAACGAACTCTTCGATGCGTTTCCGTTTTTTCGGGTGCAATGGACCTCCAGCGGCTGGCAAGAACTCCGCGTGGTAGAGAAAGGAGGGGCCTTTTCATTCCAGGCCTTTCCCCTACAGGACCCAGAACTTCAAGAGTTTTTAAAACGATACCGCCCCTGGGTCCACGAAGGCCAGATCTTGGACGTTGCCCCTCAGGCTTACCAGTTTGCTTTGGATCTCTTTACACATCTTAAACAGGCCGTCATTCTCACCATCGATTACGGGGACCGACGTCCCTCCTTGCTTCGCCGTTTCCCTCAGGGAAGCCTGATGGTCTACCACCAACATCGCGTCTTAGACCACCCCTTCGGAAATCCAGGGAATGTAGACATCACGTATCACATTGACTTTGACCTGCTGATCGAAGCCGGCGAAACCCAAGGCGTTGAACCTGTATACTTTAAGGATCAGGGGATTTTTTTGATGGACATCGGGATTCTTGAAGTTTTAAAAGAATTGGAACGATCGGTCCCAACCCAGGAAGAGGAAATCAAGGCTCGGTTAGCAGTGAAGACTTTGGTGTATCGTTTTGGGCGATCCCATCAGGTGTTGGTACAAGCCAAGGGGATTCATGCTCCTTTGCTTCAAGAACTCATCAAGCAAAAGAAAAGGAGGACATAAATGGAAATTCGGGTGGCCCCGTGGTCGGGGTATCGGGTCCGGGACATGGACGTAGAAGTCGTGGAACGGAAGGGGATCGGGCATCCAGATTCCCTGACGGATGGGATGGTCGAGGCTTTCTCTCGCGCGCTCTCCCGATATTATTTGGAAACCTATGGACGGGTCCTCCATCACAATGTCGATAAGGCCCTTCTCGTCGGAGGACACGCCACACCACGGTTCGGCGGAGGAGACGTCGAGATTCCCATGCGTTTTTACCTCGTGGGCCGAGCCACAGATCGCGTGGATGACCATGTCGTCCCCCTTGAAGACCTTTATCAGGAGAGTGTAAAAACATACCTCAAACAGACCCTTCGACACCTGGACGTCGAGCACCATATCGAGTTTTCCCTCTGGGTCCGACCCGGAAGCCCTGACCTCGTGGATCTGTTTCTCCGGAGCGATGCTGTCCCTTTGTCCAATGATACCTCCTATGGGGTGGGCTTTTATCCCCTTTCTGAAACCGAACGCTTGGTCTTGTCAATCGAGCAGGACTTAAACAGTCCCACGTTAAAAGAACAATTTCCCTGGGTGGGAGAAGACATTAAGGTCATGGCCATCCGAAGGGGCAGGAACCTGGATCTGACCCTGGCCGTGGCCTTTGTCAGTGCTCATGTCCAGTCGTTCCAGGATTACTTTGAGAAGAAACATCAACTCTTAGATCATGTCCGCACGTTTCTTTCGGATCAGACCGACCTGGAAATCTCGGTCGCGATTAACACGGCAGATGCGGAAGATTCGGTGTATCTGACCGTGACCGGTACTTCGGCAGAGGGCGGGGACGACGGCCAGGTGGGCCGAGGTAATCGGGTCAACGGCCTCATTACGCCCCTGCGTCCGATGACCCTGGAAGCCGCCGCAGGCAAGAACCCGATCTCCCACGTCGGAAAACTCTACAACGTGGTGGCGCAGCAGATTGCCGAAGATCTGGTCCATTCGCTCCCCGAGGTAGAAGAGGCTCATGTCCTGTTGGTGTCGGAGATTGGGAAGCCGATTACCGAGCCACAGTTATGTCAGACGTGGGTCTCGGTATCCCAGGTGTCTCTCAGGGTTTTATCGCCCGAAATACAGCGCATTGTGGCGCGGCATTTAGAGGCCCTGCCACAGTTGTACCGCTTGATCTTAGAAGATCAGGTTCGCGTCTTTTAGCCTTCTCCTCGGCAACCCAGGTTATAATTAGGCCATGGCCGAGGAAGAGGTTCGGAAAACCCCATCGGGGATCCCGATTCGAGAGGTATACGGCCCGGAAGACTTGGCGGGCTTTGATCCTGACCGACAACTCGGTCAACCCGGCCAGTTCCCCTTTACGCGTGGGGTCTATCCCGGGATGTATCGCCGTCGGCTCTGGACCATGCGCCAATACGCGGGGTTCGGCTCGGCAAAAGAGACCAACGAACGGTTCCGATACCTCCTTTCCTTAGGACAAACCGGGCTTTCCCTGGCTTTTGATTTACCAACACAGTTGGGCTACGACTCGGATCACCCCATGGCCGAAGGAGAGGTCGGGCGGACAGGGGTGGCCATCTCGACCCCGGAAGACTTGGCCCAGGTCTTTGAAGGCATCCACTTGGATCAGGTCTCGACCTCCATGACGATCAACGCCACAGCGCCCATCCTGCTGGCAATGTACATCTTGATTGCCGAACGGCAAGGTGTTTCACCGGAGGTCTTACGGGGTACGGTCCAAAACGACATCCTGAAGGAGTTTGCCGCACGTGGGAACTACATCTATCCTGTGCAGCCTTCCATGCGCCTGGTGGGAGATTTGATCGAGTTCTGCGCCCAGCATCTCCCTCGCTGGAATCCGATCTCCATCTCTGGTTATCACTACCGCGAGGCGGGAGCCACCGCGGTCCAAGAGGTCGCGTTTACCCTGGCCGACGGGATTGCCTATGTCGAGGAAGTCCAACGCCGGGGGATCGATGTGGATGCCTTTGCACCCCGTCTTTCGTTCTTCTTTGCTGCCCACAGTTACTTCTTTGAAGAGATTGCGAAGTTCCGGGCAGCCCGTCGAATCTGGGCCCATATCATGCGGGATCGCTTCGGCGCCCAGAACGAAAAGTCCTGGCGCCTTCGATTCCATACTCAGACCGGTGGGGTCACCCTGACAGCCATTGAACCCTTAAACAACCTGATCCGTGTGGCCTATCAAGCCCTTGCGGCTGTGCTGGGCGGGACCCAATCCCTTCATACCAATGCCTACGACGAGGCCTTGGCTTTGCCCGCGGATACATCGGCTAAATTGGCCCTTCGGACCCAGCAAATTCTTGCCTATGAAACCGGTGTACCGGATACCGTGGATCCCTTGGCAGGTTCTTATTTTGTGGAAAGCCTGACCAATCAGATGGAGGAACGGATCTGGGAACTCCTGGAAGAGATCGACCGGCGTGGAGGGGCAGTGGCCGCCGTAGAGTCTGGCTTCTTCCAAGAACAAATCGCACAAAGCGCTTATGAGGCACAGAAGAAGTTCGAACGAGGCGAGACCACCGTAGTCGGAGTCAACCGGTTTCGGGAAGAAGAACAGGAACCCCAGGTCCAGGAAATCCTGAAGGTCGATCCCCGGATCGAACAGGAGCAGATCCAGCGGCTTCAACAATACAAAAGATACCGCGACTCCAATGCGGTCCTTCGAGCCTTGCGAGACCTGAAAGAGCAAGCACAAAAGGATGCAAATCTGGTCCCTCCCATCTTGGAAGCCCTCAAAGCCGGGGCCACGCTGGGAGAAATCTCCGATGTCTTCAGGGAGGTGTTCGGTGAATACCAAGAAGCCTAATCCGCTCTGGGTTCACCATGTGGGCATTGTCGTTCCAGACCTGGACTCCGCAGTGTCACTTTTTCAGTCCCTCTTTCGAATCTCGGAGGTCGAGTACGAAGAGTTGCCCGATCGAGGACTTCGGATCGCCCTGTTGAGACTCCCGAACCTGATTCTGGAATTGATCACCCCCACGCGGGAAGGCACGGCCATCGATCGGTTCCTCCAAGAACGTGGAGGCGGGCTACATCACCTCTCCCTGGGGGTGCCCAGCATGAAAGAGACCCTGGACCAGTTGAAGGCGTTGGGGATTCGTGTGGTCGATGGTCCCCGACCTGGCGCCTTCTCGCCCCGTGTGATCTTCACCCACCCAAAGGACACCCAGAAAGTCCTTTTGGAATTCATGGAAATGGAGCCTGAGGCATGACAGCCTTGTGGCTCACGGTCTTGTTGGCTTTCCATACCGTTCGTGTCCCGTCAATCCAGATCCAGGGTCAACCGTATGTGGCCCCGCCCAAACTTGCGCAAGCCTTTGGCTGGAAGTCCTCAAGTTCCCAGGTTTATCAGACTCCCAACGGTGCCGTGGCCTTTCAAGAGGATCAGGTCAAGGTTCAAGGGAAACCCATCGTTGTTCGGTCCGCCCTTCATCAAGGCAAACGGTATTACCACGCGGAAGATCTGGAAACGGTGTTGGATCGAGTTACGGGAAAGCGTGTCTATTGGGATCGCGAACGGTCGAGGTATATCCTCAGCCGCTATCCTCCGAGTATCAAATCGGTTAAGATTTCTGGAAACAAGGAGGGCATCCAGGTAGAGATCCAGCACAACGCCGACCTCCATCCCACGGTTCAATCCCTTGAGTCCCAGGCCGTCCGGGTGGAGATTGACCGTGGGTTTTACAAAGGTGGGCATCGGATCCCTGCGGAAGGTGTGTTGTCGGGAGGGGAGATCTACCATACTGCCAAAGGGTTCCGGATGATCCTTCGTTTCGACCAGCCGGTAGAGTTTGAGGTGCGTCGACAGAAAACTCGATTCCGTGTAACGTTCCGACCGGTGCCCGTTGCCTCGAAGAAATCCTCCCCTCAAAGTCCTCAGCCGAAGTGGGAAAAGTCGCAGGATCGCACGTTGGTCATTGTGATCGATCCGGGTCATGGGGGCAAGGATCCCGGAGCCATTGGACGTTATGGGACCCGCGAAAAGACGATCAATCTTGCCGTTGCCAAACGGTTGAAACGGATTTTGGAGAAAGATCTTCACGCCCGGGTCATTCTGACTCGGGATCGGGACAAGTTTGTCCCTTTACGGGAACGTGCGGAGATTGCCAACCGTGCAGGCGCGGACCTGTTTATCAGTCTCCACTGTAACTACGAACGTCGGCGGCGGGCCCAGGGCGCGGAGACCTATTTCCTTTCCGCGGCACGGACCAAGTGGGAACGCGCGGTCCAGAACCTGGAAAACGGGGCCCTGAAGTATGAACTCGGTCCTGAACTCGATACCACGGACCTCTTGAAGTTCATCCTCTCCGACATGGCCCAGGCCCAATTCCTCAAGGAATCCCAGAGCCTGGCGGTCTCCATCCAGGACCACTTGGCCACCGCCTTAAAACTCAAAAATCGCGGGGTCAAACAGGCCGGCTTCTATGTGCTGTTGGGGGCCTATATGCCGTCCGTTCTGGTGGAAATGGGCTTTATTTCGCATCCTTCCGAAGAGAAACGGCTCCGGCAGGGTTGGTATCAAGAGAAGATTGCTAAGGGGATCGCAAAAGGCATTGAGGCCTTCCTACGGAATCGTGATCGTGCCTGGGTCCCTACCCTCGGCGGTTAAGGCACCAGGAGCCGAAACCCATCGGTCGGGACCTCAATCGGCCCCTGATAGGTCTTCCGAGCCCTTCGGACGGCTTCAGCGGGGGAGAGGAGGGGATACAGATGGACCAAGTACAAGGATTGGGCATGGATCCGTTGAGCCACCTGGCCGGCCTCTTCCGGGATCATATGGCCGGGAACCCGAAATGGTAGGGAGCATTCCGTAATCAACACTTCGGGATGTTGGGGCAGTTGCTGGACCCAGGCCTCTGAAAATTCCGTGTCACTGGTGTAAATCACTTTCCGCCCTTCAACCTCCACAATGACTCCCAGGCTGTGGTCCGTGTGCTGCGTTTTCCAAAATTGACATTGGAAGGGGCCCAGGATGGCACGGCTCGGGGGCGTGACCTCATGGACGTGGAGGTCAAACGGCACGTCGATTTGGGAGCCGAAGAGGGCCCGAAGACGATCAAGCCAGACACGAAGTCCTGAGGGGCCCCACAGGTGTAGAGGGTGGGTCCGTTGGGGAAGCCCATGTTTCATCGCGAAAAGCAGGGCCCCGAGATCCGAACAATGGTCCAGGTGGAAATGGGTCAGGATCACGGCACGGAGATCGGCAAGGGAGAATCCTTCATTCCCAAAGGTCGTGATGGTTCCCGGTCCCACGTCGATCAGGAGGGTCTCCGAGCCCTCCCGGATCGCGACGCTGGTCGGCCGCCGACCGTTTCCTGGAATCCCGGTGCCTGTTCCGAGGAAGAGAATCTCCATGTCGGAGATGGTATGGGACCCTTACAACTTCCGCAACTGGGATTTGTATGTTTCCGAGCCGGGCGTTACATTAAAGACATGGATGTCCTTTTGGCCCTTTCGCCCACAAGAGATGCCCCCAACGTGGCGGAAAATCTTCGAAGGTTTGCGGAGAAAGGGACCATCCATATCCTGTATGTACTGGATGGGCGTTTCCCAGAATCTGTTTCGACCTGGCTCCTTTATCTCGGCTTTATGGGGGAAGCACCCAGTCAGGAAGTACGAGCCGTGATTACAGAAGAACTGCGAGAAAGGGCTAAAGAACGGCTAAAAGAACTCCAAGAGGAACTGACAAGTCAGGGGTTTTCCGTAACGACCGAATTGAGGGAAGGGCCGTTTTTCGACATTCTTCAAGAGGTCTATCAGCGTGTACAGCCCAAGGCCGTGTGGGTGCCCCGGGAACGAGGGGCGATTTTCGGCAATAGGGAAAGTCCCCCGCCCCTCCCCTTCGAGATTCATTGGATTGGATAAAACCGAGAAAGGAAGGAGGTCTTTATGAAAAAGTGGGTATGGCTCCTCGTCGGACTGGGTGTCCTGGGATCAAACAGTTGCCAGAAGCCACAGGAACTCTACAAGGACCCACGGGAGGTCCATCTCCGCCATCTCAAACGTTTAACGCATGGCGGCGCCAATGCAGAGGCTTACTTTAGTCCGGACGGCCGCTACATCACCTTCCAGAGCAATATGGACTCCCTGCCGTGCGACCAGATCTTCCTCATGGATACAACCGGAAAGGTCCTGCGAATGGTTTCTACAGGCAAAGGCCGGACTTCCTGCTCCTTCTTCTTAGGGCCCGATAAAATCATTTTTGCGAGCACACACGAAACCATGGGACCGGAATGTCCAGAAAACCCGTTGGTCTGGAAGTTGATTCGTGAACAGCACGTGTATGCCTGGCCCCTTTTCAACTACGACATCTATGTTCGAGACCTGAAAACCGATTCCCTTTACAAACTCTACGGCAGTCCTGCCTACGACGCAGAGTTGGAAGGGCCCTCTCCCGATGGAAAAATCGTCTTCACCAGCGCGAAGGATGGCGATATCGACCTCTATGTGCTGGAGCCTCCCTATGACAAACCGCCGAGACGTCTAACCTTTACCCCGGGCTACGACGGTGGCTCCTTCTTTTCCAAGTCCGGCCGTTATGTCGTGTATCGAGCCCACCACATCACAGATTCCACCGAACTTAAACAATTTCGTGAAGACCTCAAGAATGGCTTCGTTCGTTTAGGCCATATGGAGATCTACGTGTACGACATGGAACGCGATACCTTCTGGCAGGTCACTCACACCCCGGAGAATGTGACCAACTTCGCGCCCTTCATGTTCCCCGACGAGAAGCGAATTATCTTTGTGTCGAACCTCCATGCCCCGGGACAATGGGATTACGACCTTTACATGATCGACATTGATGGGAAGAACCTGGAACGGGTGACTTACAAGGGGACATTCAACTCCTTCCCGATGTTCAGCCCGGACGGCAAAAAGATCATCTTTGCGTCGAATCGGGCCGCCGAGAAACCTCGGCAATACGACATCTTCATCGCGGATTGGGTGGATTGAGAAAAGGCCCCTTACCCTGAGGAATTCGATTTCAGACTTTTCGGTCAGGAGGGGGTGAGGGCATGGACCCGGTCCATGAACTGCTGGACACGGTCGGGGTCCACAGGATTGGAGATATTGCCGTCTTTTTTGAAGGTTGTCCCGACGATGACCCCATGGCACGACCGCACGATCCGGGCCAAATTCTCGGTCGTGACCCCGCTCCCGGCAAAGACCGGGACGTCGGCATACCGGTAGACCTCGTTGAGATGCTTTGGATCGACCTCTTCCCCTGTCCTTGGCCCGGTCACGATCAACGCATCCGCCACCCCACGCTGGACGGTTTCTTCTACAAGATCTCGAAGTGGGGGCTCTTGGCCCACCGGCCACGAGTGCTTGACATGCACGTCTTCAAAGAAGGCGACAGACGTCCCGAGTTGAGAGCGCAATCGGGCCGTCTCTGCCATGCGGCCCTCGATCCATCCCTCGGGGGTTAACCGCGCTCCGATGGGGACATTGATCCGAATAAATTGGGCACCCACCGCGTGAGCGACAGAAAGGGCGGCACGACTTGCGTTCCTCAGAAGGTTGATCCCCATCGGAAGGGGGTGATGTTTTCGGATCTCGTAGGCCACCACCGTGAAGGCACTCAGGGTCTCTTCAGGAAGCCGATCCTTCCAGAAGGGGACATCCCCAAAGTTCTCAACAAGAATCGCATGGACGCCTCCCTGGATCAAGGCATCGGCATCTTCCAGGGCACGATCCATGATCTGGGCCATCGAGCCTTGATAGCGGGGACTTCCGGGAAGCGGAAGGAGGTGGATGACACCGATCACACGGAGCCCTTCTTGGACCCAATCGCGGACATTCCAGAGGTCCACCTTAAGACTCCTGTGTCCCACTGGATGATGAGGGCGGTGGCGGTGGGGTGGGTTTTTCTTCGAGGTCTACGGAGCGCTCGATTTCCTTGATGGATTCTTCGATTTCCCGCGTGGCGTTTCGAAACTCACGGACGGCCTTCCCCAAGGCCTGGGCCAACTGAGGGAGTTTCTTGGGCCCAAAGACCAAAAGGATGACGAGAAAGATAACCAACAGTTCCTGAAATCCCAGATTCATGGCTTTCCAATTATACACCGGATGCGTCCAGGCCCCAAAGGAACGGATTGTGCTGGATTTCGAAGCCAAGGGTGGTCTCCGGCCCATGACCAGGCAGAACCCGGGTCTCCGGAGGGAGGCTCAGGAGCCGGCGGAGGGAGGCCTGGAGCCGTCCAACGTCGCCACCCCGGATATCGGTCCGCCCGACACTCAGGTGGAAAAGGAGATCCCCGGTAAACACAACTCCTGGACCCACCAAGCAAATGGAGCCGGGCGAGTGGCCGGGCGTATGCCAGACCCGCCACGAGGTCGTGCCCAGGGAGAGAGCCTCACCGTCTTCGAGCCACCGATCCGGCGCGGGGATGGGGGCGATCCGGACGCCCCAATTCTCGAGGACCCTTTCCGGAGTCTGATAGGCCAGGACCTCGGCTTCGTCTCGATGCGCCCAGAAGGGGATGTCATAGTGGCGTTGTAACGGCTGTACCGCTCCGACATGGTCAAAATGGCCGTGGGTCACAAGGATGGCTACCGGGGTCCAGCCAAGGGCTTCCAGGCGTTGGAGGATCTGATCGGCATCCGCCCCGGGATCGATGATCCAGCACACGTCGCCGTCGTGGACGAGATAACAGTTCGTTTCCAGAGGGCCAACGACGATGCGTTCAATCTCCATGGAGATACGCCTCAAATGCAGGGTCATCCAGCCGTCGAATCAAGAGATCGGGATGTTCCGCAGCCAGGAGGTCCGGCGGCTCCGGGCCTGTGGTGACGATCACCACTTCCACGTGAGCGGCTCGTGCGGCCCAGATGTCTCGAACGGTATCCCCTACGGCAATCACCCGGTCCGTCGGGATTCCTCGCTCCCTTGCCAATTGTCGCCCGAGGTCCCTTGCCTGCTTGAGGATCACGCTACGATCGACATGGTCCCCGTACACCCCAAATTCGAAAAAATGAAAAAGGTTGGCTCTGGAAAGTTTGGCTTTGGCCCCTTCTTCAATGTTCCCGGTGGCCAGGCCAAGGAGGACATCCGGTGCCTGGGAAAGTTTCTCCAAAACTTTTGTGACGCCGGGAAGCACCCGATATCCTGAGGAACGGGGGACCTCTTCACGCAGAAACTCCACATAACGCCGGAGAATCCGTTGGATTTCTGCCTCCGTAGGGCGCTGCCCCAGCCACTGCTCATAGAGTTCTTTGGCGATCAGGGTATCCGTCTTGCCCTGAGGAGCATAGCCATCCATTGCGTGTGGGATGCCATAGAACTCTTCGAAGACGCGATTAAAGGCGCGTGTGCCCGCACCCCCGGAAAGGATCAGGGTCCCGTCAATGTCAAATAAGAGGATCATTTGGAGGTGATTCGGGCTAAGATCGCCCGTGCTTGGGCTACCTTTTTGCCGTTTTGTTCGGCGATGGCTTCGGCGTGGATTCGACGGTCCCGGATGTCCAACAACCGTGCATAAGCCGTGATCGGCGTTTCCACCGCAATAGGACGCCGGAAGGTGATCTCCAATTTTGCGGTGGCCACAGGGTAGCCGTGCAGGAATGCGGCCCAGACCATGACCTCGTCCAGGAGGGTCGCGGTGATCCCCCCGTGAAGGACCTTGTGGAAGCCCTGGTATTCTTTCCGTGGGATGAAGACAGTTTTTGCCCCCTCGTCCGTCTTCTGGATCTGGAGTTTCAAGCCGATGGGGTTCCGGGGGCCACAGGCGAAACAATAGTCGTCGCGATCAAAAGTGGACATAAAAAAGAGAAGTGGAGCCGGTGGGATTCGAACCCACGACCTTCAGACTGCCAGCCTGACGCTCTCCCAACTGAGCTACGGCCCCAAGTTCGGTGTCTATTATAAAGCCTTCAGAACCCATCCTCAGAACGCTCCTATGGATCGTTGCACGGTTTCAAATCGATCCGCTCTCTTTGCCGAATGATTCGTGGGGAGACCCACGCTTGGAATCCACAGTCGCCACACAA
Source organism: Caldifarciminota bacterium (assembly GCA_015490555.1). GTDB lineage: Bacteria > Hydrothermota > Hydrothermia > WGAB01 > WGAB01 > S141-55. The sequence goes on along the minus strand of WFXO01000029.1, from coordinate 13,871 downwards.
ATCCAATGGAGGTCCGGGAGGTCGTGAAGCAACAACCGGATGGGAAGATGAGATTCCGTCGGCAGGATCCAGGAATGCCAGGCGTATAATTTTCCCATGGCTGTCCAACAGAAAGGTGCGTATCTTCTTTATTTTGAGTTTCCCGGCGAACTCTGGATCCAGCGGCCTCGAGAGCAGTGGCTCAGAAGCCCGTTGGTCTATGTCGGCTCTGCCATGGGATCCCAGGGCTTCCAACGGGTGGCCCGACACCTGAGGTTCCACCAAAAGAAGCCTCGATCTCCTCGGCCACCCCACTGGCATATTGACCAGATTTTGGGGGCCACGCTTCCGTCACGGATTTATCTGATCCCTTCGGATCACCCTATCGAGTGTTCTCTGGCAGAACTCCTGCAAGGCCGTTTTGAAATCGCCGCGCTGGGCTTTGGGAGTTCCGATTGCTCCTGCAAATCCCACCTGTTTCACGCACCCTGGTTCGATATTGAAAAAATACTTCAGGAACACTCGATTCCTTTTGTGCGGCTCTGTATTGCTGAGGACTCGGGAGATTTACAAATTTCAGAAGACGATCCTCTGTCCATCAAGATAGAAAGGAGTGGACCATGACCCCATCCAATCATCCAGACCTTGAAGAACGGGTGATCAACGCCATCCGTTTTTTGGCGATTGACGCCGTGGAACATGCCCGGTCCGGACACCCGGGGATGCCGATGGGGACCGCCCCCATGGCCTTCGTGCTCTGGGATCGGCATCTCCGATTCAACCCCCAGAACCCCCATTGGATCAACCGGGACCGATTCGTGTTATCCGCCGGCCACGGCTCGATGCTCCTTTACGCCCTCCTGTATCTGACCGGGTTCGACATCACCCTGGACGACATCAAACGGTTTCGCCATCTCAACAGCATCACACCCGGCCATCCGGAGTTTGGCCTGACGCCTGGCGTCGAAGTCACCTCGGGTCCCCTGGGACAGGGGTTCGGCAATGCCGTAGGTATGGCGATCGCCGAAGCTCACCTCGCGGCGACATACAATGAGCCGGGGTTTCCCGTGATTGACCATTACACCTATGTCATCGCCAGCGATGGCGATCTGATGGAGGGGGTCTCCCACGAAGCGGCGAACCTCGCAGGACACCTGGGGCTCGGCAAACTGATCGTCCTCTGGGATGACAATCGTATTTCGATTGACGGCCCCACCCGCCTCGCCTGGTCAGAGGATGTCCTCCGACGGTTTGACGCCTTGGGGTGGCACACACTCCGGGTGGACGACGGAACAGACCTGGAGGCCATCGATCAGGCCATTCAAGAGGCCAAAGCAGTGACGGATCGGCCCTCCCTTATCGCCGTGCGGACGCATATCGGCTATGGGAGCCCCAAGCAGGATCAGGCCTCGGCCCACGGCGCGCCCTTAGGACCCGAAGCGGTGGCAGAGACTCGCAAACGCCTGAACTGGCCTTACGCCCCCTTTGAAGTGCCGGAAGATGTGCTGTCGTATATGCGACGGCACCGTCAACTGGGACAACAACGAGAGGCGGAATGGCGAAAACTCTGGGAGGCCTATCAACGGGAATTCCCCGAGAAAGCCAAAAAACTGGACCTTTTTTCTCGTGGCGAATTTGGCCCCATCTCAGCAGAAGAGTTGCCGGCCTTTCGGCCTGAGGATGGACCCCTGGCCACCCGGAAGGCGTCCCAAAAAGTGCTGGATGTGATTGTGTCCAAAATTGAAGGCATGATGGGCGGCTCTGCAGACCTTCGGGGCTCCAACGGGCTGGACCTGAAAAACATCGAGGTGTTCACCCGCCAAAATCGCACGGGTCGTTACCTGCATTTCGGGGTCCGGGAACATGGGATGGGGGCCATCCTCAACGGGTTGGCCTACCACGGGGGGATCCTTCCCTTTGGAGGGACCTTTTTGGTGTTCTCGGACTACATGCGGCCGGCGATCCGCCTGGCCGCCATGAGCCATCTCCACGTCATTTTCGTGTTTAGCCACGATTCGATCGGACTGGGCGAGGATGGGCCGACCCATCAGCCCGTGGAACACCTGCCTTCCCTCCGGCTCATCCCGGGGCTGGTCGTGCTCCGACCTGCGGACGCCAATGAGACCCGCTACGCCTGGGAAATCGCCGTCAACCTCAGACATCGACCCGTGGCTTTGTTGCTCACCCGACAGGGGGTCCCTATCCTGGACCGTTCCGAACTCGGGGGAGCAGAGGGGACCCGAAAGGGCGCCTATGTCCTCAAAGATTCCTCCGGGACCCCGGACCTCCTCTTGATGGCCTCAGGTTCAGAAGTCTATCTCGCTCTCCAGGTCCACGACGCCCTGGAAACCAAGGGGATCCGCGTTCGGACCGTCAGTGTCCCGAGCCTGGAACTCTTCGAAGAGCAACCGGAGGCGTACCGCCACACCGTGCTGCCCCCAGAGGTCACCCGGAGGGTCGCCATCGAAGCCGCACATCCCGGTTGTTGGTACCGGTATGTCGGCAGCGAGGGCCTGGTGATCGGCGTGGAAACGTTCGGGAAATCGGCACCGTATCGGGATGTCTTCCAGGCCTTCGGGCTGACACCGGAAGCCATCGTGGCGAAGATCCAATCCCATTGGGAGTTTTGACAGGGAGGAAACCATGTGGGTGGTCGATCTGCATGAAGACGTGATCACGACGATCCAGGGAGAACGGTCCCTGGATTTCGGGCAAGTGTGTCCCCACCTTCACGGCGATCTCCCCTCCTGGCGGAAGGGCGACTACAAAATCGTTGTGGGGGCGATCTTTTCCTTACGGCGTCATTGGGGCACCTATCTTTCTGAAGATGCGATCAAACACGTGCTTCGGGCCGCGGAGAAGACGCGAGAACTGGCGGAACAGTTCGCGGATGACCTCATGATCCTGGAGACCCAGAAGGACCTGGAACGGTGTTTGGCCTCGAATCGCATTGGTATCCTCCTGGCCTATGAAGGGGCCTATGAACTCACGGATGTCTGGCTGCTCCGGGCTCTTTATCGGATCGGGGTCCGGATCCTGGGCCTGACCTGGAACGTCTCCAATCTGTGGGCAACCGGGGCCAGTGACCCCCATGACCAGGGGCTCACCCCGTTTGGACGGCAGATGGTCGAAAAGGCCTCGGACCTCGGATTCATCCTGGACCTGGCCCATGCGTCTCCCAGGACCTACGCGGATGTCTTAGAGATGGACATCCGTCCCCCCATCGTGTCCCATACGGGGATCCTGAAACAGCCGAAGAAGACACGGAATATTTCCTGGGACGTCACCCGACGGGTGATGGAAAAGGGAGGCATTGTCGGCGTGGCCCTGGCCCGGCTCTTCTTTGAGGATGAACAGATGGGCTTCGAAGACCTCGTCCAGACCCTGACAGAACTCCTGCAGGCTTTCCCCAATGGGTTGGCCGTAGGGACCGATTTCTTTGGCTTCGGCAAGGAGGATGAGATCCCCGGCATCGAGCGGGTGGAAAAGATCCAGGACGTGGTTCGGGCACTGGGACAGGCCGGTGTCTCCCAAAAGACCTTGGAGGCCTGGACCCACGAAAACGCAATCCGATACCTCCAAACCCATCTTCCTGCTACCTGAGTCTTGATCTCAACATATGGGCCCATTCCTGGACAGGATCCACTGCACCATATAGCCCCTCCCTGGTCAGGGAGGGGTTTGGGGAGAGTCGTAAACATGGCGTGTGGTTTGTGGCTTGTAGTTTGTAGTGGGTGGTGAGTAGTTTGTGGTTTGTGGTGGAATCCCCCTCGGTCCCCCTTTGGAAAAGGGGGAAGAGAAGAATCCCCCTGAATCCCCCTTTGGGAAAGGGGGACGGCATAGTTTAGCGGAGCCGAGTTGGGGGGTAGGGGTGAGGTGAGGCGGGAGGTATCTCAAAACAGGAGGGATTCCACGTCCTGGAGGGGGAAGGCCGGGCCTTCGACGCAGGTGCGGACATAGCGTTGTTCTTTGCGGTGCCATGCGGCGCATCCGAAGCAGAGTCCGGTGCCGCACCCCATCACATCTTCTAAGGACATCCACCCTTCGAAGCCGAGTTCTTGGAACCGTCGAATCATGCCGCCGGGTCCGCAGAGATACACGAGGGGGCGGTCCTGGAGGTCCGGGACGTCGAGGACGGTCCCTGGAAGGCCTAAGGAGCCATCTTCGGTCGTGAGGATCACGGGCACCGGCAGGGCATAGAATCGGTCCAGCAGGAGTTGGCCCGGGGAGGTGGCGAAGCCGGCGATGAGTTTCTGAACGCGGTCCGGATGCCGCCGGGCCAGAAAGTACAGGGGGGCGACGCCGGTCCCTCCTGCCACAAGGGTTACCGGTTCCTCGGGGATCGGAAACCCCCGGCCCAGGGGGCCCAGGATCTCGATCATATCTCCTTCGGAGCGTTGAGCGAGCCATTGGGTGCCCCGTCCGCGGAGTTGGGTCAGGAAAAGGAGGCGGTCGCTCCAGGCGTCCATCACACTCATCGGGCGCCAGAGCAGAGGGTCGAAGCCCTCGCCGATCTTGAATTCAAAGAACTGGCCGGGCTGTGGCGGGTCGCCCGCATAGGCCTGGAGTTCCAACAAGAAGACCTGAGGGTTCGTAAATTGGATCGAGGCGACGGTCAAACGATGGACCTGCATCAGCGGAAAAGGTTTTGGATGACCCAGTACACACTATCGGGGAACAGGCCAAGGTAGAAGACGAGCACGAGTCCGATCCAGAGGGCAGAGGAGAGCATCGGTTTTTCGGGGAGCCGGTGGGTGGGGCCGGCCGGTGTGTGCATGTACAACGCCGCCGGTACCTGGAGGTAGTAGTAGGCGGAGACCACGCTATTGAGGAACGCAAAGAAGGCCAGTCCGCCCTGGCCTCCCTGTATCGCGGCTTTGAAGAGATAGAGTTTTGCGACGAACCCGCCCGTCGGGGGGATCCCGGCCAGGCTGAGGAAGAAGAGGCTCGTCAAGAACGCCAACAGCGGAGACTGGGTGGCGAGGCCTTTGAGGTCATCCAGGGTGGCGTCTTCCTGGAGGGCCACGATCCCTGCGAAGGCGCCAATGGTCATGACCACATAGATGAGGAGGTAGAGGAACAAGGAGGCGTAGGCTGCCGGGGTGTGGGTTGCGAAGCCCACGAGGAGGTAGCCCGCATGGGCCACGGTGGAGAAGGCGAGCATCCGTTTGACGTTCCTTTCGCGGAGGGCGGCCAGGTTCCCGGCGATCATGGTCAGAAAGGCCAGGGTCGTGAAGGTCGAAGCCCAGATTGGGAGATACGGAGCGAAGCCACGGGTCAGGATCGGGATCAAGATGGCGATGCCGGCCGCCTTGGGAGCCGAGGCGACATACGCGACGATGGCGGACGGGGCGCCTTCAAAGACATCCGGCGCCCAGAAGTGGAACGGCACATAGAGGAGTTTGAACCCGAAGCCCACCAGCAGGAAGATCAGGCCAAGCAGTCCTAAGGGAGTCCGGGACGCGTGGAACACCGTTTCATAGGAGAGGTTGCCGCCGGCGGCCAGGAGCAGGGCCAGTCCCATCAGGAGAAAAGAAGAGGAGAAGGCGCCAACCAGGAAGAACTTGACGCCCGCATGCACGGCTTTCGGGGTCCGCACCAGGGTAACCAGGACAAACAGGGAGAAGGACAGCAGTTCCAGAGCCAGGAAGGTCAGGACCAGGTGGGTGGACTTGGCGAGGATCATCATCCCCAGGAGGCCGGTGAGGAGGAAGAAATAGACTTCGGGAGGGCATTCTTCGAAGGTATCCACCGTCAGGAGGGTCACCAGGAAGGTGCCCAGGATGAAGATGAGGCTGAAGAGCCGGGTGATCGGGTCAATCTGGAGCATGAGCAGGGTGGCCGAATGGCCCATGCTGCCCATTTCCAGGAACATCGCCAGGAGGAGTCCGAGGGCCGTGATTGAGCCTGCGATCTGGTGGCGGCGTGGGGTCAGAAACGAGAGGAGCAGGATGAGGAGCGCGGTCCCGGTGACGGCAAATTCTGGGGCCAACAGGTGGACCGGGATCATGGTTCTCCCTCCTCTGCGTGTGGGGACAGGGTCGGTGTCGGGGTTTCCGGCGCAACCCGTTCGATGACCTGCTGGCTGGGGATCTTTCCGAATTTCAAGAAGGGCCGGGGATAGACGCCGATGGCGAAGATGAAGACCAGGAGAGGCACGAACACCAGCCACTCGCGGAGCGTCAGATCTTTCAGCAACCCCCGATCCTCTTCTCGAGGAGGCGAGAACACGACTTTCTGGAACATGGAGAGCATGTACACGGCGGCAAAGATGATGCCCAGCACACCGAAGAAGGCGAGCGTTTTGCTCACCTGGAAGGTGCCGAGAAGGATCAGGAATTCGCCCACAAAGCCGTTCAAGCCGGGGAGGCCGATCGAGGAGAGCATGACGATGCCGAACACGGTGGAAAAGACGGGCATCAATTTCCCGATGCCCACCAATTGGCTCATCTCGCGGGTGTGTTTTCGTTCATAGAGCAGGCCGGCGGCCAGGAAGAGGGCGCCGGTCGAGAGCCCGTGGTTGACCATCTGCAGGATCCCGCCCTGGAGCCCCCAGGGGGTAAACGTGAAGATCCCCAGGATGACAAAGCCCAGGTGTGCCACCGAAGAATACGCAATGAGTTTTTTCAGGTCCGTTTGGACCCAACTCATCCATGCACCGTAGAGGATGCCGATCACCCCGAGGGCCATGAACAGGGGTGCCAGGTCCCGGGCGATCGAGGGGAACAGCGCAAAGTTGAATCTCAGGAAGCCATAGACGCCCATTTTCAGGAGGATCCCGGCGAGGAGGACGGAGCCGGCGGTGGGGGCTTCCACGTGGGCGTCCGGGAGCCAGGTGTGGAAGGGGACCAGGGGCACCTTGATGGCAAAGGCGATCGCGAACGCCAGGAACGCCCAGCGCTGGATCGCACCCGGAAGGTTGCCGACCGTCTGTTGCAGGGTGACCAGGTCGAAGGTCCCGGTTTTGAGCCGTAAGACGAGGATGGCGAACAGGAGGAACGCGCTGCCGGCCATGGTATAGAGTACGAACTTGAAGGCCGCATAGATGCGTCGGTCGTGGCCCCAGACCCCGATCAACAGGAACATCGGGACGAGCATCACTTCCCAGAAGATGAAGAAGAGGAGGAGGTCGAGGGAGGCGAAGACGCCGATCATGGCGCCTTCCAGGACGAGCATGGCAATGCAGAATTCCCGGATCCGGTGCTGGATGTATCGGAACGACGCGAGAATGGAGATCGTGGTCAAGAAGGTGGTCAACAGGATCAGGATGAGGCTGAGGCCATCAATCCCGATGTGATAGGACGCCCCGAGGGTCGGGAGCCATTCCACCTGCTGTTCCCATTGGAAGCCAGGGGTCTCCCATTGGAAGCCCCGGAGCAAAGCCAGGGACAAGACAAAGACCACCACGCTGGCAAACCATGTATAGCCAAACCATGCCTTTCGCCCCCGCAGGAAGAAGAGCGGGAGGCTCAGCACCAGGGGTGCGAAGATGACCACGCTCAGCATCGCGTTATCTCCCTTTCAATAGGAACCACAGGAGCACGTGGGCCCCGAGGAGGACCCAGAACAGGTAGGTTCGGGTCCGTGCCGAACTGCCTTTGCGGATCACATTGCCGGTAGCTGCCAGGGATTTCCCGGTGAGGTTGACGGTCCCGTCGATCAAGATCCGGTCCACCAAGCGGAAGGTGAGCACCGCCAAGCCGCGGATCGGGGTGACGATGACCGTTTGATAGAGTTCGTCCACGTAGTATTTGCCTTTCAGGAGTCGGTAGAAGAAGCCGGCGCGTTGGGCGAGGGCGGTGGGGTTTGGAGACCCCTTGAGGAACATTTGATACGCCAGCCAGATGCCGGCCAGGCCGGCCGCGACGGACAAGAGGATTAGGCCGAGCCCGGCCTCTTTTTCGACCATGGGCGGCACGATCTCCAGGTGTCCCAGGGTGGGCGCCAGGAATCGGTGGAACAGGCTACTTTCTTCGCCCAATCCCAGCCAGCCGACGGTCACGGAAAGCACAGCCAGGATCCACATCGGGACGGTCATGACGGGCGGAGACTCATGGGCGTGCTCGTAGAGGGCCGGGTCCCGGGGGTTGCCGAAGAAGACCTTGAAGATCAGGCGGAACATGTAGAGGGCGGTCAGGAAAGCCGTTGCCCAGGCGACGCCCCAGATCAAGGTGTGTCCGGTGCGGAAGGCGGAGGCCAGGATCTCGTCTTTGGAGAAAAAGCCAGCCAGTGGGGGGATGCCGGAAAGGGCCAGCGCGCCAATGACGAAGGTCCAACCAGTATGGGGCATCTTTTTCCACAGTCCCCCCATTTTGTGCATATTGAGTTCCCCGCCGGTGGCGTGCATCACACTGCCGGCGGCCAGGAACAACAGCCCTTTGAAAAAGGCGTGGGTAAAGAGGTGGAAGATCCCGGCCGTATAGGCGCCCAGCCCGACCGCCACGAACATGTAGCCCAGTTGAGAGATGGTGGAATACGCCAGGACCCGTTTGATGTCATCCGTGACCAGGGCAATCGAGGCCGCAAAGATCGCTGTAAACGCGCCGATGGAGGCCACCAGGGTCCCGATTTGAGGGACTTCCTGGAACAAGGGATGGCTCCGTGCGACCATGTAGACGCCGGCAGTGACCATGGTAGCGGCGTGGATGAGGGCGGAGACCGGGGTGGGGCCTTCCATCGCGTCCGGGAGCCACACATAGAGCGGGAATTGGGCGGATTTCCCCACCGCACCCATGAAGAGGAACAGGGTGGCGGCCGCAAGAACACCCGAGAAGTAGCCGGGATTGCTTTGAACGATCTCAAAGATCCGGGTGTATTCTAGGGTGCCAAAGGTCGCAAACAGGGTGAAGATTCCTAACAGGAACCCGGCATCGCCGATCCGGTTGACGATAAAGGCCTTTTTGCCGGCGTCCGAGGCCGTCTTTTTCTCATACCAAAACCCGATCAACAGGTACGAACAGAGTCCTACGGCCTCCCAGCCCACGAAGAGGAGCAGGAAGTTGTTGGCGAGCACCAGGAGGAGCATGGAGAAGACGAAGAGATTGAGATAGGCGAAATACCGGCGATATCCGGGATCGTCTGCCATGTAGCCGATGGAGTAGATGTGGACCAGGAAGGAGACGGTGGTGACCACGAGGAGCATGATGGCGGCCAATCGGTCAAAGAGGAGGCCAAAGGGAACCCGGAGATCGGCGACAGGGACCCAGGTGTAGAGGATCCATTCTTGACCTAAGGGATGCTGAAGGCTCCACTGGAACAAGACGAGGGAGCCCAGGAAGGAGAGCCCTACGGCTACGATAGCCGGGAAGTGTGCCTTCTTTCGGAACCAGGTGCCCAAAAAGCCGTTGAGGATCGCACCGGCCAGGGGCGCAAAAAGGGTCATCAGCAGGATCCCCTTCATGGTGTGGATTCCTCCGGGGCTTTAGGGAGGTGGTCCACATCCGGACGGCCGGTAAGCCGGACGACGTTGATCAGGATCCCGATGCCGATGGCCACCTCTGAGGCGGCGACCACAAGGATCATCAGGATGATGAGTTGTCCTTCGATCCATCCGCCGAGAGAGGCGCCCACGAGGACCAGGCCAACTGCGTTCATCATCAGTTCCAGATTCATCAGGATGAACATCAAGTTTCGTCGGAACAGCACGCCGATCATCCCGATGGTAAACAAGAGGAGGCCGAGGAGGATGTAGGCGTTAGGAGACATCTTGTCTTCTCCTTCGGATCAAGACAATGGCCCCGACAATTGCGACCAGGAGGAGGATGGACGCCAATTCAAACGGGACGAGATACTGTCCGAACAGCCACTCTCCCAGGGCTTCTGGTGTTCCGGTCGGGGGTGGTGAGACTTCCGGGATCTGGTTTTTCAGGAGGACGAGTGCGACGATCACAAAAAACGCTACACCGAGCACGAAGGTCAGGAATCCCATGAGTCCGAGGTCAAAGTCTGACTCCAACCGTCGGAGGTCCATGACCATGATGGCGACGAGGAACAGGACCACGATCGCGCCGGCGTACACCAGGATCTGGACAAAGCCGACGAAGGGGGCTCGAGCCAGCAAGTAAAGTACGCCGATGGCTAAAAAGTTCAACAGCAGGAACAGGGCGCCCCGAACGGGGTGGGTCTGGAAGAGCACCCCGAGGGCCCCGACGATTGCCAAAACCCCGAAAAGCCAAAAGAGTGTCGTCATAGTGCCATCCACAAACTGGTCAACAAGAGATTCAACAGGGCCACCGGGATCAAGACCTTCCAACTAAAGCGCATGAGTTGGTCGAATCGGAACCGAGGGTAGGTCCATCGGACCCAGATCATGAAGAACAGGACGAGGAATGTTTTCAGGAAGAACCAGTGTGGCCCCGGTTTCCAGGGGCCATACCATCCGCCCAGATAGAGGACGGTGACCAGGCATCCTACGATGAACAGGTGGATATACTCTCCCACGAAGAACATCGCGAATTTAAAGGCGCTGTACTCGGTGTGGTAACCGGCCACGAGTTCCGATTCTGCTTCGGGGAGGTCGAAGGGCAAGCGGTTGGTTTCTGCAAACGCAGCGATCAGGAAAACCACGAACCCAAGGATTTGGGGGATCAAGAACCAGAGGGATTGCTGAGCCTGGACGATCTTGACGAGGGAAAGGCTTTGGGCCATTAGGGCGACGCCGACGAGGGCCAGGGCCATGGCGATCTCGTAGGAGACCATTTGGGCGGCGGATCGAAGCCCACCCAGCAGGGCGTATTTACTGTTCGAAGACCAGCCTCCCAGGAGGACCCCGTAGGTGCTGAGCGACCCGACAGCCAGAAGATAGAGCACCGCCACCGGCAGATCGGCAATGTAAAAGTGCTCGCTAAAGGGGATCACAGCCAGGGGGAGAAGGGCGGCGACGCCGATGATGACCGGGGCTGCCAGGTAGAGACCGCGGCTTGCCTGAGGAAAGATCACTTCTTCTTTAAGGAGGAGTTTGACGGCATCCGCAAGGGGCTGAAGAAGGCCGAAGGGCCCTACGCGGTTCGGCCCGTACCGTTCCTGGAAATAGCCAGCGAACTTCCGTTCCGCCAGTACCAGATAGGCCGCCGCGGTGAGCGCCCCTAAAAAAACAACCCCGGTTTTCCAAAGGGTTTGAAAGATGGGTTGCGCCAATTTCGTTCTCCTTCGGGATTCCGTTGTATTTTAGGGGGATGCCCCTAAAGGGTCAAGAAATGGACCTATAAAAGGAACTCTCGGAATGGAGGCTGGTTTCGCCTTAAAATTTAGATACCTTGAAACTCCCCAATTCCCTGATGGAACAGGTCGAAATCAAGCACCTCGGGAAATGGTTATTTCTCGGGGCTATTGTGGGAATTGTGTCCGGAGCGGGGGCGGTCTTTTTCCATTGGCTTCTCGGGGTGACGGGAGACTTTTTCCTGGGGCGGCTGGTCGGGTACATGATGCCTAAACCGGCCGGAGAGGGCGGGTTCGGAAACGTTGTGGAGGTGATTGTCCGACATCGGTGGCTCCTGGTGCTGGTCCCTGCCCTGGGTGGACTCCTGGCCGGATTGCTGATCTACACCTTTGCACCAGAAGCGGAGGGGCATGGGACGGACGCAGTGATCGAGGCGTTCCACCGGAAACGGGGGCAGGTCCGACCCATCGTGCCAGTCATTAAAACTCTGGCTTCTGCGTTGACCATCGGAACGGGCGGATCCGCGGGCCGCGAAGGACCGATCGCCCAGATTGGGTCCGGGTTTGGGTCCCTGCTCGGCCGGCTTTTGCGACTCTCCGCACGGGATACGCGGATCCTCTTACTCGCGGGGACCGCCGGTGGGATCGGCTCCATCTTCCGCGCCCCGCTGGGCGGCGCCCTTTTCGCCGTGGAGGTTCTTTATCGGCATCCGGACTTCGAATCCGACGCGATCATCCCCTCCATCATCTCGGCCATTTTTGCATATGTCGTCTTTGGCCTGGTTTTCACCTTCTCCCCGGTCTTTGAAACCGAGTACTATGTCTTCCATGCCAACGACCTCTTCTTCTTTGGTTTGCTCGGCCTGGTGTTGGTCCCGTTTGGCTTTGTGTATGTCCGAACCTTTTACCGGGTCCGAGATTACTTCCGGTCTTTGAGGATCCCCAATCATGTCAAGCCCATGATTGGGGGTTTTGTGACCGGGCTTTTACTGTTCTTCTTCCCTCAGGTTGCTGGAACTTCGTATGGATGGGTCCAGTTGGCACTCTACGGTCGGTTAGGGGTCGGGCTGCTCCTCGCTTTAGCGATCGCAAAGATCGTGGCGACCTCCTTGACGATCGGGTCCGGAGGGTCTGGGGGGGTCTTCGCGCCCTCGTTGGCCATTGGTGCGTTTATTGGAGGGGCCTTCGGCCAGTGGATTCACAACGTCTTCCCAAACATGGTGACCACCCCCACTGCCTTCGCTGTGGTGGGGATGGGGAGTTTCTTCGCGGCGGTGGGGAAAGTCCCCCTGGCCTCCCTGGTGATGGTCGTGGAGATGACCGGGAACTATGACCTCTTGGTGCCCATGACCCTGGCGTTGTCCTTGTCGTACCTGTTCTCCGGCCGGTGGAGCATTTATGAGAATCAGGTCTCTTCGCGGATCGATTCTCCGGCCCACCAGGGGGAACTCATCATGGACGTCATGGAGCAGATCCGGGTCCGCGATGCCATCAAACTCCCCATGAAGGTCGTGAAGTTCCACGAAAAGACCAATCTTGTGGATGCCCTGCGAAAGGCGGCCACGGTCCCGTATCACTGCTTCCCGGTGGTTGATGAATCGGGGAAAATCCGCGGGTTTCTCTTTGCGGAAGAACTTCGGTCTCTTCTCTACCGTGGGGAAATGGATGTCCTGGGGCCGATCTTGATTGTTGGGGATCTGATCCATGATCGGATCCCAAAACTCAGTCCCGATGATGATCTCAAAAAGGCTCTGGCCCTGTTCATTGCGACGGGCCACGAGGAACTGCCCGTGATTGATGAAAAGGGGGAGTGTGTGGGGATCCTTTCGCACAAAGAACTCATCAATGCGTACGATCGAGCCATTGTAAAACATCGGGCCTTGATCCGAGAAGAGAATGAACGTCCCCTCCGGAACCATCGACAAAGAAATCAAAACAAGAAGTCGTAAGGACTACGAAGGGGAAATCCGACGCAGGAGGAGAGCTTCCAGGGCCAGCATCCCGATCGCCAGGGTCAGAAAGAGGATGACGGGATTAGGGAGTCGTCGTTTTGGGATCACCTCCTCGAAGTTTACCCAGTGAACCGCCGGGCCCAACCACGACTCCAAATCTTGTTGGGTCACCTGCGTGGGGTCGGATTCGGAGACCGGGACCCAGGCTGCGACCCAAGCCAGGGGCTTTTGATCGAAGGAAGAAACGATCCGATAGAGCCCGGCCTGCATTGGCACAAAGGTCAGGGTTCCCTCTGCGGTCCACTGACTGGCAATCTCCTGTTTTCCAAGCCATACTTTGGGGATGCCCTGTTGAGGACCCAGGGGGAGTGTGACCGGTTTCCCCACGTCCACCTGGGCATAGTGCAGGGGGGCATTCAGGATTTTCATCAGAACCCGATAGAAGAACACCACGAAGTCTCCACTTAAGATCCAGTCTGATCGGGGATCCGGAGAAAATCCGAGCCAGAGGGTCTGGCCTTTGCGGATGGCCACGGGGATGCCTTCATCGCTTCTCAGGATCACCTGTCCTTCGACCCCTGAAAGGTCTATAGCACGGACCGATATCCCGTGGATATGGAGGGTTTGGGGAACGCGGGAGGGTGTCCCGGTAGAGGTTGTGTCGAAGAAGACAAGGGCTTTGCCTAAGGACTGGAAATAGGTCAGGAAGGCCTGGAGCCGGTGCGGACGCTGATGGATCCATACAATGAGGTCGAAAGACTCCAAGTCTTTGGGGGATGGAGA
>WFXO01000028.1 GCA_015490555.1 Caldifarciminota bacterium | reverse complement strand
CTCATAGGCCTCTGAGGGATCAGACCCTAAGGCCACCCCACAGGGCAATAGGTGTTTCACAATCACACAGGCCGGGCCTTCAAATTCCCAGACCAGATGAACAGCCGAGTCCAGATCGAGATAATTCGTGTACGACAGGTCTTTGCCCCAGAGTTTCTGCCACGTGGTCGGGGCGCCGGGTGTGGGCAAGGCCCGGTAGAGGTACCCTTCCTGATGGGGGTTCTCACCATACCGGAGTTTGGTGGCCTTCTGGAAATGGAACGTGAGGTATTCCGGTGGTTCCTCCGTCTCCAGGGCCGGGCTGAAATTCCGCAGATAGGCCATCACCCGATGAAACGCTCGCCGAGCAAGGATCTTTCGGACCTTGGAGGGATCCTCTTTGCCCTGGAGCCCCTCGATCAAGAGGCCATAGTCCTCTGGCGATGTGGCGACAAAGACACGAGAAGAGTTTTTAATGGCTGCACGGACCAAGGCCGGCCCCCCAATGTCCATGGATTGAAGGGCCTCGGACCGAGAAAGGTCATCCGGCAGAGGGTAGAAATTGATGACCACGACATCGATCGGGTCAGCCAGGAACCGATCTAAGTCTTTAAGGTGTTCCGGCGTACGCTCTGCGAGGACACTGCCAAAGAGGGCAGGGTGGAGCGTTTTCACGCGTCCCTCTAAGATCTGATGGAAACCGGTTAAGGTCTGCGTGGGGATCGATTCGATGCCGTGTTCCTGTAGGTATCGGTGGGTCCCGTCCGTGGCGATGAGGGTATAGCCGAAGTCCAGCAGTTGTTGAGCCAGATCGATCAGTCCGGTGCGGTCCGAAACGGAGAGCAAGGCCCGGCGGACGTGTGCCCGTGCGTCTTCCCCGAGCAGGATCCGCTGGATCACCCGGGGATAGAGTTGGTGTTCCACCCGGTGGATTTTCTCTTCCAGAGATTCCAGGGTGTCGTCTGGATCGACCCACACCGGAACCTGAGCCAGGATGGGGCCCGTGTCCACCCCTTCGTCCACCCAGTGGACCGTCACACCGGTCACCTGGACTCCATCCTGGAACGCCCGCTCGATGGCGTGGAGCCCTCGATAGGCGGGGAGCAAAGCGGGATGGATGTTGACGATGCGACGCTCGTAGGCTCGTACGATCTCCGGCGGCAGAATCTTCATGTAACCCGCTAAGACCATGAGATCGAAGGAGAGCGAACGGAGGAGGTCGAGAAGGGCCTGATTGTATGCGTCCCGACTTGGATAAGACTGAGAGTTGAGGACATGGACCGGCACGCCCAACCGGTGGGCCCGCTCAATGGCGTACGCCCGCGGGTTGTCCGTGATGAGGGCCACCACCTCGATCGGGACCTGGTCCCGACGAAAGGTTTGAACGATGGCCTCGAAGTTACTCCCGTTCCCCGAGGCCAGCACCACGATGGACTTCTTCTGCATAAGCCATGGCCTCCTTCGGATATTGTCCGGTAAAACAACTGGTGCAGAACCCCCCGTCGGTCCTCGCCGCCCGGAGGAGTTCCTCCACGGTCAAATAGACCAAAGAGTCGGCATTCAAGAATTCTGCGATTTCTGGAATCGTACGACTGGACGCAATCAGTTCCTCTTTGGTGGGGATGTCAATACCAAAGAAGCAAGGGGCAACCAGGGGCGGAGAGGCAATCCGAACATGGACCTCTTTGGCTCCGGCCTGTCGGACCCGCTTCACAATCTCCCGGGACGTCGTGCCTCGCACGATCGAATCGTCAATCAGGGCCACCCGTTTCCCATCCAGGACCTCTCGCTGGGGCAGGAGTTTTAACTTCACTGCCCATTTCCGGGATGACTGTTTTGGCTCAATGAAACTTCGACCCAGGTAGTGACTACGGATCAGGCCGAGTTCCAAAGGAACGCCTAACGCCTCGGCATAGCCCATGCCCGCCGGAAATCCAGAATCCGGCACCGGGACCACTACGTCAATCTCCTCAGTCTCCTTCTGCGCAAGGATCCGACCCGTTTCCTTGCGGAACGCATAGACATGCTCGCTGAAGGTGAGGCTGTCCGGCCGACTGAAATAAATC
>WFXO01000027.1 GCA_015490555.1 Caldifarciminota bacterium | reverse complement strand
GTCCCAAACGGATCCAGGTGGACGTCTACGATGTAGTCGGGCGGCGCGTGTGGACCTGGGACGGGGAGGCCGAAGGGAGGACAGTAGTCCGCTGGGATGGACGGACGCTAAGAGGTCACAAGGTCCGGAAAGGGGTGTACATTGTGCGGATGAGGGTATGGCAGGATGCAAAACTGATGGCTGAACGAACGGATTTCCTGATCAAAGTCAAGTAAATGGACGTTTTGCTTTTCGTGCTTTTTATGCTGAGCGAGAACAGACTTCTCAGTGCAGTGACGGTAACAATGCCGTGTTTAAGAAGAACGTTGATCTTGGGAATGGGAGCCTTTTGATACCCAGCTGAAAAGGCGTCAGAGTTCCAGTGCTTACAGGCTTTCCCAGGTCTGTTTGAGGAGCGCGGTGTCCTCCTCCAGGTTCGGGCTTTCGCAGATGATGATTCCAGAAACCCCTTCATCCCGGAAGGCACGAAGGAGGTCCTGATACCGGAAATCCGACTCCTCTAAGATCAAGTGTTTTCGTTCCCCTTTGGGGCCGTAGTCGATCCCGGAGACATGGAAGTGGACATCTTGAAGTGCCTGGGGACCCAACTCCTGTTTGACGTATCGCAAGATCTGTACAAACTCCTCGTAGGAATTGAACTTCCCTCCAGCGCGGGCATGGAGGTGCGCAAAGTCGAGGAGGGGCAGTACGCCGGGGATCTCTTTCGAAAGCCGGACCACTTCTTCCAGGGAGCCGAATTGGGAAGGTTTCCCCATCGTTTCCGGTCGGATGGCGATGTCGATGCCTTCCTCCTTTAAGGTATCCATCACCTCTTCAAGGGCTTCCTTCACCCGTTGATATACGATTTCTGGATCGGTTTTTTGATAAAAGGCAGGGTGGAAGCACACACTGGTAGCCCCGGCAATGAAACCGATCCGTGCAGAGTTCAGGATGTGTTGGATGGAGTTCTTGTACTTCACGGGGTCTTGGGAGTTCAGGTTGATCCAGTAGGGGGCATGGACGGTCAGCCGAACGCCTTCGTTTTCCGCAACCTTCCGGACCTCACGCGCCTTGGCTTCTGAAAGTCGGACCCCTTTCACGAACTCAATTTCCATGGCATCCAGACCGAGTTGTCGGACGGTCTTGATGCCCTCTACGGTGTCCCGCTTCTTGGTCTGGATAGGAATCCCCGCAGGGCCAAAGTAAAGAGGCTGCTTCATGTCTTTATTTTAACGGTCCGGTCAAGGTCATCCGGAGGTTTCGAGCCGAGGCGGGGCGGGGGAGGATGAGGGCCTTTCGGAACCGTTCAGGCTTGCCATTGCCTCGGAAGGCCTCGACATCGTCCTGGCCCACCACAACCCGCGTGTATCCACGCTGGAGAGCCCAGAGTCGGATCCGGTGCAGATCGTATAACCGGAGCACCTCCTCTGGGGGGCGACCGAACCGATCCCAGAGGTCTTCTAAGACCGCATCGAGTTCTTCAGGGCTTTGGGCCGTGGCGAATTTCCGATAGTACGCGATGCGAACCCAGGGCTCCTCGATGTAAGATTCTGGTAGCAGGGCGGTGACTTTCGAGACGACTTCAACCTGTTCATCATGAATCCGTTTACCCGAGAGGGTCCGTACCGCCCGATCCAGGAGGTAGTAAAAGAGTTCGTAGCCGACCTTCCGAGCGTGTCCGTGTTGTTCAACGCCCAGGAGGTTTCCTGCGCCGCGAATTTCCAGGTCTGCCATTGCGATCCGGAGTCCGGCCCCCAGGTGTCGGTACATTTTGAGGGCCCGGAGTCGTTGCAATGCCTTGCCCCGGACTTTCTTTGGCACAAAGAAATAGGCATAGGCTTGGACGGTCGATCGCCCGACGCGGCCCCGGAGTTGATGAAGTTCCGCAAGTCCAAAGAGATGGGCATTTTCCACAATGATGGTATTGGCTCGCGGGAAATCGATGCCGCTCTCGATGATCGACGTACTTAAAAGGACGTCCAGGTCCCCTCGGTAAAACTTTAAGAAGACATCCTCCAACTCTCGTTCCCGCATCTGGCCGTGGGCCACACCGATCCGAAGGTTAGGCAGGAGTTTGAGGAGACGTTCTCTGACCTGGGGCAACGTGGCAATGCGGTTATGGAGATAAAACACCTGTCCTCCACGGGCAATCTCAAACTCGATGGCCCGTTTTACGACCTCCGGATCATATCGACGGATGATGGTTTCGACCGGCTGGCGGCCGATCGGCGGTGTTTCGATGGTCGAGAGGCTATAGAGTTTCCCAAGCGCAGCATAAAGGGTCCGTGGGATCGGCGTTGCCGTCATGCGAAGGGTATCAAGGCCCGCGTACCGGCTGCGGATTTTCTCTTTTTGGAGGACCCCAAACCGATGCTCCTCGTCGATGATGAGGAGTCCTGGATCTTTGAACTCGACGTCGTCCTGCAGAAGCCGGTGGGTGCCGATGACGATATCCACGGTCCCTTCTTTGAGGCCCTGGAGGATTTCCTTCACCCGCGAGGGTGGAACCAACCGGGAGAGCATTTCGACCCGGATGGGGAAGGGCTCGAGTCGACGGCGAAAGGTCTCGTAGTGTTGAAGGGCCAGGATGGTGGTCGGCACCAGGAAGATCACCTGTTTTCCAGCGGTGACGGCTTTAAAGGCGGCTCGGAGCGCCACCTCGGTCTTCCCGAAGCCGACATCCCCTGCGACCAGCCGATCCATGACCTGGGGGGACTCCATGTCCCGCTTGACGGCTTCGATCGCGGCCTTCTGGTCCGGAGTCAGTTCATAGGGGAACGAGGCCTCAAGGTCCAGCATCCACGGATCATCTGGCGGGAAGGCAAACCCACGGTGTAACTGTCGAAGGGCATATTGATTCAGGATTTCTTGGGCTAACCCCCACGCGGCATTTTCCACGGCCCGAAACCTACGCGCCCAATGGCCACTGGAAAGGGAAGAAAGGGCGGGCCGAATTTTGCCATGATGGACATACCGGTGGATCTTATGGAGATGGAGGACCGGCACCCGAACCACCCCATCCCGGTACTGGATCACCACGGCATCATACGAGACGTCCTCTTTGTGCACGGTTTCCAATCCCTTGAATTCCCCGATGCCGTATTCGCGATAGACCACCAAATCCCCTGGCTGGAGGGCATGGAGATCCTCCACCCGTTCTCCAGGAACGACCTCTTCCATATCCCGGCGGTGTCCAGTGACCTTGATTTCCTGGTCGGAAAAGACCGCGATGCGGTGTTGGGGAAGTCGAAACCCGCGGGAAAACGAGCCGGTGGCAACTTCGACCCGAAGCAGTTCTCGATAAGCCTGCTGATGTTTGCGGTCTGGGGTGAACAGCCAGACGGTATACCCTTCCTGTCGGAGCCGTTCCATCTCCTGTTTTAAGAGATCCCATCGGCCAATGAAGGGCGGATTGGCCTCTACCAGGAAATCCGACACTTCTTCAACCGGGACCCATTGGCCTGTCCATGTGGCATCCCCCAAGCCAGGGATAGACACGGTTTCCAGGGTCCGGATCGACCGTTGTGTCAGGGGATCAAACGTTCTCAGGGAGACAATCTCGTCATCAAAAAGTTCAATACGAATTGGGTGAGGTTCACCGGGCAAAAACAGGTCTACAATCCCCCCACGGATTGCGAACTGGCCGGGTGTTTCGACGAAAGGCACCCGTTCAAATCCCGCCTGACTGACCTTTTCTGCGAATTCGAAAGGGTCCAGCACGTCTCCAACCCGGACCGTCCGGTAGTGGAATTGCTGGGTGGATTTCTGGAATCCCTCGATTTGATCTGGGGTGAGGAGGTAGACGCGGGCGAGACCAAGAGGCCCTTCAGGCTCCCATCGATGGACCGCGACGCCGAGGGAATGGAGGGTCTCCGCGACCTCCTCTAAGACCCCATGATCTTCATGGACAAAGACCAGGGGCCCTTTTTCTGAGACATAGGCATCCAGGGCAAAGGCGATGAGGGAGGCGGGCCAATCCGGGTCAATCGCGGGAAGAGAGGAGAGAATTCTTCTTAACGTCTCCATGGACACGGGCTTTCCGGATCCCCTCCAGCAAATCAAATTCTTTGAGGTCTTTCAGGATGTTTTCCATCAAAAGGCGGAGGTCCGATTCGATTTCGGTCTGGACCTCGGGGTGATCGCGAAGGATTTTCGCCAGGGCCTTTGCGGCTTCCCCTTTGACGGACTCATTCCGTTCCTGGAGGCGTTCCAGCAGTTTTGGCACAGCGCGGACATCGCCAATCTCGCCGAGGATGTAAGCGGCGGCGGCCCGCACAAACCAGTAGCCCTCATCCAAGAGGGGCAAGATATCGTCCTTGACGGCGTCCCCAAAGGTTGCCAGGGCCTCTGCGGCCTTCTCTCGGGTGTGCCAACTCTCAGAGTACAAAAGCGAGATCAGCCGCTGTTTGTCGCCCAATTCACGCAGCATCTCAATGGCCTTGAGCCGCTCCAAAATGTCCCTGGATTTCAAATAGAGTTCGACTTTTTCCATTAAGGGTTCTCCGCCTGGATGAGGCTTTGATACCATTGTTTCAAACCTCCTTTGAGTTCAGGGATCCCCTCCCCGGTTAATGCAGACACCCGGTACACGGGAACCCCCGATTCAACTTCAAATTTTACAGCATCTGGGCTTGGCAAGAGGTCCATTTTATTGAGCACAACCACCCGCGGTTTCTCAAGAAGTGCAGGATCATAACTTGCGAGTTCCTGTTTTAAGATCTCATAGTCCTGTTGTGGATCGGGCCGGCTTACGTCGAGTACGAAGACCAGTCCCCGGGTTCGTTCAATGTGGCGAAGAAATGTGAGGCCCATACCTTTGCCGGCATGTGCCTCTTCGATGATCCCGGGGATGTCCACCAGAGTCACAGAGAAGAATTCATCGCGATACATGCCGAGATTCGGGACCAGGGTGGTGAAGGGGGTAGGGGGCTACCTTTGCATCCGAGCCGGTCAGGGCTTTCAAGAGGGTGGTCTTGCTAGCGTTCGGGAAGCCGATGAGGCCGATATCGGCCAAAAGTTTCAGTTCCAAGCGGAGGTGTCGAACCTCCCCCTCGGTGCCGGGTTCTGCGATCCGTGGGGCACGTCGGGTCGGGGTTGCAAATCGGGCATTGCCACGCCCCCCTTTGCCGCCCTTCGCGACCAAAAGCCGCTGGCCCGGCCGAACCAATTCCCCCAGCACACGATCCTCCAGATCGTCATAGACAACGGTCCCTAAAGGGACCCGGATGAGGAGATCTTTGCCTTTTTTCCCCGTCTGATGGTTCGGGCCCCCGCGTCCACCGTCCTCCGCCTTAAAGTGTCGTTTGTATTTGAAGTCCAGCAGAGTCTTTAAGCCGGGATCTGCAACCAGGTAAACGCTCCCGCCGTCTCCTCCGTCCCCGCCGTCCGGGCCCCCACGAGGCCGATACTTCTCCCGGTGGAAATGAACCATACCGTCGCCCCCACGACCGCCTTCCACCGTGATCCTGACCAGATCAACAAACCACTTGTCTTTCATGTCGTCGAATCAAAGGGTAGAAAACTCCCACCGGACGTCTTCTGTCAAATGGACTTTCAGCGGCTTTTTCCCTTTGCCGGGAAGGATCTCATGGCCTTCGTTCCGAAGATAACGCGCGTGCTGTTCAACGCCGCCGGGATATTTCGGGTGAAGGCTACCGTCATCTTTCACCACACGCCAATATGGAGTGATCTCCTTTTTCCCTTGTTCTCGGTCTTCTTCTGCCGCTTCGGCGACCATCCGAAGAAAGATCCCCGTGGTTAAAGGACATGCTATATCTACCTTGTATTGTTGAGCCAATTGGGCCCGTAATTGACTCTGAGTCACGAGTTTCCCTTTCGGAATTTTCCGGATGAGGGCCTCAAGATCTTTCGGGTGTGGGATCACCATTGTCCCCGGGCCATACCGTTTGTGCCAGCGGGTCGGGATGGGGACCACCCTTGCAGGGGGTGTTTCTTCAATCTTTTGGCGCCAGGGTTTCCGGGTTTTCCATGAACCCATGTCCACCTCCTTTGCTTCGTTTCAGTAGACCTCGATAAATTCCGGGGTCTGAGCCTTCAATGAGGGTGGCTCCGACGGTTTTTTGATAAAACTCTACAGGTCCCACCCCGCCGATGATGGCATAGGCATACCCCTCTGCGGCCAGGGCGTGAAGTGCAGCGAGCAAGAGGGCAGTTCCCAGGCCCTGCCCCTGGTACTCAGGCAAGACCCCGGTCGGTCCAAAAAAGCCCTTCATGGTGACATCGTAACATGCGAACCCCACGATTTGCTGTTGTTGAATCGCCAAAAAGCAAGAGACGGGGACCCGAGAAAACGCGGTTTCACATTCGCTGGCCCAGGCGTCTCCAAAGTGCTGCGCAACCCACGAGACCACGATTCTTCGTTCCGGAACCTTGGCCCTCCGGACTTCAAATCCTCTCTCCCGGATCCGCTGAAGGGCCGGTTCCAATGGCGGAAGTTCGTAGAGTTTTACCAAAAGGTCCGGCATCGGGTTTCCTAAGCGGTGGAGCTTTCTACTGTTCGATCTGAGACCACCTTTCCGTCGCGTAATTCGATCAGACGTCGAGCCATCCTCATCACCAGAGGATCATGCGTGCTGAAGAGGAAGGTGACCCCATAGGTCCGGTTCAGTTCCAGCATTAACTTCATGAGACGGGTGGCGGTTTCTGAGTCGAGATTTGCGGTCGGTTCATCGGCCAGCACGAGTTGTGGTTGAGCCACAATTGCGCGAGCGACCGCGACACGCTGCTGTTGGCCCCCAGAGAGTTGGGTCGGACGACGATTCGCAAAACCGGCCAAGCCGACCTCCTCCAAAATGGCCATGGCCCTCCGACGCCGTTCCTCTTTGGGGACTCCCTGAAGCAACAGCACGAACTCCGTATTCTCGTACGCAGAGAGAACTTCAATCAAGTTGTAACTCTGAAACACAAAACCGAGAGTATGGAGTCGAAAATCTGCCAGTTCCGAAGGGGACATCTGGGTGAGGTCACGACCTGCCACGATCACTCGGCCAGAGGTTGGGGTATCCAACCCGCCGATGATGTTCAGGAGGGTGGTTTTCCCAGAACCTGATGGCCCCGCGATCGCCGTAAATTCACCGGCATGAATGACGAGGTCAATCCCCCGAAGTGCATGCGTTTCAACGGAATCGGTGCGATAGACTTTGGTGACCCCTTCCAATCGCACCATCTCGTCTTGTGTCATGGTTTCTGACCTCCTTTGATGCCCTCATGTGAACCGGAGGGCATCCACGGCTTTCAATTTTCTTACCCGTGTGGCCGGTAGGGTCGCCGCTGCAAGCCCGGTCAGCAGGATCATCAAATTCGATAAAAAGAGGTTCAGCCGAGTCAAAGGGGTGTGGATCCGTGCTTGCAGTCCCATCATCTCTAATCCACTCGCAAATCGCGAGAGATCAAAACCGACCTTGTTGAAATACAGGATGAGGGGATCCGCAATCAAATTGCCTATCAGGATACTGACAAGGGTCAGGACCAGGCTTTCCAAGAGGATCATGCCAAACAGTTCCTTTGGGCGTAATCCCAACGCAAGAAGCACCCCATGTTCTCGCGTCCGTTCCTGGATGTTCATAAAGAAGACACTGACCGCGCCGATCACGACCGCAATCAAGATGATGACATAGTAAATGTAAAGCGAGTAATCGCCAATGATAATATAGGACGCCAGCCAGGGAGCAATTTCGCGCCAGGTCCTTGCCACCAAGGTAGAGTCCTTTTGTTGCACAAGACTGCCAATGAGTTGACGTGCACGCCACAGATCTTCCCGTCGATCCAAACGGATCACCAGTTCCGTTGCAGGGTTTGGGGTCACTGTCGGAGGGGCAAGGATTGCACGATCCACGAAGATCACCCGCTCGTTGATTTCTGCATAGGGAGTTTCGACAATGCCTTTGACGTACAAGGCTTCCGACTCGAGGTCTCGGCCAGAGGCCCACATCAACACCACCTTACTCCCGAGTTTGACTTTCAACTTTTTGGCCAGATGTTTGCCGAGGACCACCCCTCGATCCACGGGCTTAAAGGTGCCCTGTTTCACGAAGTCTAAAATGGGGAAGACCTTTACAAAGGTTTTTGCGTCGATCCCCTGGATCTCAACCCCTTCCGAGGTTTCTGGTGAGGTGATAAGACCGTACGTCCTCAGACGTGGGGTCACGACCAAAGGAATTTCAACACTTTGGATCTCCTCGGCCAAGGCATCCGCGTTTGGAATAAGGTAATCCATCGGCTGAGATTCCAAGCGATCCCGAGGATACACCTGGAGGTGTCCAATGCCGATGCTAAGAATGTTGTTGACCATTTGACGGACCAGTCCCTGGTAAAAGGCCTGGTACACCAGCAATCCGATGAGGCTGACGGTTAAGAGCACCACAACCACAGAAGAGCGCCGCCAGTGGCGGAGGGCATTTCGAAGGGCCAGTTTCAGCAAGAACTGAAACCGGTTGGGCCAGGACATCGTGTGCCGCAAGGAGGTGGCCGGAGAAACCTGAGGATTAGCGGACATCTCGCATCGCCTCCACCGGTGAGATCCGAATCGCGCGGATCGCCGGATAAACGGCTGCACCAAGGATGATCACCAAAAGGATCGCTGAGGTCAGGAGGTGGTGGCGGAGCCGAAGGGTCGAGGTGATCCAGAAGGTGAACCCGAGGATCTCGCGCACGCCAAATCCAGTGATTTCAATCGGGAACCGATAAAAATAGAAGTTCATGAGGAAGCCCAGGACGTTGCCCAGAACCATCCCCAGAGCCCAAAGTAACAGTGCCTCCGTTGCGATCATGGTAAAGATTGTCCGTCCCTTCATCCCGAGGGCGTTGAGCACGCCAAATTCCCGAAACCGCTCCATGACGGACATGATCAGGGCAGCAAAGACTTCAACCCCCACAATGACAATCAAGATGAAAATGATCACCCAGGCACCACCCGAATCCATTTCCATGACCTGCCGGAGGGACGGATAGACCTCCTTCCAGGTTCGGACCACCAGGCTATCCCCAACCACCTGTTGGATAGCCTTTCGCCAACGATGGGCCCGGTCGGCTT
This sequence comes from Caldifarciminota bacterium, assembly GCA_015490555.1. Classification (GTDB taxonomy): domain Bacteria; phylum Hydrothermota; class Hydrothermia; order WGAB01; family WGAB01; genus S141-55. The sequence continues at coordinate 17,391 of WFXO01000027.1, read as the reverse complement.
CAGAAACCAGAATGGAAACATCCGAAATTCTTTGGTCCATCGATAAAAAGGTTTGAAGGTCAGAAAGTCGAAGAAACACCGTGGACTGATCGAGAGGAGGATTGCCGGTTCGAAAAAGGCCTACCACGGGGAACAGATCAGCGGCAATGGATCGATATCGGTCCTGTCCTAAAAGGACCAAGAGAGAATCCAGATCAGCCCCTAATGCCTGTGCAAGGCCCTGCCCGATCCAGATCCCCCGAATCGTATCACTGAGTTGTGCACCTTTCCGGATATGATCCACCATCGGCGCAAAGGATTCTTCATACGTTGCCACAAATCCGATGACATTCACGGGGAAACTTTTATCACCCAGGGAGATCAGAGCTTGTGTGACCAGATGGGGGGCCACCGCCGTGACCCCCGGGATCTTCAGAAGTTTGTCGAGCATCTTGGGGTCTGGTACAAAGGAGTTGTCCAGGGTCCACTCTGTCGTATCTCGAGTGACCACAAGATGCCCTGCACGCATGTTTCGTAAGGCCTCATTGATGGCTTCGGTATGGCTACCATCCAGCATGCCATACATCAAAATGGTCACAGAAGCCCCGATCGCGATACTCAAAACGGCTAAAAGGGTTCTCCGTCGGTATCGCCACAGGTTCCGCCACGCAAGTCTCAAGAAAAACATGGCTACTTTAAGGTTTCAATCGCCTGCAGCGAAAACATCCGGTCCGGGATCGGGACATCGAATTCAACATCCAAGAGACGAAGAATGGTTCGGTGCCCCTCCTTGTTCAAGGGAATGACTTCCATCACAGTGGGCAGGGTTCGGCCATGCAGGGTGCGGACCTCGCGGAACAGAATTTGTCGAACTGTGTCCCCCTGTTCATCCAGGTAGAGGGCGGAAACCGGCAGGAAGCCTGGGACTTTGACTTGATAAAGAATACCACTCCAGACAACCGGAGCGTCGGGCTTAGGGGTGAGGCGAACGGTGTATAGGGTCGTATCCCCATAGGTCGAGTCAGACACCAGTTCGGCAGTGTAGTCGTCCTGAAGGGAAGAGGCCCGCACCAGGTCGTCGTTGGTAAAGTCGGAACCCATCCACGGGTTCAGCATCATCGAGGGAGGCAACCGGAGGGTCCGCCGGACCCTCGGCAAGTACATGTACAGGTTGATCCCCTCTTTGAGGAATACCGTTCCCTTGTCTTTGGGTGGGGCATCGATGATGATCAAAGAACGGTCGGGCTGGCCTCGTTTCTCCCAAAACCGGAACTTCACGGTCCGTTCGTACGTGGGTCGGACCAGGATCATTTCATACGTTCCTTTCGAAGTGTGTCCTCTCAGCAGATCCTCCGCACGGCGGATGATCTCCTCGGCTTCCAGCCCCCAGACGGACTGTATCGCACCTACCACCATCCCAAAAAAGATAACGATCGTGATCCGAAACCTCATGTTGGTTGCCTCCTTGGAAGAGAGGATGGGCTCCCTAAGAAATTATAAACCTTGTAAAGAAAACCTCCCGGAGCCGATTTCGGTCTCCGGGAGGGGAACAGAGGCTTCTTGGATGTCAACGAAGGAACTTTTCTAAGGCCTTCAGGAAGGATCGGTTCATTCGCTCCTTGTGTCGTTTACGAACTCGGTCATTGACCCCATCGCGGTCTTTGTCCCGGAAACGATCTGTCCGGTGCGTAGGCTCCTTCTTCTCAATCTGAACCTTCTGGGATGGAGGACTCTTGAACGACGGACTCTGAGACCAAACTGGGGAACTCCCCAAAATCATCAGCCCGAGAAACCCAATCCAGACCCTTTTCATGGCGTTACCTATTATCCTTCAATCCCTTACGACTGTCAACGGGACGACGCGGTCTTGACGTATGTTTCCGAGCCTTCTTGGAATCCTGGGTCTGTTGACGAGATCTCCACATCCCTACCACCCGTTCTCCGAGGGACCGCATAGACTGGAACCACGAAGGGGAATCCTTGTCTCTTCTGGGCGGTCGAGAGTGGTTCTTTTTCTCCTCATCGTCCGGGAAAGATCGTTGGAACTTCTTGGGAGTTCTCTCTTCTGGATGTAGTTTCGGCGTGTGACGGGGACGGAGACGTGGAGAGGGAGAATGAGAAGACTTCTTGCCCGGTTGTTCGAGTGGAGGGGCTGTTGGTTTTTCAAAGGTCTCTCGGGATCTCCCTGGATTCTTTTGTGCTGACTTGCCAAAGGTGTCCGCAGGACGCCACGCAGTCTTTCGCTCTCCTTTTGGCTCAGGTAGCCGGTTCGGGAACCGGGATTTCGGGAATCGCCCCTTTTCTAAAGCGACCCGTTTGACTTTTTCCTGGAGATGGGTCGGGAGTTCTACTTTCGGAACCGTCAACTGGGGTTGACGAGTCCAATTCCGGATCGGTCGTTTTAAGGTCACAGGTTGATAAGGCAATCGTTTCGAGGCGCCACCTTTGCCTGTCAGGAGGCTCGGTGTGGGGTGTTCGAAAGACTTTCGAGTGACGGCAACCCAGGTGCTTCGATGGCCGGGGCCTTGCACCACTTGGTCGTACGGGCCCAAGGGGGCCCAGGCAACGGTAGACCCATCCACGTACCAAGCAACCCATCCACCGGAAAAGGTACGGCCTGGCACCCAGACCCAGCCACGTCCTGGGATGTAAGCCCATCGTCCGTAGTGATAGGGGATCCATCCCCACGGCTCATAGGACACCCAGACCCAACCGAATCCAGGCCGATAAGTCCAGTACCCGTAAAGATAGGGTTGCCATCCGATCGTGACGTGAGGGACCCATACCCAGCCATACGGGGGGATCCACACCCATTCTCCATAAGGAGCCAAATCCCAGAAGCCAACCCACACGACGGGCTCCCAGTAAATCACGGAGAAATGGACTGTATAGCGTACATAGCGATGATCGCACCAGGAGTCAAAGTCATCATCCCACGGGAAACTTCGGTAGGTGAGTTCTCCATAGCGATCGATCTCCAGTTCTTCGCCTTCTTCCGCCACCAGGCTCATCTCATCGGTATCCACGTATATACGGCCGTCCAAGACCGCTACCCATACGTTTCCATCTTCTCGGATGCGAATACGGACACGGGACCGTGGCCGGAGATCAATCTCCCCTTGTGGAAGCACGATTCGAACCTCCCCCTTCTTTTGGTTCCAAACCGTAATTTTCCCATCCCGCAGTTCAAACTCGCGGAGATCTCGTTCGATCCGATGCACAAGGAAGTCTGCATCTTTGCCGATCCAAACGACCGTACGGTATCGAAATTCCAGTTCTGCGCGGCCATCAATGGCGAGGATGCGGTCTCCCGGCTCGACCAGGAAGTTCAAAGTGAGGGGGTGATATTCCCCCTCGCGTTCCACGACCACATCCCCCTCCACCTCGCTCACGCGGGCGTAATTCCCGATCGTCATTGCCAAAAGTAAGGACCAGAGAATCATGGTCTTCACCTCCTTTCTGTAAATTGTGGGGATTGGATCCCGAGTTCCGGATTTCCGGGATCCACCTGAAAGGCCCAATCAAAGAGGATAAATTGCTCTGAAAGTTCACGTATGCGAATCTTGGCGAAATGGTTATCCTCTGTCAGAATCACGTAGGCATGGCCAGGCCAAGCCCGGACCCGGCTGTCCGGATCCCAGCCATCCAGGGGAGCCACATCGATTTCGTCCAAGTCATCGACATACCCCACATCCTGAATCAAGTCATAGGGGCCGGCAACGAGTTCGGGCTCACCACCATAGGATTCGGTAAAGTAGAAATCCAGGGAAGGATCCGTGACCGACACAACGCGTTGGGTATTGAGATCAAACCCCGCTGCATCGGGGTGAAAAGCCAGAGACCAGATCAAGGCATTGCGGCCTTCAGGTCTGGGGGTGTCCATGACGATCCACTCACTGGGCTGACTCTCGTTTCCGTGGACATCTACGGAGGACACACTGTAGTAATACGTTACACCGTTGGCTAACCCCTCATCCACAAAAGCGGGGACCTCTGTGAACCCGATGTAGTCGTAATAGCCGTAAAGCGAAGTACTTCGATACACCCTGTACCCTTCGAGATCCGGGGCCTGGACAGGTTGCCAGAAGAGATACACCGTATGGTCCCCCGTAACACTCCAGATCTGGTCCGGCGGGGGCGGAGGCGTCCAATCGGTCTCTACATTGTCACACCCCACACCCCAGAACGCGAAACCGAGGAAGAAGAGCGCGAACCATTTGCTTGTTCGTTTCATGCCTGAACCTCCTTTCTGTTTCGGAAGGGGTATTAGCAAATCCGTTGCCAATATTGAAACCTTAAGCCCCGTAAGGTTTTCGTGGCTTTTAGAGATTCCTCGTGCACAATTTTTGTGCATAGCCACCGACGGAATGGGGCCCCTCTGCACAATCTCGCAGCACCGATCCAAGGGAAAGCCTTAAAATTGACAGCAATGTAAGGAAGGTACGGAGACAATGATTTTAGCAGAAGCCGTTGCGTTGGGTTTGTTGCTCTCTCTTTATCTCTCTGAAACCCTCGGGTTTGTGGCGGGCGGCCTGGTCGTCCCTGGTTATTTCGCGCTGATCTTGAACCAGCCCGCCCTCTTGGTGGGCACCTTAATCGTCGCATTTATCACCTTCGGAATCCTTCGGTTAATCTCCCGTTTTGCGCTCATTTACGGACGCCGACGTCTGTTCATGGCGGTGGTGATCGGCTTCTTCTTTGCCCAGGCGACGCAGCTCCTCGCCCAGAGCCCGGTAGGAGAGGTCCTACTTGCGATCCGCGCCTTTGGCTTCATCATCCCCGGCTTGATCGCCTACTGGATGGACAAACAGGGAGTCTTGGGCACCCTCTCAATGCTCATCGTTGTCTCGACAATTGTCCGTTTGTTGTTGATCTTGATCCATCAAGGACAGCCGATCTTATGAGGCGAAGAACACGGAGACGTCTGACCCTTCCAGATATGCTCCTCCTGGCCGGGCTTGGCATCCTGAGTCTGATCTTGGCCGAGCAGACAAAAAGAGAAGTCCCTACCCCATACCATGATCTCAAAGTCGTTGCTGCGACACACGCTCTCCAAGCCTTTCAGGCCCTCAAACGAGAATTTCTGCGGAGGGGGTTTGAAATCGATCCTGTGAATGACCCGTCGGAGAGCGGTCTGATTGGCTTAGAGGATTCCCCCATTACCACAAGTCGGGGATACCATCTTTCGAAATTAACGAGCATCAACCCGAACTTTGCCGCGTTGATCGTCGAGTTTCTTAAAGAATTGGGAATTGGAGAAGGAGATCTCGTGGCTGTGGGCATGACAGGATCTTTCCCCGCCCTGAATATTTGTACCCTGGTGGCCATCGAAACCGTCGGGGCAGTACCGATCATCATCCACTCTGTCGGATCTTCGAGTTTTGGGGCAAATCGCCCGGAGTGGGCATGGTTGGATATGGAAACCTTTCTCTTCCAACAAGGTCTCATCCACTTCCGTACCCTTGCTGCGTCGTATGGGGGTGGAGATGACATCGGTCGTGGGCTCTCCCCGGAAGGTCGGACCTTGATGGACCAGATTATCCAGCGGAACGGCGTCCGGAAGATCCATGTTTTGCCCTTACAGAGAAGTGTGGATATGCGGATGGCGTTGTATCGAGAGGCCGCGGCCGGGCACCCGATCCGCGCCTATATCAATATCGGAGGCGGGATTGCCTCCCTGGGGTCCCCGGATTTGTCTACCCTCCTTCGTCCCGGCATCAACCGCCCCGGCATTCGGATCCCGACAGAAACCCTTCCCGTGCAGGGAGTCGTGGTAAAATTCCTGGAGCAAGGGGTTCCTGTGATCCATTTAAACGAGATCCCACGCTTGGCTCGAAGATACCAATTGCCACTGGCTCCTGCGGTCATGCCCCTCCCAGGAGAGGGGCCCCTGTTCTACGAAATGCGGTATGCCACTCCATGGGTGGCTTTGATTCTCCTGGGGTATCTGGTGTTGATCTTCCTCACACTCTATTTTGACGTTTGGGGTACTGGATCAGAATCTGAACCGATGGTATGAAAGGGGGCTTTATGAGCAACGTGCGAAATTCGAAGAGGTCCCAAATCGGGGTTTGGTTGTTCACCCTCGGACTTTTCCTCCTGTGGGCTGCCCCCATGTGGGGCGGATATTGGTCTCATCAGACTCGGAAGGTCAAGGGAAAACACGTCTTTCTTGAAGAATTGGGAATCCGGTATCGCTATGTCCGGATCACTCCTACGACCGACGCGCAGATCACCTTGAAAACATCCAAAAGTGTACAGTTTCGTTTCTTCCCTGAGGAAGATGGGACCCTCCGGATCCGTTTGATCCGAGGAAACCGAACTCTCCGCATGTGGAAACTGTTGGGACGTCCAAAAGTGGTCAAAACCTTTTTAGAAAAAGGCACCTATCGTTTAAAAGCGACGGGCCGAGTACGGTTCCGATATTACGAGTGGAAAAATGTCCAACTTAAGGGGGTTCCGCCGGTAGGGGGTGGGTACCCGGTTACTCTTCTGGTCAAAAACAAAAAATACGCGTACTATCGCGCCCATGGGGACACGACTGTGGCGGTGAAGGTCAAAGGGAAAGCGACTTTATGGCTCTATGTGCGGACAGGCATCCCTCCCGGTCGCCGCAAAGCAGAGGTCGAGATCGAGATCTTTCGAGATGGCAAATCTGTGAAGACATTACAAGTCCGACTCACACGTTCTAAAACAGCCCAATTCCAAGACCTTCCCCTTCATCCGTCTCGTGCTCTCAAGATCAAGTTCCGCGTACCTTCTGGAGTTCACGAGTATCGGGTTCGAATCCGGAAAGGCACAGGGTTTGTGAAGTTCTATATTGAACGGAGAATGCGAGAACCCGAGAAACGTTCGTCACTCCAACGGACTTTGAAACGCCTCCACGGCATAGGGTCCCTTGCCCCTGTGCCATGGAGCACACTGTTGATCAGTCGCCCTCCGAGTTTTTTCAGCCGGCATCGGTCCATGAAATTTCGTCTCAGACTTGAGACATCTGTGAGTTATGAATCCAACCCATGGAAATTCTCACAGCCGGACGTGCAGAAAGTTCTCGATCATGTCTTTCCCTACACTCAACTTCGGATCGCTCAAGTCCATGACATTCGTTGGACTACACGAATGACATGGCAATTGACCACTCCGTGGGGAACATGGAGTCTCCCAGTGCAAACGGTGGGTTATGAGACTTTCCAGACACGAAACTTTTTCCAGGGATCCCTCAGATATACCAGTCCACGGATCGGAAGACGATGGGTTTTTCAGGGAGGGGGCTCCATGAGTTCTCCGAAATATCTTCGACCTGTACGATGGTCCGGTGAAGATGTTGCCGGGTTTTTCCCGCTACAGTATTCGACGAAAAGCTTGGAAATAGGCATAGAATCACGGTGGTTCCCCACGCGTGCGCGGCCAAGAGTTGAGATTCGCTGGATGGGCACGGCGTATCGGTATCACTCTCCGTTCGAAGACTTGAGTGGTTTTTGGAGTCGTTTTCGTGTGAAACTTTTGACTGCTTTCGGGCCTCTCGCGTTCTCTGTGTATCGGGAATGGGGGCGATATTCCGTGGATGGATGGACCCCTCAAGACCTTGGATATGCCCACGACACCCGAACCTGGGGAGGTCGGGTCCAATGGGTACAGGGAAACTTTCGGCCCTATGTCTGGGGGCGTTACCGCACAAGGATCTTCTTGACCCCACGGGAGTCCGATGTCCTCCACTTTGGTCGCCAAGACCGAGAGATTCTCTTGACGGTCGGCCTGCCGTTCCGTTTCCGCAATCCCTGGCTTGAGGAAGTGGAGGTGTTTGTCTCCAGAGAGACCCGGAAGGTACGATTCCGGCACCCCACTACCTTTTCCCTCTCCCGTGCGGTGTTCCGCGAATACAAAAATATCGTCTTTGGCATTCGGTGGTCTTGGAAGCAGGATTGGCGATGGCGCTCTTAGAAGTCACCGCTGGTGTGACCAGCATCTTTGTCCTAAGAGAGGTCTTAAGATACCAGCGTCATCGGCGCTATCTCGAACGGATCCCCTTTCGAATTCATGTCAATGGGACACGGGGGAAATCTTCGGTGACGCGGCTCATCGGTAGCGCTCTCCGAGCCTCTCCCCGGTATCGAGTGGTCGCGAAAACCACAGGGACAGAACCCCGTTTCATTTTCCCAGACGGTACCGAATGGCCGATCTTCCGCCCGGGTCGACCCAACATCTTGGAACAGACGAAAATCGTGAAGCGGGCGGCCGAACTTGGGGCAAATGTTTTGGTTGTCGAATGCATGGGGATCACCCCGGAGTACATCCGGGTTTTGGAAGATATGCTCATCCGATCAACGCACGGTGTGATTACCAACGTCCGGGAAGATCATCTGGATACCATGGGCCCGACCCTGGAAGACGTGGCTCGGAACCTGGCCTTGACACTTCCCCGCGGAGGGATCGCCTGGACCGCGGAAACACGGTATTTTGATCTCCTTCAAAAAGAAGCCCGGAAACGACAAACGGAATTGAGGCTCGTCCAACCAGAGGAATGGGTTACGGATCAGGATTTAGAGGGATTTTCCTATCTGGAGCATGCAGAAAATGTTGCACTCGCCTTAGCGGTCGCCCAAGAGTTTGGAGTTGAACGGGAGGAAGCCCTACGAGAGATGTATCGGGCCACACCAGATCCAGGGGTCATGCGAGTTTGGCGCCTCCACGTTACGGACAAAGAAGTACTCCTATACAACGCCTTGGCCGCGAATGATCCTCAATCCACCCTCCAAATTTGGGAACAAGTCCGCCGGCGCCACCCGAACCACACACTCATTCTGCTCGTGGTGATGCGTCCCGACCGGCCTCAGCGAACGGATGCATTCCGTCGCATCCTCGGCCAACCGATGCAAGCAGACGTTTATATCCTTACCGGGAAACCGACCCGCCCCCTCCTCCACCGCCTCCTCCAACTCCATGTTCCTCAGACGGCGATCCAAAACTTGGAAGACGCACCCGCAGAAGATGTGGTACAGGCTTGTATAACCTGCGGCGGCTCTAAAACGGTGATTCTGGCTGTTGGGAACATTGTTCGGTATGGGGAGCGTATAATAGAAGTCTTTAAACAGTTTGCGGAGGTGGATGAGGTTTCATGATGAAAGGAGTGAAGAGCCATGGGATTTCTGACGCAGCATCCACATAATATTTTGGTCCACTTCCCAATTGCCTTGACTTGGGTGGCCCTTGTCTTGTGGCTCCTTTCGTTCCGGCGAGAAGAGTATCGGTATGCACTTCGAGTCGTTCTTGTCCTTGCAGGAATATCGGCAGTGTTCGCATACCTTGCCGGGAATTTCCAGGAGGAAGCGGCCGAAGAGCGGGTCTTGGAGAGTATCTTAGAAACCCATGAGACCCTGGGCACGCTCACCATGGCCCTTCTCTTGATCACAGCCCTTTTCGCATTGTTAGAGGGGTGGAAAGAGTGGTTGAAGTGGGGAACAAGTGCGTTTCTTTTGGCTTCGGTCCTTGCAGTTTCTATCACAGGCTACTATGGTGGATTGGTTTCCCATCCGCCCGCGGCCTATCAACAAACCGGGGAACGTGAGGAATCCATCGAGGTGCTCCCTGAAGATCTCTCGCCCCAAGATACCCTCCCTGACCAACTCCATATCGGAGGAGACGAAGAGGAGGGCGAGGGCACTTCCGACGAATAAAACCCCTCCGTTAATCTCTCAAGTTTAAATAAGAAGACCCGGCATCATCCTCTACTCAAATGAGAACGTTTGAGTCTATGACTCAAACAATCTACGTAAGTCCACAAATTTGAACCCAAGTGGTTTGTTCTGCTTGACTGGTCTTGCAATCCGTTTTAAATTAAATTCAACGAAAAGGGGGAAAGCGTATGGGTAATCGTTCTGATGGACGGGTCCGTTCAGAAGGCACTGCCTTCTGGAGGCCCCCTCTGGATCTTCAACAGATCCCAAAAATTCAAGGACATGTGGTGGTCGATGTGGACCTCTGCAAGGGATGTGGATATTGCATCGAATTCTGTCCTGCAGGGGTCCTGGCAACCAGCCCCAAAAGGAACCGGAAAGGATATCACCCTCCTGAAGTTCTCCACCCCGAGAAGTGTACCGGTTGCGGATTTTGCCAGCGTGTATGTCCGGATTTCGCCATCACCGTCCAGAAAGAGATCGTGGAGGTTCGAGCATGAAACGACCGGCGGTATTGACTGGCGAATACTTCATCTTGGGTGACTACGCCTGTGCCGAAGGGGCCCTCGCCGCGGGATGTCGGTTCTTCGCCGGCTATCCGATTACCCCGGCAACGGAAATCGCCGAGCGGATGTCTTACCGCATGCCCGAGGTCGGAGGGATTTACATCCAGATGGAAGACGAGTTGGCCTCCATGGCAGCCATTATCGGTGCCTCCTGCGGCGGGGTCAAAGCCATGACCGCAACATCTGGGCCAGGCTTTAGCCTGATGCTCGAAAACATTGGCCTCGCCGTGATGATGGAGGTCCCCTGTGTCGTCGTCAATGTCCAAAGAGGTGCCCCTTCCACCGGCTTACCCACCCTGGTCGGCCAAGGGGACGTCATGCAAGCCCGATGGGGATCCCATGGGGATTATGAAATTGTGGCTTATGCCCCCAGTTCGGTCCAGGAGATGTTTGACCTCACCGTCAAGGCTTTCAATACCGCAGAACGGTATCGGATCCCTGTCATCCTCTTGGCCGATGAGGCCGTGGGGCATTTAACCGAGAAATTGGTCATCCCACCAGAAGAAGAACTTACCATCATCAACCGAATGCCTCCCCAAGATCCACCGGGTGAATATCTCCCTTATCGTGCTGATGATTCGCTCGTCCCACCCATGGCGAACGCTGGGGAAGGCTACTTTGTCCATATGACGGGCCTCACCCATGACGAGCGAGGATACCCGATCATCACCGGAGAAGCCCATGAGAAACTGATCCGACGACTCATCCAGAAAATCCGGAGCCATGCAGACGAAATCATTGAGTACGAAGAGGTTGAATTGGACGACGCAGACATTGTGGTCATTGCCTATGGGATCACGGCACGGGCGGCTCTGAGAGCTGTGAGAGACGCTCGGGCCCAAGGAATCAAAGCCGGGCTCCTTCGTCTGATCACCGTCTGGCCCTTCCCCGAAAAGAAGATTCAGGATCTCGCACAACGCGTGGATACCTTCGTCGTTGCAGAAATCAATCAGGGCCAGATCCGACGAGAGGTGGAACGCTTCGTGGACCGTCCCGATCGTGTCATCGGGGTCAATAAACTGGGGGGCGACCTCATCACCCCCAACGAAATCCTGGAGGTCCTATGTCAGCCGTCACCGAAGTGAAGACCCGCCATCCCCTGGATCGGTATATCCGTGAGGAGCGATTCCCCCACATCTGGTGCCCTGGATGTGGGCTGGGAATCGCCATGAGTTCCTTTCTCTATGCCGTCGATGAACTCGATCTGGACCCCAAAGAGATCGCTGTGGTTTCCGGGATTGGCTGTTCGGGACGTGTGGCCGGATATGTCCGATTCGACTCCTATCATACAACCCATGGCCGTGCGATCCCCTTTGCGACCGGTTTAAAACTCGCGAAACCTCATATGAAAGTCGTGGTTTTCTCCGGGGACGGAGACCTCGCATCCATCGGGGGAAACCACTTGATCCACGCTGCACGGCGTAACGTAGACCTCACCATCATCTGCATCAACAACTTCAATTACGGCATGACCGGAGGCCAATTTGGACCCACTACGCCTCTGGGCGCCAAAACCACGACCACGCCGTATGGAAACTTCGAACACCCCTTCAACCTCGTCTACCTCGCCGCATCCGCGGGTGCCGTCTACGTCGCCCGCTGGACAGTTCTCCATACCTACCACCTTCGTCAGAGCATCAAGGAAGCGCTCCTGAAGGATGGATTTTCCTTTATCGAAGTGATCTCGCCTTGCCCCATTGGTTTCGGGCGGCCCAACAAGATCGGTGAAGGCCTCGAAGAAATGAAGTTCTACCGGGAGAACTCGGTCATCCGGAACGGGATCGATCCCAAGGACGCAGAGTTGAGTTTCCGGGGCAAGATCGTGGTCGGGAAGTTTGTGGATATCGAGAAGCCCAGTTATCTGAAGACCTTACGCGACTTTTACGATCGAATTTTAGGAGAGAACCATGGCTCATAAAGAAATCCAATTCGCTGGATTTGGGGGACAAGGGATCGTTTTGGCCGGCTATATCACCGGGAAGGCGGTATCCCTCTACGATGGGAAAAGTGCCTCCATGACTCAGAGTTACGGTCCTGAGGCCCGTGGAGGCGCATGTTCGTCCGGTGTAGTCGTCTCGGACGACGCTTCCAAGCCGGTCGACTATCCCAAAGTCCGCGAGCCGGATATCCTCGTGGTCATGTCCCAAGAGGCCTATCACAAGTACATTGATCATTTGAAACCCGGGGGGATCCTGATTTATGACGCAGATCTTGTCACCCCCGAGCCGGCACGATCGGACATCCAGGCGTACGCCATCCCCGCAACCCGAATTGCAGAGGAAAAAATCGGAAAACGGATCGTCGCGAACGTCGTGATGCTGGGCGCGCTGGTGGGCCTCACCGGAGTGGTCTCCGAGGAATCCATGCGGAAGGCAATCCAGACCAGTGTCAAAAAGGACTATGTCGAGTTGAACGACCAAGCCTATACCCTGGGGTTAGAAGCCGCAAAGCAAGTGGAGGTATCCAGTCATGCTGAAAATTAATCCGGAATTCCGGAAGACCCTCTCGCAAGCCCTGGGCGAAGAAGTGCTCTTCCTGTGTTATCAATGTGGGAAATGTAGTGCACATTGCCCGGTTTTCCATCGGGTCCCCGATCGGTTTAATCCACGCAAGATCTTAGAAATGGCATACTTGGGCGTGGAACAACTCCTGGAAGATCCAGCCCTCTGGCTCTGCACAACCTGTTACGAATGTGTCGAAAACTGCCCCCAAACCGTGAATTTTGTGGATATCATTGTGACACTCCGGAACCTTGCCATGGACCGGGGCCTCGCGCCCAAATCGGTCTTGGACGAATACCAGGCGGTGACCAACAAAGGGTTCGTTTATCCACTGACGGGCCGGATCCGAAAAGTGAAAGAGGAACTGGGGTTGTCGATTACCGGGGACGGGGACTCCCCGTCTTTCCAACAGGTTTTGGAGGTTCGCCATGGCTGAAATGGATCAAACCGTGTTTACCCTTTACACCGGATGTTTGATTGATCGTCGGTTCCCCGGTTTTGAGGCGGCCACCCGATTTGTGGCAGAAAAGTTAGGATGGGAGCTCAAAGAAGCCTCCGGGTTTACCTGCTGTCCGGATCCGGTTTGGGTCCGTTCTTCAAACGTCGAGACCTGGCTCACCTTAGCCGCACGGAACTTGGCTATTGCCTCGACCCAGGAGGCCCCTCTTCTGACCCTGTGTAACGGGTGTTTTGAGACCTTAAACTCCGCCGCCAAAATCCTCGAACACTCTCCTAAGAAGGCCGAAACGGTCAACCAACGCCTTCAACAAGCCGGGCTTTCATACCGTCAGCCGGTCCAAGTCAAACACTTCCTCCAAGTTCTGGTCGATCTCTATCGGCAGAATCCTGACCGTCTCACTTCCTTGATCGTTCGGCCCCTTCATGGGATTCGATTGGCCCCACACCCCGGCTGTCACCTGACCCGCCCCAGTGAGTATGCACAATTTGATGATCCTTTAAATCCCCGGGCCCTGGACGAGATACTTACCGCGATAGGGGCCGAGGTGGTCGACTATCCGGAACGGACGCATTGCTGTGGGCTCCCAATCTTTGCCACAGATCGGGATCTCTCGTTATCCATGGCGCGCGATAAGGTCTCGGCGCTTCAGGAGAAAGCCGATGCCATCGTGGTGACCTGTCCCTCCTGTTTCCTGCAGTTTGAAACCGCCCAGGCCTTAGATCGGGAACACCCTCACAAACTCCCGGTCTTCTTCCTATCGGAACTTTTAGCCCTTGCGATGGGGGCGGATCCCAAAGCCTTGGCTTTCCAAGCCGCACATCGGGTCCCGATCCAAGCGATCCTTGAAAAATTGGAGGTTTATACCCATGCCCAATCTTAAAAACCCCGGGACCCCGAAAGAGGAACCCAGGATCGGGGTCTATGTGTGTCACTGTGGCTTAAACATCGCGGGCAGTGTGGACTGTGAGTCCGTCGCGGAGTTCGCAAAAACCTTACCGGGTGTCGTAATTGCCCGCGACTACCGATACATGTGCTCGGATCCCGGGCAGGAACTCCTCAAGCAGGACATCAAAGAATACCGTCTGAATCGGGTGGTTGTCGCTTCTTGTTCCCCTCGTCTCCATGAGCCGACATTCCGTCGGGCCGTGATGGAGGCCGGTCTCAACCCCTATCTCTTTGAGATGGCCAACATCCGCGAGCATTGCTCGTGGGTCCACCTCTACGACCGGGAAGCGGCCACGGAAAAGGCAAAAGACCTGGTCAAAATGTCGGTCTATCGGGCGTACCACCTGGAACCTCAGATCGAGATCAAGGTTCCCATCCAGCAGACGGCAATGGTGATTGGGGGAGGCGTTGCCGGCATCCAGGCCGCCCTGGACCTTGCGGATACCGGCTATCATGTCTACCTGGTGGAGAAAGAGCCCTCGATCGGTGGCCGCATGGCACAGATTGATAAAACTTTCCCGACCATGGACTGCTCGATCTGTATCCTGGCACCTAAAATGGCTGAAGCCGGCCGCCACCCGAATATTACGCTTTTGACCAATGCCGAGGTGGAGAATATCTCGGGCTATATCGGGAATTTCAATGTCCAGGTCCGGAAAAAGCCCCGCTATGTGACGGCAGATTGCACGGCCTGTGGTGACTGCTCCAAGGCCTGCCCACAAACCGCTCCCAACGAGTTTGATGTGGGCCTGGCCACACGAAAAGCCATCTATATCCCCTTCCCTCAGGCTGTCCCCGCCCAGTATATCATCGATCCGGAACTTTGTTTGACCCTTTCCAAAGGAGCCATCGTCTGTGAGGAGTGCATCAAGGCCTGTGAGAAAAAAGCGATTGACTTCACCGACCAGGAAGAAATCCTGAATATCGAGGTCGGAACCATCATTGTGGCCACCGGGATGGATGTATACGATCCCTTAAAAAACCATGACTATGGCTACGGTCTGTTCCCCAACGTGATTACATCCCTGGAATTCGAACGCTTAATCAATGCGGCAGGCCCATCGAAGGGACATCTCATCCGGCCTTCGGACCGAAAGATTCCCAAGACGGTCGCCTTTATCCAGTGCGTGGGCTCCCGTTCCGTCCGTGACGGCAACGAGTACTGCTCCAACATTTGCTGTATGAACACCGTCAAAGACGCGCTCCTCATTCGTGAACACTGGCCGGATACTCAGATCTTTGTGTTTTACCAGGACATCCGGGCATTTGGGAAGGGGTTTGAAGCGCTCTATCGGAGATCCAAAGAAGAAGGGGTTGTGTATATCCGTGGGTTGCCGTCTCGGATCGAGGAAATCGGCGACCACAACCTCCGCATTTATGCCGAGGATACACTCCTTGGAAAGGAAGTGGTCCTCGATGCCGAATTGGTCATCCTCTCGGTAGGTCTGATTCCGAGAAAAGACCGGGATGCGATCCAGAAGATCTTGGCGTTGTCCCTGACCGAGGATGGATTCTTCCTGGAGGCGCACCCGAAGTTGCGGCCGGTGGACACCGCGGTGGGTGGGGTCTTCCTGGCCGGCTGTGCTGAAGGGCCCAAGGACATCAAAGACAGTGTCACCCAGGCCTCGGCGGCAGCGGCCCGGGCCGGGATCCTTATGGCCAAGGGCGAAGTCGCCGTGGAAGCCCTGACCCCGCAAATCGTGGAAGACCTCTGTAAGGCCTGTGGGCTATGTGCAAAAGTCTGTCCCTACAATGCGTGGATGTGGTCCAAAGAAGATCGGAAGCCCCCAGTGTTGATTGAAGCCTCCTGTCAAGGGTGTGGGACCTGCGGAGCGGAATGCCCCTCCGACGCTATCGTCATGCGGCACTTCCCGGATGAGGCCATCTATGCTGAGATCGACGCCCTGACCGAAGAAAATCCGGAACGCAAGGTCCTGGCCTTCTGCTGTAACTGGTGCTCGTACGCGGGGGCGGATCTTGCCGGCGTCTCCCGAATCCAGTATCCCCCTGAGGTCCGGATCATTCGAACCATGTGTTCTGGCCGGGTAGACATGGACTTTGTCCTCTATGCATTGAGTCGAGGGATTGGAGCCGTTTTGGTTTCTGGGTGCCATATTGGGGATTGTCACTATATCACCGCCAACCATCAGACCAAGAAACGGATGGAGCGGCTCTGGGTCCGGTTAGAGCGGATGGGAATCCGCAAAGAACGGGTCCAACTCGGCTGGTTCTCCGCTGCTGAAGGAGCCCAATTCGCTGCCAAGATCCGGGAAATGGTGGAGATCCTTAAGACCGTGACCCCAGAGGAAATCGAGAAGACGAAAGAGATCCTTGCAAAACAATGGAAAGTGCCTCAAGCGGCGCTTCGGGCCACGGCGTTTGTCCGACCCGAACGTCGTATGGATGAAGTGGCAACCCGTCCCTCCGCTTCGTGAGGGACAGGAGGTGGAATCATGAACCGTTTGGTGTACACCTTTTCGGTGGATGAGGGGGCTGAGATTCGGGTTTATCTTCGTCAGTATAAGGGGCAGCCGCTGATTGAGTTTCGCCGGTTTGAACAAGACCCACAAACCCAGAAGTGGATTGGTACCGCTCAGGGGTTGGTGTTGCCCCTGCACGCCTTAGAACATCTTCAGAAAGCGGTGTCAAAACTCGCGGAGGCTCAAAAGAGTCTGGAACCGCTCCGAAAAGAGGAAAAGGCTCCTGAGTTTGCGTACTTCTGTTCTGAGTGCAACGAACCCCTGCGTGAGGTCTCCACCGGGGTCTATGAGTGTGCGTGCGGCGAGTCCCGGCTCATCTGCCTCCCCATCAAGCATGCCGTTGAACAACTCTTTGAGAAAATCAAAGAAGAGCGGTTTTTCGAAGACTACGCCGGTGGTTAATTGCGGTTTCTCCCCGTTTTCGACATTCTCCTAAAAGAGTAAGTGCCTGAAGTTCTGGAGTTGCCTTAAGAGATTCCTGCGGCAGCGCGGATCGCCTCTTCTAACACCTCTAAGCCGGCTTCTGCGTCTTTTTCCGTGATCACCAGGGGCGGAATGATTCGGATGGTGGACTGTCCGGCACTGAGGATCAAGAGACCGCGCTGGAACGCTTCGTAAATGATCTTTCGAAGCAGTTTCCCATCCGGCTCTTTGGTTTCCCGATCTTTGACAATTTCAAAACCGATCATCAGACCGAGCCCTCGAACATAGTCCATGAACTCATACCGCTCTGCCATTTCCTGCAGGCCTTTAAGCAGGAAATGGCAGAGCGGTATGAGTTCATGG
>WFXO01000026.1 GCA_015490555.1 Caldifarciminota bacterium | reverse complement strand
GTCGGACGGCCTCCGTCAGTTGACCTCCCTTCTCATAGCCGATGTAGCCGGGGGGTGCACCGATCAGCCGAGAGACCGAATGTTTTTCCATGTATTCCGACATATCGATCCGGAGGAGTGCATCGGGGTCATTGAACAGGAACCAGGCCAACTGGCGAGCCAGATGCGTTTTCCCAACGCCCGTAGGACCGAGGAACAGGAAGACACCGATGGGACGGTTGGGGTCCTTGATGCCCGCGCGGGCCCGTCGGATCGCGTCCGAGACGATGTCCACCGCCTCGTCCTGCCCGATCACCCGTTGTTTCAAGACCTCTTCCATCCGGAGGAGTTTCTGTTTTTCGTCTTCCAGCAGTTGAGTCACGGGAATGCCAGTCCATCTTGACACAACCTCCGCGACGTCTTCCGCGTCCACGACGTCATCGGTTTTGTGTTCTTCCATCCACTTCTTCTTGGCTTCCTCGAGTTTCTTCTGGAGTTCTTCGGCTTCGAATTTCAGGCGTTGAGCCTTTTCGTAGTCGCCGTACTCTGCCGCTGCTTTGCCGTCTTCCATCAGTTGTTCCAGTTTTTGTTCCATCTCTTTGATTTCCTCGGGCATTTTGGAGAGTTTGATCCGGACCAAAGACGCGGCCTCATCGAGCAGGTCAATGGCTTTATCTGGAAGCCGGCGTTCGGTGATGTAGCGTTCGGCCAGTTTTGCAGCCGCCACAATGGCGTCATCGGTGATCTTCACCTTGTGGTGTTCTTCGTAGCGTTTTCGGAGTCCTTTGAGGATCTCGATGGTTTCTTCAACGGTGGGTTCACGAACGAATACGGGCTGGAACCGGCGTTCGAGAGCGCCGTCCTTTTCGATGCGCTCGCGGTATTCGTCCAGGGTTGTAGCGCCGATCACGCGGAGTTCGCCCGCTGCCAAAGCGGGTTTCAAGAGGTTGGCGGCGTCTACCGCCCCTTCCGCGGCGCCGGCACCGACGATCGTATGCAACTCGTCGATGAACAGGATGATGTCACCCTGGCTCTTTTTGACTTCTTCGATGACCGCCTTCAATCGGTCTTCGAATTCTCCTCTGAATTTAGACCCGGCGAGCAAGGCGCCGATATCCAGGGCCAGGATGCGTTTGCCTTTCAGAGGATCCGGAACCTCTCCTTTGACAATGCGTTGGGCCAGGCCATAGACCACCGCCGTCTTTCCAACCCCAGGCTCACCGATCAGGACCGGGTTGTTCTTGGTTTTCCGCATGAGGATTTGAGCAACGCGGAGGATCTCTTCATCACGTCCGATCACGGGGTCGAGTTTTCCAAGTTCGGCCAGTTTCGTGATATCCGTGGTGTAGCGTTCGAGGGCGTTGTACTTCTTTTCGGCTTCCCGATCCTGGACGCGCTGTCCGCCTCGGATCTCATAGAGGGCCTGGAACACGCGTTCTCGGTCGATTTTGAATTCCTTAAGGATCCGTGCAGCCGCGCCATCTCCGACGTTCAGGATCGCAAGGAAAATGTGTTCCGCAGCGATGTATTCGTCCTTGAGGGCTTTTGCTTCTTTCTCGGCCTGTCGTAAGACGGCCTCTGCGCGGGGGGTAATGTAGATCTGTGCGGGGGTCCCCCGAACCATTTCTACGCGGGGAATCCGATACAGGGCTTCGCGCAATCGGTCGCGTAAAGCAAAGGGAGAAACGCCAATTTTTTCCAGAATTTGAGGTACAACCCCATCCTCTTGGGACACGAGGCCCCAGAGCAGGTGTTCGGTATCCAACTGGGTATGTCCAAATTCACTGAGGGCCTCTTGGGCGCGCATCAGAGCGTCCTGGGCCCCCTCGGTAAAACGATCCATTCTCATGGCTTCACCTCCTGACAAGTGTTCATGATGATTATACGCACTCAGAAAATCTTAGTCAAGGGGTGTAAAGCAAAATGTAATTCATCCCCGGTTTGGGGCCCAGGGCAACGGAGAGGTTCTGGTGCGAGTTATTCGATGACGCCTAACTCGCGGCCGATTTTCGCGAACTTGTCCAGGGCGAAGTCGAGGTCTTCTTTGCTGTGGACTGCGGAGAGCATCACCCGGATCCGGGCCTTACCCCGTGGGACTGTCGGATAGCCGATCGCTTGCGCAAACACACCTTCGTCAAACAGCCGTTTGGAAAACTCTTGGGCCAGGGTGGCTTCGCCCAGCATGACCGGGGTGATCGGGGTGACCGACTGGCCGATATCGAACCCGAGGGACTTCATGCCCTCTTTGAAATACCGGGTGTTTTCCCAAAGTTTTTCCACAAGTTCCCCCGACTCCGTCAAGATATCCACCGCCGCAATGCAGGCAGCGACGTCCGGCGGGGTCACCGCACTGGAAAAGAGGAACGGCCGAGCCTTTTGCCGGAGATACTCCACGATCTCTGCATTTCCCGCGACATACCCACCGACCACACCAAAGGCCTTGGAAAGTGTCCCCACTTCAATATCTACGTCTTCATGGAGCCCGAAATGGTCCACGATGCCTCGTCCATCGCGACCGAGGACGCCCTCACCGTGGGCATCGTCCACCATCACGATGGCATCGTATTTTTTCGCAACCTCCACGATTTCCGGCAAGGGCGCAATATCGCCGTCCATGGAGAACACGCCGTCTGTGACCACCAGGGCCCGTCGGTAGTTTTTGGCCTCCTGTTCCATCTTCTCCGCGAGGTCCTCCGGATCCGCATGGGCGTACCGGACGATCTTCGCCCGGGAGAGCCGGCAGCCGTCGATGATCGAGGCGTGGTTCAGTTCGTCGGAAAAGATGACGTCCTCCCGACCCACGAGCGCCGGGATGGTCGCCAAGTTGGCATTGAATCCACTTTGAAAGGAAATCACGGCCTCCCGCCCCTTAAAGGCAGCGAGTTTCTTCTCGAGTTCGAGGTGGAGGGTCATGGTCCCGGCAATAGTCCGAACTGCCGCCGGTCCAACGCCGTAATCCTCAATCGCCTTTTTCGCGGCTTCCTTGAGTTTCGGATGGTTGGCGAACCCGAGGTAGTTGTTGGAGCACATGTTGAGGACCTTTTTGCCGTTGACGACGGTCCAGGCATCCTGTGGACTCCCGATGACCCGGATGTGGATATACAAGCCTTCCTTTTTTAGGGCTTCGAGATCTTCTTGAATGAAGTCTAACTTCGCCATGCCTTTCCCCCTTGTTTTGACGTGTTCACCAAAATTTACGGGCTTCCTCTAAGGGAGTCAAATCACTTCTTTGCATTCACGAAGCGGACCATGGCCTCTGCCGGCCGCCTCGGCGGGGCCTCCGGCACGAATTTGGGAAACCCCAACGGCGTAACCGTCGCCACATAATGGTCCATAGGGATGCCCAGCGCCTCCTTGACATCGGGACGATTCATGGCCGCGATCCAACACGTCCCCAGGCCAAAGGTCCAGGCCGCGAGCATCAAGTGGTAGGCCGCGATAACAGCGTCCTGTTCGTAGCGTTTGGATTTTTGAGGGTCTGCCGTGATGGCGATCGCCATCGGTGCACGGGAGATGGGATCGCTTTCTTTCCGGATTTGCCCCAGGTAGTCCAGCAGGCCCCGATCCCGGATCACCCAATAGGTGTAGGATTGAGAATTTCTGGACGTTGGAGCAAACCGGCTGAGTTCAAAAATCTTCCAAAGGAGATCGTCTGGAACTGGATCTTCCGTGAACTCCCGGATACTCCTTCGTGTTACGAGGAGCCTGTCCGACATGAAGAAGGGGAAATGGACACCTGGCTGATATTGGATGATAAGTGCCCGCCCTTCCGGATCTTGAGCGGTAAACCCGTATGCACGGGGAGAAGTCGACCATTCCGGAACCCCACGGGCATAAGGTTTCAACATCGAGTACCGCTGATCGACCTCTTGAGGGGAGGGGACCCAGAGATGGAGCGTTCCGGACGCGGAGTCCGAGGAAGAAGAGGGTCGAAGCCCCACC
This sequence comes from Caldifarciminota bacterium, assembly GCA_015490555.1. Taxonomy (GTDB): domain Bacteria; phylum Hydrothermota; class Hydrothermia; order WGAB01; family WGAB01; genus S141-55. The sequence continues at coordinate 25,071 of WFXO01000026.1, read as the reverse complement.
AACAAGTTGTCATGACGAAGCACCACCAGGTCTTCGTGGACCTCGTAAAGTTCCATCCCCACTTTCTCGACATAAAATGCTTGGAGTTCTTTCAGGATTCGGGTCGAAAGAATCATCATGCCAGCCATCGGTCATGCCTCCTTTTCTATACACTGAAATTCTACAGGGGAGGGCCGTGTATAATTGAGCAAAAGGAGGTTGTCCATGGCGGTCTACAAGAAAATCAGCCTGGTAGGCACCAGTGAAAAGAGTGTGGAGGAGGCCATTGAGTCGGCGATCCGACGGGCTGCGCTGACCCTTCGGAACCTGAGTTGGTTCGAGGTAAAGGAGATCCGGGGGAGTATCGACGGTCGTCGGGTGACGCAGTATCAGGTGGTTTTGGAGGTCGGGTTCCGCTTAGAGGAAGAGGAGCCGATCTAAGGCTTAAAGAGACCTTTTTGGGAACTCTTCTGCTTGGTAGACCCATTCCCCTCGTTTGAGGACCGCGGTCACCAGGGAACGTCCCAATTCATACACGAGGTGGACATAAGATTCGGCGTTGAGGACCACCAAGTCCGCCTGTTTCCCGGGATCGAGGGTGCCCAACTTCTGTTCTAAGCCGATGGCTCTGGCGGCATGCGCGGTTGCCGCCACCAAGGCTTCCCAGGGCTGGAGCCCCATTTCAAAGACCGCCAACTGCATCACAAAGGGCATGGAATAGGTGGGGGATGTCCCGGGATTGTGGTCTGTGGCTAACGCCACTGGGAGCCCCTGGTCCCACATTTTGCGGGCCGGAGCGTATGAGGATCGGAGGAAAAAGGAAGTGGCAGGGAGAAGGACGGGGACCGTACCAGCGTTTTTTAACGCATGGATCCCCGCATCGTCGGTGTGGACCAAGTGGTCTGCCGAGATGGCCCCGAATTCCGCTGCGACCCTGGCTCCACCGGTATTCGCCAGTTCATCGGCGTGAAGTTTAATCTGGAATCCCAGTTGTTGAGCGGCAGAGAGGATGGCTCGCGTTTCTTCCTCTGTGAAGGCCCCCTCGTCCATAAAGACATCTACAAAAGAGGCATACCGACGCGCCTCCGGGAGCCAGGTGATGACCTCTTGAACAAAAGCATCCCGCCGATCTCGGTATTCTGGTGGGAGGACATGGGCGCCCAGGAAGGTGACCACAAGATCCTGTTTTGCGGAGCCCTGGAGTTCCTGGATCACACGCAGCATCTTTTGTTCATTCTCACGATCCAACCCGTACCCCGTTTTGATCTCTACGGTTGTGGTTCCTAACCGGAGCATTTGGTCCAGCCGCTGGTGTGCCGCCTGTAAAAGGGAAACTTCGGAAGCCATTCGGGTCTTTTGGACGGTGTCCGTGATCCCGCCCCCGGCCTCCAGGATTTCGAGGTAAGATTTGCCTTGCAGGCGGAGTTCGAGTTCTTTATGCCGGCATCCGGCGTACACTACATGGGTGTGAGGGTCCACAAAGCCGGGAACGACCGCGCGCCCTTCCACGTCGACCGTCTCTTTGGGGCGGTAACGGCGGCACAGTTCAGATTCCTTTCCGATGGCGACAATGGCTCCTTGGTGGACGGCAATGGAGACCTCTGAAAGCGTTTGAAACCGACCGTCGAGGACACCGGCCAGTTCCCCAATCCCTGTCACGAGGAGGTCGATCTCTTTTTTCATGTCCTTCATGGTGGATGTGAGTGGGACCCTTGAATTTTACAGGGCGTGGCGGGTTAAGGGGTGATGGCGAATACGAGGACTTCCACTCGGGGCACCCCGCTTTTCAGCAAGATTTTGGCTGCTTCCTTGATGGTTGCCCCTGTGGTCATGACATCATCGACAAGGATCACAGGCTCTGGAAAGAAGACCCGTGCTTGAAAGGCTCCCCGGACATTTCGCAATCGTTCTTGGGGTTCGAGGGTGGTCTGACTTCGGGTGTGACGTGTCCGTTCGAGGAGTTCCCCGACCGGGAGTCCTGTTTGTTGAGAGAGGGCTTGAACCAGGGCCTTTGTCTGAGAAAAACCACGTTCTCGGATCCGTGTGGGGTGGAGAGGGATGGGAACGAGAAGTTGTCCTGTGAACTCCTCCATGAGAGGGAGCATCTGATTCGCCATCCACGAGATCAGGCTTCGAAACCCATGGTATTTCATGGCTTCCACTACGTGGGCGACCGGCCCGGTGTAGAGATATGCCCCGCGGGCCAGGGTATAGGGAAGTTTGATCCCATGGCACCGCTTGCATTTTCGCCCATACATTGGGGCCCCGCATCGGTAGCATCGGGGTGGGCGAATCCTGAGTTTCTCAAGTAGGGTTAAGCAGGAAGGACACAGGAGTTGCTCAGAGTACTGGCGACAGAGGACACACAGTGGGGGTGCAATGAAGTCTTGGACGGTTTCAAGAATGGCCCGGAAGAGATTCAGAGCCATGGGGTGGGTCTTCAATCAAAAAATAGAGCCCCCAACACCGCTATGGAGTGTGAGGAGTGAGTGGGAAGAAAAGGAAACGCCCCGGATCTCGGGGTACACCGAGTGCCCGGGGCGCCATGGATTCTCACTCCATGCGTTCGACGTTGATGGCCTTTGGCCCGCGAGGGGAGTCCACCACTTCGAACTTCACCAGTTCACCTTCGTTTAGTGCTCGGTAGCCTTCACCGACGATATCGGTGAAATGCACGAAGACGTCTCCGGACCCATCTTCCATTTCGATGAATCCGTATCCTTTCCGAGAGTCAAACCACTTGACTCTCCCTTGCTTCTGTTCTGCCATGATACTTCTACCTCCATGGTTTAAATGTTCTGACCTGTCTGGGGAACCCAGAGGCAGGACAACGGCAATTGTACACTCTCCCCAGGGGGGTGTCAATGAACAGCGTTTTAGCGCTACACTCATGCCCTCAACACTCTGAAATTCGGCGATTTTCTTGACTTCCTCATCCTGGGAAATTAAAGTATTAGGCTGGGGAAGGAGTTGACAATGTGGGTAACAACACCGGAGGGTGGCCGGTCTCACAGATCGGCAAAAAGGATTCAGGAACAGTTTCCCTGCCCTGAATTTCCGCATCATCGGAAGGTGCTCCGGTGAGCCCTTCTGACGAGAAAAAGGAGGTAAGAGAATGGCTGTAAAAATAGGGATTAACGGCTTTGGGCGTATCGGGCGTCAGGTCCTGAAAGCCGGTTTAGATTATGAAGATCTTGAATTTGTGGCCGTGAATGATATTGCTGATGTCGAAACGTTGGCCTATCTCTTCCGATACGACTCTGTCTTTGGAATCTATGAGGGGACGGTGGAAACCGAGGGTGACACGCTGGTTGTCGATGGGAAGCGAATCAAAGTCTTTTCTCACCGGGACCCAGGCGAGATTCCGTGGGGGGACCTGGGGGTTGAGGTCGTCATCGAGGCTTCTGGCGTCTTCCGTTCACGGGACAAGGCCGCTCTGCACCTTCGGGATACGGTGAAGAAGGTGATCATCACCGCTCCGGGCAAAGGGGAACCCCCAGACGCCACCTTTGTGATGGGCGTGAACCATGAGACGTATGACCCCACAAAGCATCATGTGGTCTCGAATGCTTCGTGTACGACCAATGCCTTTGCGCCCTTGGTGAAGGTCTTACATGAACGATTCAAGATCCAGCACGGGGTGATGACCACGATCCACTCTTACACGAACGATCAGCGGCTTTTGGATGCGCCCCATCGTGATTTTCGACGAGCGCGAGCGGCTGCCCTCTCTATCATCCCGACGTCCACTGGGGCAGCCAAGGCCATCTCACTGATCTTTCCTGAACTTCAAGGCAAACTTTCGGCGATCGCCCTCCGTGTTCCGACCCCGGACGCATCCCTGGTCGACTTTGCGGCCATCGTGGAGAAGACCACGACCGTAGAAGAGGTCAACCAGGCCTTTCAGGAAGCCGCAAAGGGAGCACTCAAGGGCATCCTGGAGTACACGGAGGATCCTGTGGTTTCCGTGGACATCATCGGCAACGACCACTCGGTGGTCTTTGACGCCACGTTGACACAAGTCGTGGAAGGTCATCTGGTGAAAGTTTTCGGCTGGTACGACAACGAGTGGGCCTATTCCGTCAGGGTCATTGACCTGTTGAGGTATATGGTTGGGAAGGGGTTATGAGGTTACGGACCTTACGGAATCTCAATGCTGCAGACCTGGAGGGCAAACGGGTTTTAGTCCGGGTGGATTACAACGTCCCGTTAGAAGACGGTCAGGTGAAGGATGACACCCGGATCCGTGCGTCCCTCCCGACGCTCCAATTCCTGCTGGACAAAGGGGCCATTGTGGTACTGGCCAGCCACCTGGGACGCCCTAAGGGCAAAGTGGTTCCCGAACTCTCCCTGAAGCCCGTGGCCGACCACCTCTCGATGTTGATTGGCCGGCCCGTGACCTTTATCCCGGACATCCCCAGCGGCGCGGAGCAGATCCAGCAGGCCAAGCCAAGGGATCTCTTTCTGTTGGAGAACACACGGTTCTATCCCGGCGAGCGTTCGAACGATCCTGAGTTTGCGAAACTCTTGGCTTCTTATGGGGATCTCTTTGTGAACGATGCCTTCGGTACTGCACACCGGGCCCATGCCTCCACGTACGGCGTGGCTTCCTATCTTCAGCCCTGTGTTGCCGGCCTTCTGGTCGAACGAGAGGTGCGGTATCTGACAGAAATTCGGGATCATCCCAAAAAGCCGTACACGGTCATTCTCGGAGGGGCCAAGGTTTCCGATAAAATTGGCGTGTTGGAAGCCCTCTTGCCGAAGGCGGATCGCTGTTTAATCGGTGGTGGCATGGCCTATACCTTTCTCAAAGCGCAAGGGAAAGCCATCGGGGATTCCCTGTTGGATGAAGAATCCATTTCACATGTCGAACGCTTCCTGCAGACCTTTGGGGATAGGATTGTCCTTCCGGAGGACCATGTCATTGCAAAAGAAGTCCGTCCCCAGGAACCTTTAGAGATTGTCGAAGAAGAGATCCCCGAGGGATACCGAGGAGTAGATATCGGGCCCAAGACCATTGCGAAGTTCGTGTCCTTGATGGAGGGGAACGGGACGGTCTTCTGGAACGGGCCGATGGGGGTCTTTGAAATTCCCGGGATGGATCAAGGAACCTTAGAGATTGCAAGGAAACTTCGGCAGGTGACGCAATCGGGAACCATCACCGTCACGGGTGGGGGAGACACGGTCCGTGCCCTCCACGCAGCGGGCGTCTCAGATGAAGAAATTACGCATGTTTCCACGGGAGGCGGCGCAACCTTAGAGTTCCTCGCCGGCAAGAGTCTCCCGGGCTTAGAAATTCTGAAAGAGGAAGAATAAGGAGGTGTCGAATGGATCGCAAAGCGAAAGCGTTCCTGAAAAAACTCATGGAAACGATGAGCCCGTCCGGGTTCGAAGGAGAGGCCAGCCAGGTCTGGCAGGCACGAGCGAAAGAGTTTGCGGATTCTGTCCGCGTCGATGTGCATGGGAATACGATTGCTGCGTTGAATGAAGACGGCAAGCCCCGGGTGATGCTGGCCGGCCATATCGATGAGATCGGTCTCATGATCCGCTATATCGACGACCAGGGGTTCCTGTATTTCGCCCCGATCGGCGGATGGGATGTCCAGATCGTCCAGGGCCAGCGTGTGTGGATCAAAGGCAAGAAAGGGAAATTGATTTCTGGGGTCATTGGGAAGAAGCCGATCCACTTGATGGACCCAAAAGAGCGGGAAAGTGTGCCCAAGATGCACGATTTGTGGATCGATATCGGTGCGAAAGACAAGAAAGACGCCGAAAAGTTGGTCGACATTGGGGCTCCTGCAGTTCTCGCATACGGCTTTGAGGAATTGCGGAACGGCATTGTTGCCGCACGTGGATTTGACGACCGGGTGGGTGCGTTCGTAGTGTTAGAGGCACTTCGATATGCGAAGGAGTACGGGATTCAGGCGGCCTTGTTTGCGGTGGCCACGGTCCAAGAAGAGATCGGGCTCCGGGGCGCCCGGACCAGCGCCTTTGGCCTCAATCCCGATGTGGGCATTGCGGTGGATGTGACCTTTGCGACAGATCAACCCGGCGTCGACAAAAAGCGGATCGGGGAAGTCAAACTGGGTGGCGGGCCGGTTATTGCTCGAGGCCCGAACATCAACCCCAAGGTCTTTGATCTCTTGGTACAAACTGCAGAAGAGGAGAAGATCCCTTATCAGGTGGAAGGGATTCCGTATGGCACCGGGACCGACGCCAACGTTATCCAACTGACCCGAGCGGGGGTTGCCACAGGGTTGATCTCCATCCCCAACCGTTATATGCACAGTCCTTGCGAATTGGTCAGTCTGAAGGATTTAGACAACGCTGCAAAACTGATTGCAGCCTTTGTCCATCGCCTTTCTGAAAAGACGGACTTTACCCCGTTTTAGGGAGCAAACAAGCAACAAAAAACGAGGTTCCTTGAATGAAAAAGAAGCGGGTCACGACCCGGACGCTGATGAAGTACAAGCGGACGGGTCGGAAAATCGTGATGGTCACCGCGTATGACTATCCACTGGCCAAGTACGCGGATGAGGTCGGGATTGATGTTCTCCTGGTCGGCGACTCCTTAGGGATGGTGGTCCAGGGTCAGGATTCGACCATACCGGTGACACTGGAGGACATCATTTACCATTCCAAAATCGTTGCCCGAGCGGCTAAGCGTGCCCTGGTCGTTGCTGATATGCCCTTCTTGAGTTATCAAGTTTCCGTCGAAGACGCCGTTCGGAACTGTGGACGAGTGATGAAGGAGACCGGGGTCCAGGCGGTCAAGGTGGAGGGGGGCGAGGAAGTTGTCGAGGTGGTGGAGGCATTGACGCGATGGGGAATCCCGGTTATGGGGCATATCGGCCTGACCCCGCAAAAGATCCATCGGTATGGGGGGTACCGGATTCAGGGCCGGACTGAGTCAGAGCGGGCCCGGCTCCTCAAAGAGGCAAAAATGCTGGAGGAGGCAGGGATCTTTTCGTTGGTCCTCGAAGCCGTTCCGTATGAATTGGCCAAGGAGATCACGGAGTCCCTCTCAGTTCCCACCATCGGGATCGGGGCAGGGCCGTACACAGACGGACAAGTCCTGGTAATCCACGATCTCCTTGGTTTTTATGAAGAGATCCAACCCCGCTTTGTCAAACGATATGCGGAGTTAGCCAAGATCATCCGGGAGGCCCTTCAAGCCTTCCAACAGGAGGTGTTAGAGGGGAAATTCCCCACCCTCGAGCACTCCTATCGGCTGGAGGAATTTGAACAACGTCAGGAGGATTCATGAAGATCGCGTTGACCAAAAAGGAGAACATTGTCCGGATTTTTACCTCCGAACGTCTCTCTCCCCTCTTTGCTTTTTGGCTTGGCAAGTGTCTGCGAGACTTAGAAAAGGATCACGGGTACCGGTTTCTCTTAACCGAAGAATCCTGGCCGGAGACGGAGCGGACCTTTTGGGGCATTAAGATCCTGGACATTGAGCGGGAGAACCAGGAAACCGCGATCGAAGAACTTCTCCACTACATCCAAGATTTGATCGAGCGGGAGCGGTTCAAGGGATCGCCCTAAGCCCCTTTTACTCCGGGTGTGTTGAACGCTTTTAGAGATTGATCAACACGTAAGCGACGATAAACACCAAGAACGCCACCCAGAGCAGGAGGAGCCATTTGGGCATTTTTTGTTTTTCGTTATGGGTGGTTTCCGTCATCTTTCACTCCTGTTGTTTCGTCGAGTTCCAACATGCGATGTTTCGGGGCTTCGACATCCCGGAACTGGCCGGAGAGCCACGCCCACACAAACAGTGCACCGAACCCACCTAATGCCAGGAGCCCAATGAAGACAGCAACCCAGTATTGTGCCATTGCACCCAGGACATCCATCATGACATCGTCTCTTCCTTTGACGCACCGAGATCCACGGATGTCGTCTCGTCAATTTCTAAAATCCGATACTTGGGTTCTTCGACATCTTGGTATTGACCGGAAGACCAGGACCATACGAAGACAAAAACCGCCCCAAGGATCGCAGAGCCAAAAACCGTCAGGATGAACGCGCGGACTGCAGGACCGTCCACATTGCAGAATGGACAAGCCCAGGCACCCGGAGCCAGGGTCAACAGTCCTATGAGAGAGAAAAGCCACCGATTCATTTCACCATCGCTCGGAGTTGGGTGTCAGAGAAACTCTTTACGTAGTAGGCGAGGGCCCAGCGGTCTTTTTCTGGAAGATGGGCGTATGGGGCCATCGCGGTTCCGGGACTTCCCAGGGTAATGGTCTTGAAGATCTCCTTAATGGTACCCCCGAATTTCCAATTTTGGTCGGTGAAATCTGCGGGAGGAGGTTGTAGACTGGCGGATGCGGGTCCTTTCCCATTGCCTTCCAGTCCGTGGCACGTGTAGCAGGTGGAGTTAAACAGTTCTTTTCCGCGGGAGAGCAGTGTTTCGTCCGCTGGTGGAGGTGTTAAGGTTTCCAAATTGAGGGTCGGGGTGGAGGTGGATGGAGGCACTTGGGAAACGGCCACCGGACTGGGGGTCGAAGGCGTCTTTTTGATTAACTGGCGGATGTAATAGGCCAAGGCCCATTTTTCTTCAGCACTCAACTGTGGGAACGCGACCATCGCGGTCCCCGGGACACCATTGTTGAGGACTTCGACCACACGGACCGGGGAAGGCCGTAGACCGATGAAGTCTGCCGGGGAAGGCTTGAGCGCTTTGGCGGCGACCCCATCTCCACGACCCTGTGAACCGTGGCACGAACTACATAACGCGGTGTATTTCTGTTTCCCCAGTTCCAGGAGTTCTGCGGTTTCAATCGGGGCATCTTCCGGGATGGGGGGCTCCTCATAGAGGGATTCCACATAAAAGGCCAGGGCCCAGAGATCTTGTTCCGGATATTGGCGGAAATTGGGCATGGATGACCCGGGGCGTCCCAGGTGGAGGATCTTGTAAACATACCAGGGAGTCGGGTGAGAAGTCTTGAAGTTTTGGGCTGGAGGCAGGAGGAACGGCTTGGCTGTGCCATTGCCGTCCCCTGTGAGGCCGTGACAACCGATACATTCTCTTTGATAAAGTTCGGCGCCCCGTTGGACCAGTTCGACGGTGCGCATCGGCGGGGTCCCGACGGTGAAATGTGCTTGATACACAGAGTCCTGAGCGCGCATGACCGGGAGTTGATCCCGACCCAGGGATTGGAGATAGGCAACCAGGGCTTTGGCCCGTTCTGTGGGGACAATTTGACCATCCTTTTCCTCGAAGAGCCAGGGGAAACCGGGCATTACGGACCACGGAACGGTGGATTGAGGATTGTAAAGGTGTGCAAAGTGCCAATCGTCCGTCCGTTTGCCAGCCTCACGGGCCAGATCTGGGCCCACCCGTCGTGTCCCAAAGAGTTGTGGGATCTCATACATGTATTCGTTGGCAGTAGAGACGGGGCCGTACCGGAGGGGTTCGTTTGCCACCGGCCGCACGAACTGCGTATGACAGTGCCAACAGCCTTCCTGCATGTAGATTTGACGCCCCAGCGCTTCGAGGTCTGAGTAGGGCTTTATCCCCTCTGGGGGACGAAGGTTTTTGAGGGTGGTCCAAGGGGCGAGCCCCATCCCAAGAAAAGAGATCAGGAAAAATCCGATCCCTGCGATCAAGAAAATGGTTTGAAACTTTTCTAATTTCCCATGCATAGGCTTCCCTCCTCAGGCGGGCATCGGAGTTAACAGGGTGTCTTGGGATTCATCTTCGACGGGGACCGGTGCACCGGCCGTCGCCGAGCGCCAGAGATTGTATGCAAAGAGGAGCAGGCCTGTGTAGATCAAGAGCCCACCTAAAAATCGCATGAACCACATGGGCTTTGCTGCGAGGATGACGTCTGCAAAGGGCGCACCGCTGAGCCACAGGTACCCCTCAATGAGGCCCAGCCCAGTCAACGGAAGGAAATAAAAGCCATAGAAGCCGATCAGGAGGAGCCAGTAAGTCCACCAGGCGAGTTTGGTCGAATACAGTTGTTTCCCTGTCACTTTCGGCCAGATGTAGAACATGGCCCCGATGTTCCAGAACGTGAAGGTTCCGAGGAGTGCCAGATGGGCATGCGCGACTACCCAGTCCGTAAAGTGGATCACCTTCTGAATAGACAAAAAGGCCTGGAAGGGCCCCTGGGTACAGGTCACCATGTAGGCAATGATTCCTGTGACAAGAAAGGTCAATCCAACGTTTTTCGGCACGCGATGCCATTCGCCCTCCAGGGTTTTGATCCAGTTATAGACCACCGTTACGACCACGACAAAGAGCACTACAGTCAGGGGGACAGCCAGCACCTGAACCCACCAGGGGATCGGACTAAAGAAGTAGTGATGGGCTCCGCCCAGGGGGTAGAAGAAGGCCAGCGTCCAAAACCCGATCAAGGAGAGCAGGTGGCTGTAGATCGGCTTTTTCAGCATGATGGGGAGCATGTAGTACACGATTCCGACGCCGATGGGGGTAATGAAGAGCCCAACCGCATTGTGAATCCAGAGACCGGTGATTGCAGCGCCAGCCGCCCCAGGTGCTGCGTACGCTGGGATCGTGTTGGCCATCACGTAATTCAGAACGGTAAACGCAAAGCCCAGGATGAGATACCACGAGGTGACATAAAGGTGTTTTTCCGACGACCGGAAAATGGTTCCGAGGTAGTTGACGGTTGCCATGAGGAACGCAACCGCAAAAAGGATATCTGCATACCAGGGGAATTCTGCGTACTCGATGGCTTGCATGTGTCCGAGTAGGATGGCGCCGAGTCCGACGGTCACCGCGATGACCCATACCCCCAGGGTCCACCAGGCGAGTTTTTCAGAGAGCAAGGGGCGATTGGTCAATTTCGGGACAATGTAATTGAGGATAGCGAGGAAGGACAACCCGAGCCAGCCATAGATCACTCCATTGGTGTGGAAGACCCGGAGACGTCCAAATTGAAGCCACGGGGTGTGGACCCAGAGTTGAGGCCAGACCAGTTTTGCGGCGAGAATCAATGCGAAGAAGAGGGGAACAAGGATCCCTAAAAGCGCAACATAGGTGTAGGCCCGAACCAACCGACCATTGACGACTGCATGTTGATCTGTCATGGAGACCCCTCCCGTTTTACTGATATGATCCTCCACAAATGCTTCCGCACCATGCCAAAAACCTCCTCGATCAATTCCAAGGATTGCGTTTTGTGGTTGTCTCGGTATTGAAATGACATCAGCCCTGAATCCGGTTGCGTCAAATATTACCCGTTTTTGGCAAATCTGTCAAGCAACGTTTCCTGTGGAGTGGGAGGAGTTTACCCTCTGAAGTCGGAAAGCGCGAGAGGATCTCGAGTAAGGAGGTCGGAAAATCGCAGATTGACCGGATTCTTGGGCACACCTATAATAAAAGGAACATGGCCGATTTCTACATCAATCGCGTACCTACGTTTACACTCCTCCGGGAAGAGGCCCTTGAGAAGATGGAAGCACGAATCCGGAGGGCGTCCCGGAAAATGCCGATTGGCGTGATCATCCCGGCCCTCTATTCCGACTTAGCCAGCCCCGCGATGGCCAACATCATCCAGGAACTGACACAGGCAGATTTCGTCACCCGTGTATACATTAGTCTGGATCGTGCGAACGAGGAGGAGTTCCGACAGGGCTTGAAAATCGTTGAGCCCTTGGGCGACCGAGTGGTTCTCCTTTGGAATAACAATCCCAAAGTCCAAGAGGTGATTGCAGCCATTGAGAGCCTGCTCCCTCTCGGGCCCCCGGGTAAAGGTCGAGCCGTGTGGACAGCACTGGGCTACGTCTTGGCCAAAGGGGAAGTCTCGGTGTTGGCGTTCCACGACGCCGACATTCTGACATACGACAAAAACTTGTTGATTCGTCTCTTGTATCCCGTCGTTGCCTTACGCTACCAGTTCGCCAAGGGCTTCTATGCGCGCTTCTCGAACAAACTGTATGGTCGAGTCGTCCGACTCTTTTATTGGCCCTTTGTTCGTTCTCTTCGGGAGATTTTTGGCCATACAGACTTCCTGGAGTATATGGCAGACTTTCGATACCCTCTGTCCGGCGAGTTTGCCACCTTTGCAGACATTGCTCGGGAAATCCGGTTTCCTTCGGACTGGGGGATCGAGGTCGGGATCCTCTCAGAAATCTACCATCTGGTGACCATCCCCCGCATCTGTCAGGTCGAACTGACACATCGGTACGATCACAAGCACCAAAAGGTCGGCAAGACCCCTCGGACTGGATTGCTTCGGATGGTTTCGGATATTGCTCGGACCTTCTTTGCGAACCTCGCCGCCCAGGGCGTCGTCATTGACCGTGAACTCTTCCACACGTTGAAATTGACCTACCTGACCGAGGCACGGGAGGTCGTGGGGGTTTATGAAGCCCTCGCCCGGATGAACGACTTAAGATACGATCTTCACGAAGAGATGACTGCCGTCGAAACCTTCGCCAATGCCTTGGACAATGCCTTTGAGGAGTTACATAAATACCCCTTCGGTTCTCCGTTGATCCCAAACTGGCGGCGGGTGGAGGTGGCTTTAGAGGGCGTAATGGCCCGCTTGATGGAGGCCCTTGAAGAGCCCCTTCAATCGACGTAACGATGCCCGCCCGGATCTTGGTTTTTACCGACTTAGACGGGACGCTTCTCGATCCCGAGACCTACGAGAACCGGCCTGCTTTGGAGGTCCTAACCTACCTGAAATCAAAGAAAATCCCCTTGATCCCCACAACGAGCAAAACCCGGGCCGAGGTGGAAGCATTCCGACGTGAACTCGGCTTGACAGATCCCTTTATTGTCGAAAATGGAAGTGCTGTGTTTGTTCCCATCGATTACCCTGAACTTCCCACGGCACCAGGGGTGGAAGTTGAAGGATATCGCATGTATCAACTGGGCTGTACTTATGAGATTGCCCGGCAGGGGCTCCGACATTTGAGTGAAGACCTGGGGGTCCCCCTTCGGGGGTTCGGGGATATGGACCTTGAGGAGGTCCAAAAATTGACAGGCCTCTCTGTAGAAGCTGCGAAAAGAGCAATGGAACGAGAGTTTTCAGAGCCCTTTTTAACGCCTCCTGAGCATTTGAAGGAGTTGCTCCACCAGTCGGCGAAGAGCCGAGGATTCCGTGTGGTCCAAGGAGACCGGTTTTCCCATCTCATCGGTCTTCGGGCCGGCAAAGGCCCCACGGTCCGGATCTTGATTCAACTTTTTAAGGAAGCGCATCCGGGCCAGAAGGTTGTCAGTATCGGCTTAGGCAACAGTCCTAATGACAAAGAATTTTTAGAGGCTGTGGATCTTGCGATCGTGATTCCTGGAAAGGAGGGCCCCCATCCAGAACTCCAACGGCCGGATTGGCATGTGGCCCCTTCTCCCGGACCCGCGGGGTGGGCCGCAGCGTTGAAATGGGCCTTGGATGCCCTAAACTTATCCAACCCGGAGGCGTAAGGAGGCCACCATGAACGGTCGGAGGTTTTCCACCGCATTAAGAGAAGATGCCCGGCGTCGGTTGGAGCGGATCGGGGAGGCCGATCTTGTCGTCGGCATCCCCTGCTTTAATGCCCAAGATACCATCCAGCATGTGATTGAAACCGCAGCCTTGGGACTGAGCCGTTACTATCCCCGGTTCCGAAGCCTCATCCTGGTATCCGACGGGGGCTCCACGGATGATACTCGGGAAGTTGCACGTGAGACCGATGTCGAAACCTTCAATATCGAAAAAATTGTGATGATCTACCGGGGGGTTCCGGGGAAAGGGTCTGCGGTCCGTGGGATCTTTGAGGCCGCTCGGTTCGTTAAAGCCCGTTTGGTGATCCTCCTGGATGCGGATTTGAAATCCATTTTACCAGAGTGGATCCCCAACCTCGCCGAGCCCATCCTGGACGAAGGCTATGACTTCATTGCTCCGTATTATCGGCGATACAAACTGGATGGGACCATCACCAACACCATCGCCTATAACTTGAACCGGGCCCTGTACGGGAAACGCATCCGCCAGCCGATTGGCGGGGATTTCGCCATCTCCCGTCCGATGTTCCGGGTGGCCTTAGAAGAGGATGTGTGGGAAACCGATGTTGCGAAGTTCGGGATCGACATCTGGCTCACCACCTTGGCGATTGTCCGGGGATTCCGGATCGCACAGGCTCGCCTTGGGGTCAAAATCCACGCCGCAAAGGATCCCGCAGAACATTTAGGCCCCATGTTCCGTCAAGTCGTGGGCACCCTGTATGCCCTGATGGAAAAATATGCCCCCTATTGGCAAAAGATCCGGGGAAGTGAAGAGGTTCCAATCCTCGGCAAGGAGATCCCCGGGGAGATCCGACCCTTTGACATCAATGTCCACGCCCTTGTTGAGTCTTTTGTGGTTGGGTTGAAAAACTTCGGGCCGGTATGGCACCAAATCGTTGGAAGTGAAACCTACCGTGACTTAGAAAAGACCTCCCAGTTGCCTCCGGAAAACTTTTATCTCTCGGTAGAGCATTGGGTGAAAATCGTGTATGACTTTGCGGTTGCGTATCACGAAACCCCCAGACATAAAGGGAAGTTGGTTGAACTGATGATCCCGCTTTACAATGCCCGGGTTGCGTCCATTGTCAACGAACTCCGGCATGTGGAGGGGGCGGATGTTGAAGAGTATTACGAAGGGCAAGCCATGGTGTTCGAAGAAATGAAGGACTATTTGATCCAGCGCTGGCAGGAGGTCGAAGAAGAAGCCACCCGTCGAGAGAAGATCAGTTCGATGAAGCGTCAATAGGCTTCTCTCCGTTCATTTCTTCTCCTTTCATAGTGCGTTTTTGCCCTACAATAAAGGCATGTCCTGGCTCATTGTTGGCGTCCTTCTATCACAAACGGTCAAGGTCGCATTCCTCCACCACGGAAATCAAGGATTTTCCGATAACGGCTCTTATGCCCTCTTGCCGGGAGATCCAGGGTATGTAGGAAACAGTTACCATCGAACCTTGGATACCCATCTCGCTTACGGGGTTCCTGTGGAGATCCATATTTCCGGGCCATTGCTTCAATCCTATGCGTGGAATTTGAACGATCGCGGTCTCATCGAAAAACTCAAAAACCCCTTGATCTCCCTCGTTGCTGGGAGTTACGCAGAAAACATTTTGCCGTATGCCGATTCTGAGATGAATCGGGCCTCGATGGCCTATGTCAAGACCCTGTACGCCACAGTCGTGAAAGAACCCGGTCGTCCGAATGAACCTACCGTGATCTGGGTGCCTGAACGAGTCTGGAAAAACGAGAGCCAGATGCCCTATTCCCTGATCCAGGTCTTGAATGAAGTGTATGGCAAGTATGGCTATACCTCGGGCGGAAATTATGTCTGGATTCCTCCGGCAATCGTCCTGGATGACAATGTCCATGGTTGGTATCCCCATACCTTCCCTGATGGAACCCCGTGCACGAACCCTTTCAAGGTTCATCGAATGTATGATAGCCAGGGCAATATGGTCTTTGTGGTGTTTATCTCGAAAACAGCACGAGACAACTGGGTCTGGAATAACGTTTCTGCACCGGGGAACTCCCTCAACAGTTTGCTCTGGCAACTCTATAACGACCCGGATCAGGAGCAGGTCGTCATCTATGGAGATGACTGGGAGAAGGCCGCAGGCGTTGCAGGTTGGGATTTTGGACAACCGGGCGCACCTGCCAACTCTTACGATGCCAATATCGCATGGGCTGCCAGCCAAAACTGGATTCAACCGGTCTATATTTCTGAGGCCTGCAAGTGGTGGGGACTGGATAAGATGTACGATGACAACGATCCGAACAACGACCCTCCGGTGATTGACATTGCTTATGCGGCGTATGATGAACTTCACAACTGGACCGGTGGCTCTTATGACAACTGGTACAACGACTTTAAGTCGACCCAGGCTTATGAATGTGGCCTTGCACGAGACTTAAACAACAACGGAGTTCATGGCGATTACGAGGACCTCTGGAAATCTGCCTACGGGGCCCTTCGCCTCCTCCCCCAGTCGGGGCCGTTTACCACTTTGGGATGGGTCACCACCATGGCCAATCTTTACGAAACGGCCTGGCATTCCTGGGACCCAGGGGCAAACTCTTTTACCTTGGCAGGCTGGGGGAAAAATCAATGGAATCACTCACGATATGGAGGACTGTACGCCTGGGCTCAGACCTGGCTGGATAGTTTGAAGAATCTGGGGGTCGCCTGGGCTGATTCTGGGGATGTAGACGAAGACGGCATCCAGGAGTATCTCCTCTACAACCCTCAGATGGCCCTGATTTTTGAGAAACGGGGAGGACGCGCACTCCTGGTAGTCACAGAAGATGGCCGGACCGCAGTGGGAAACTGGATGGGGTTCTTCGGGGGCGAAGGGGATTACGATGATGGGGGACATACAGGCCTTTTCCATGAAAGCCAGGCCGAAAATTCGTGGTTCCAGATCCAGGCCCAGAACTTCGGGGGGGATTCTGCCAAACTGATCTTGAATGAAGCCTACGACTGGCAGGGCAATCCCTCTACAGACGTAACCAAAACCGTCATCCTCCGGTCTTTCACGCCCTATGTGGAGCAACGCGTCCAGACGGCATGGAACAACTGGACCAAGTCAGCGGTTACCCCGGACCTGCACCATCAAATCACCTCAGGGTACAGCCTGCGGTTTGTCAACGGCATCACACCCAATGGCTGGACCTATGCAGGCTATCAGGACACCGTTTCCGGCTATTATGCGGTGTATCTTTACGGGTCCGGACAAGGCTTGGTTTATCACAATCTCGGCAAGATCACGGGAGGAGCAGAGAAGATCGAGTTGGGAGGGGTGTCGGGGTCCTATCGCCTATTTTTCTACGCGGGAACGGCGAGTCCGGAAGTTGCAGAACCCGGCCCGGGAGACTTAGAAGGCCCCCTGTTTTGGAATACCCAGGCCCCAGAAAACGTATTGCCAGGGGATTCTGCGTTGGTGACGACAGAGGTGTCGGATCCCTCCGGGGTCCAATGGGTCCGGATCCGGTACGGCGTCAACAATCAATGGATCTATCCCGATATTGACATGCGGGTGGACGACGGTGGATCCCATGACTGGAATGGGAACGGTCAGCCAGACCCCACCCTTTATGGAGGGTGGATTCCCGGTCAGTCTTACGGCGCACAGGTCGAGTTTGCCCTTCATGCCCAGGACTCCTGGGGTAACGAGGCCTGGGATAACAACAACGGCCAAAACTACGCTTATACCGTCGGGGCCATCCGGTTCCACATGGACGGGGTCTTAGATGGCATTGCGATGCTCCTCTCTTCCCATGGCGACATGCATCTCTGGGCCTATTACATTGCAGACTCCGGTCGGCTTTATGTAGCGACGGAGTCGGCGGGAGATGGGGCGCCGGGGTTCCAAAATGATCACTTTATTTTTGTGAGCACGGCACCCACGACCTTGATCCCTGCGCCCTGGGCCAAGAACGGCCAGGTCGCCCGATATGACCTCTTCTTGGCGGATGAAAATGACAACAACTGGGCGGGATGGTATCGGGCCGATGGGACCTATTTGACGGATACCACGGTGGTTCGCTGGGCCGCCTCGCCCTGGACCAGTGGGGTGTTAGAGGGCGAAGTACGGCTCGAGCCCCTGCTGGGGTTCCGACCGGATACCGTCTATCTGGCCGTGGGTTCTTATGAAACCCAGGACGGGGGCTATCTTCAGTGGCAGGTCCCGCCACCGGTCCAGGTCAACGGTGATATCGAAGCGAATGAGTACTACCCATATGTCTCAACAACGCACGTAGCGGAACGCGGTCCAGGCTGGGATCTTGCTTGGCGGTTAAAACCGTATCCTAATCCCGTGGGCTCCCGTCTGATCCTTCGCTTCCAAGGCCGTCTTCCGGATACCCCCCTGGATTGGGCTTTTTATGACGTCTCCGGACGGAGGGTTTTGCAGGGACACAAGACCAGAATCGCGTACCAAATCGACATTGCTACCCCTCGGGTTCCCGGCGTGTATTTCTTACACCTCCGGGTAGGCACACAAAACCTATGGCGGAGGGTAGTTCGCCTTGGGGTCCGTTAGCCCTTTACCCAAACAGTCTCCTGGACTGTCCCGTCGGGATTCGAGAGGACCATCCGCTGTCTCGGCCATGCCCACAGGTAGAGGGTCGTACTCGTAGACGTGGTGTATTGAGGACAAATCCCGTCGGTTCGGACAATTTCGCCTTCCAGTTGGTAGCCCTGCCGGGTGGGAAAGGCAGATAGCCATTGGAGCCTCCAGCAGGGGTTAGGGAGGAAAACGACCACTTTGACCGGGAAGAGGGTCCCCACCAGAACGCTATCCGGGGCCTGGATGTCCAGGATTTGTGCGGGATTCTGCATTCTCCCACACCGGGCCCCAGCGATCCAAACAAAAACCAATAACACGGCCAGGACCCTGCCTGGCAGAAGCCTGGAAGGGGAACGAAGTGGCATGGTGAATCACTCCCTATTGGAGTTTCAGACCCGTGAGGGCTTCGAGTTTCTCCTTCATGCGTTGGTACACAACGGCCCGTTTCAATCGCCAAGGGAGGGTCCCAAAGGGAGCCGTATGCGCGGGCCGGACCTCTTCGAGGTAAAGCAGGTAGAAGCCCCATCGGGTCTCAACGGGGCGGGAAAACGTTTGGAGATCCAAGGTAAAGACAGTCCGAGAGATGGGGTTCCGGGGGTCCAGGACGATGGGTTCCCGGATGCCCCCCAATCGGGCGGTCCGACCATGGGAATACTTCCGAGCAAACTTCTGGAAGTCCCCTCCGAGTTTCAAGCGGATCCAGAGCATCCACGTGTAGAGGCGCGCATTGAACCGATCCCAAGTGGAGATATAAGGCGGTGCGGGGATGTAGATCTCCCGGTAGACCCGTTCTTCGGGAACTTCAACGACCTCGGTGTCTTCTGGCAAGACCTCTTGGTAGATGTGGTCGAGGACTTTGAATCTCAGAAGATCGTCTTTGAGTTCAGACCGGACCGTTGCTTCATCCAACCCCAGTTCCTGGAGGAGGGCCTGAAAAGCAGATTGGGAGGCGAACTCCTTTTTTAACAAGTTCAGCATACGGTCGATGCTTTCTTCAGGGAGGGAATCCCCCCACTGTTGGTGGGCCATCTCGAGGAGCCGATCTTCCAGCAATTGCCGGGGCTCTGCCAGTTTCCTGGCCTCTGCCGGCGAGTACTTCTGGTCCACGGTCAACCGCTGGACTTTGGCCTTAGTCCCTGGTCCCATGATCAATGCAACGATCAGCCATTTCATTGAAGCACATGCATGCGTTGGAGCCTTCGGATCAAACGGTTGTTGTTTTTGAGGTTGCCGTAGTCAAAGAAAATGAGGGTATCGAATCCCTGCTGTACCGCCGTCCGGATCTCTTTGGGCACGTAGTTCTCGGCGTGTTCCAGCCACACGCCGATGCCGAGGTAGACCGGTCCTTTTGCCAATCGTTCTTTCAAGGCATCTGCGTACTCTTCAAACCGTTTGGGAAATCGGGTATAGGCCATGGGAACTGGCACCTGGAGGCTGCCGTTCTCCTGCCAGGTCCGCCAATCCTGGGCAAGGATGTGGTAGGCACTTCCGGGATTGGGGAAAACGGCCCCGCTTAATTTCACCCCATAGGGTTGGATCGCCCGGGAGATTTGCTGAACCAACTGTGTAATGGCTGCGGCCCGCTCCGCGTTCCAGACCATGTACTTCGAGCGGTACCATCGATCTAAGACATCCAGAGTCTGAGCGGTATGCCACCGGGGGGCATAGGCTCGACTCGCGGGATCGATGAGGAGGGGATCGACGCCTGTCACCTCCATCGTTCGATCGCGGTCTGCCGTAAATCCAAACCGATTCCCTGGATACCGGACAAAGTCCAGGTGGACAAAATCCACATCATACTGTGAAGCCACCTCCTGGTAGACCCGTGCGACGAAGTCACGGATCTCCGGTCGGGTCGGATCGAGGAACATGCCGTCGATGCCTTTCATGGTTCGGTCTTCGCCGGTATATTCGATTAAAGGCTTCAATTCATCGTCCCGCATGAACCAATCCGGATGTTGGTTACAGACGTGCATGCTGTCCTTCGGAAGGGAGTCCCGTGACCAGTAGAGGAGGGTGTTGATCCAGGCGTGGATTTCGACACCTTGGGGTTTGAGGGAATCGATGAGGGTTTGCAAGGGATCAAAGTCGGGGGTGTCTTGATGGTATTCCGTACGTGGCAAAATCTGGGAGGGATAATACGCATAGCCGCCCACGACCACCTGGGCAATGACCACTTTTAAGCCGTGGTCTTGGACAAAACGGATAAGTTCTTGGACCGATTCCGGTGTCCGCAGGTCACGGGCGACCACCCATACCCCGGTCCTTACCGATGTCATAGAAACCATCATCCAGAGTAGAAATCCCATGTTTTAGGGTAAGATTTCAGGATCCCCACACTGTGCGGCCGTAGACCCAGTTCCCACCCATGGGGGCGGGGATTATCCTCGGACTTTAATTTGGTACCCGGTTGCACGTTTGATGATGCTTTCCAGGTATTCCGCGACGTCGATCTTTCCGGTCTTCTTGATGGAAACTGGCAGGACCAAGGGGATCACACTGTCCATGACCTGGTCTTTGAGTTTTTGGGGGAACTGCTCCAGGAATTCCTCTTCCAGGATGACGATGCCGTACTCTTCGGAAGCCAGGGCCTGTTCAGCGAACTTCTGGGCCTCTTCGGGTGTCGAGGCGGTCCAGACATCAATCCCGGCCAGTTGAAATCCCGGAGCGACATCGGGGTCCAAGATCACCAAAATTCGTTTTTCCATAGATCACTCCTCGATGATTTCGACATTGGCGCGGGGGATCACCGCCCGTTCGCCGTTCGGAAATTCCAGTTCCAGGACCCGAACTTTGGCCTCGGTTTCGATGACCTGGAGTTCTGGAGGAAGGGCCACGACCTTCCCGATCCGGCCGAAGTAAGGCTCCCGGATCACCCGAACCATGCTTCCCACTACAAGTCCTTCCTTCAGCGTGTCCTCCCGTTTGGGCTCTTCGTCTGTCTCCAAGGGGACGATGACCTCTGGTCGGATCACCCCGGCGCGGATTTGAGTCGCACCGTTGATGGAAGCCTTTTTCCCTTCCAGTTCTTTCAGGAGTTCAAAGGTCCGGTGTGCCATGGCAATTTTGCCAAACCCTTCGGTGAGGATCAGGGTGATCCCCTTCTGTTCGTTTCCGGTAATCGCGACACCGATATCGTATCCTAAGAAGGCGCGCAGGTTTTCATCATCAATTCCACCTACGACGATTCCACAAGCGCCCACTTCCACGGCTTTGTCCAGGACGTCCTTGGTCACGAAGGAGCCTCCCACAATGATTTTTCCCTTGTCATCCGGGCGGATATGGTCGACGGTGAGGACTTCTTCGGGGGAGTCTACCGCAACCCGGAGGATGCCGATCCGTTCTCCCCCGATCCCAAAGATTCCTTGGATGAAACTTCCTTTTGTTTGCACCACGACGCCTTCATCCTGGAGAACTTCTACCACTTCTCCGTCGATATAGGCGATCACTTCCACAGGGATGGGAGGCTCTCGGAGGATGACTTGTCCAGTGACCTTAGAGATGCTTTCGATCACGCCATCCGCGGGCGCGGTCACGGTAGATTTGAAGAGTCCGAAGAAGCCTTTGGACATCGCGATCACTTCGTCCTTTTTCACCGCGTCGCCTTCCTTTTTCAGCATGACCTGAGGAAGTTCTTCCGGAGGGATGGAGAGCAAGCCCGCCACGTTGATTGGCTGTACATTGCCGGGTAACTCGGTCCGGGCAACCACGTCTTCGGCCTGGACCCGGTCCCCGACGTTCACCACGACCTCTCCCTTAATCGGGAGTCGGCGGACCTTCCGAACCCAGTCTAAACGGGTTACTTTCAATCCAGGTGTATACGCATGCGCCATGGTTATTCTCCTGATCCTTGGAGGTTCTTGAGGATCGTGCTGTCCTTGGGGTGTCTGGCCACCCATTCTCGAAGGAGGGAATCTGCTTTGGCCACACGCCCTTGACTTCGATAGAGATCACTTAAGGC
This sequence comes from Caldifarciminota bacterium, assembly GCA_015490555.1. GTDB lineage: Bacteria > Hydrothermota > Hydrothermia > WGAB01 > WGAB01 > S141-55. The sequence continues at coordinate 3,101 of WFXO01000026.1, read as the reverse complement.
AAGGACCACTTCCCGGTCATTCGGGGACATCGATCGGGCCACCTCATAACTCTCTACCGCTTTGGTAGTGTCCCCGGCGAGGAGGTAACTTTTGGCCATTTCCTTGTAAATCACGGGATTTTCCGTAATCTCCAGGGCCCGCTGAAAGGACTCCACGGACTTCATGTAGTCCCCCAGATCCCGATACAGGACCCCCAATCGGGTATCAATGGCCAACAGTTGATTCAAAATGTCCTGCTTGATATTCAACTGATCCAGAAACTTCCGCGAGAGGGCCAGTTCCTCCGCAGAACGCCGGGTGTCCCCGAGATTGTCATAGTACAAACTGAGCCGCAGGCTCACAGACGCGTAATTTCGGATGAGTTTTTCGTGGGTTGCGTCTTTCCAGACTTTCGGGTTAAAGACCCCTCGATACCGGAATACCTTCGGATCGGGGAAGACCTTTTCGGCGTATTTCATGAGGAAGGAGTCCGGAGGCATGTCATCATGAAGGAGCCGGCGGGTGTACTCGGCATTGATCCCCTCCAGGCCTCCGCCCATCCCTACCTTATGTCCCACCAACCGGAAAGCCAGCCCCTCCATCAAAAGGTAATCCTCCCATCCCTTCATATTGTCGCGGGAGACCGTGATGGCGAAGTAAATGGGCACCTTGAAGGTGGCACCGTCAATCACTTCTTTCAGGAATTCTTGTTTGGAGGCGAAGTAAATTCTGGGGACCCGAATATTCCCAGGCAAGGTCACATACTCGTCATCTGCCGGCTGATACCCCGCACTGGTGGCGATCATGTCGCGGATCATCAAATCTTTCAGCATGAGATACCGGCCATCGGAAAGGGGATAGACAGGGAGGAGTTTGTCAATCTCCGCATCACTGAAGGAAATCGGTGCACCCCATCCCTTCAGTTGCCGCACATACCAGTTGGTGTTTAGAAGGGATAAGTTGGCGATAATGACGTCTTTCCGGATTCCCAGGGCTTCCTGATCAAACCATAGGGGGAACGTGTCGTTATCCCCATTGGTGAACATCACCGCGTGCCCTTGAGGGGAGATGAGCATGTTGTACGCATAGTCTTCAGCAATGAAGTTATGGGACCGATCCCGGTAGGGGAAGGCCCAGGCGAATTGCCAGCCGACCAATCCAATGGCGACGAGGATGCCAACGGCGTAGGAGAGAACTTTTAACCGGAGGTTCGCCCAGATAAGACGCATCACTTCGTACAGCCCGATCCCGGCATACAGCCCGATCATGGTGTACCCCAGGGCAAAGAAGTAGTCTCGATCCCGGACCTCTTTTGGATTTAAGGGATTGATCGGTTGACTGGGCGAATCCTTGAGGTTCAAGTAGATCAGTAACCCGAGGGTTCCCAGAATCAAGAGCCCTCCCAACAACACAAAGGATTTCCGCTCGTTGGCGAAGTGGGTCAGGATTCCGAAGATTGCCAATAAGGTCACGGGCAAGAGCAACTGGCCATATTGCCAGGAATAGTAAAGCCAGAAGACCGCTAACTGGTCCATGAAAGGAATCCGGCGAGGGAGGAGTTTCATGGGTTCATACTGTTTTCGGGTCAAGACATCGAGGAAAGAGCGCCAGTCATCGGGCTCCGCCTCATTAATGCGTAGGAGTTCGGGGTGCATCGCACCCCACTTGGCCCGGATGATCAGGAAGAGTTCCGTTGTGAACGCGAAGAACATCATTAAAAATGCAAAGCCGCGCCAATCTCGGTAAAGTTCATCTTTGAAAAAGATGCCGATCGAAGCCAGGAGCGAGCCGGCGATCTGGAAACCGAAGTTATGGCTCAGGATGCCAAAAGCGGTGCCCGCAAAGGCGATGCCCATAACAATGACCCAGGTGTCATTGAAATCGAGGTCCTTCTGTACGTAGAGGTAAGCGAAGAGAACCGCCTGGAAAAAGAGGTTAAGCCATTGGGAGACCGTGGAGGGTTCATAAGAGAGTTTGGTCGCCAGAACCAGCAGGAAGAAGACGGAAATCAGTGGAACCAGTTTCACATCCCAGAGGAGATCCCTTTTGACGACAAAGATAAAAGCCAAGATGGCCGGGAAACCCAACAACGCACCCAGATGAATGCCGGAGAACAAACTGGTCACATACCCGATAAAGATGAGAATGGCCAGGCTTTTGGGGTTGTCCTTCCGTTCCCACCACTCAAAAGCCAGCCAGGCCGTCAGCAGGATGACGAAATTTGCGGGAGTGTAGGTCTCGGCTTCGGTTGAGTTAAACCAGACCGTTGACGCCAGTGCGCCGATCAGGGCACCGAAGATGCCGGAGACATGGACCAGGGGCCGGGGTAACTCTCGGTTCCAGAGGTTCAGAGTCTTCACGATCAGTAAGTACACGAAACCTGCCGTCAGAGCCCCAGTCGTGATTGAAATCGAGGTGATTTTGAGAACTAGGTTCCGAGCATCGACCCCTGTGATCAGTTTGTACAAGAAGTCCAAGGGCAACGGGAGGAGGGTCATAAATTTCCCGAGGATCACATAGAGGGGGGTGCCGGGCGGGTGAGGAATTCCGAGGATGGCGGAGGTGGCCAGGAACTCCCCGACATCCCAGAAGACGACGGTCGGCGCCGTCGTTCTAAAGTAGATCAACCAGACAACCGCCGAGACCAACGCAAAGAGTGTCCATTGGAGTCGTTTCTCTGACATCCATGCCTCCTTAAGGCCTGAGTATGGTTAAAAACCCGAGGGTCTGGATTATACCGTTGCCCTTCCCACAAGGCAAGGAACTTCAACAAGATTTAAGATCCAGAGACTTCCGGCCAGAGTCCCACGGACTGAAGGAGCACCTGGATCCTTTGATCGTAGGTGTGAAACCGCTGGACCTGTTGACAGCCTTGAAGGGCGATTCGCTCGCGTGGGCCAGGATGTGCCAGATACCATGCAATCAGGTCCACGGCCTCCTCAACGTCCCGGTACCAGACCAGGTGCCGGTGATTCTCAAAGAAATGCTCCAACCCCTCCACATATTCTTGAAGCAGGAAGCCGCCCCATCCGAGGGTGAGCCATACTCGGTTGGAAAAGTAAAGCGGAACCCCCGGTACTCCTATCCCCAAAACAATGGCAGTCTCTGCAATCTTTTGCCC